>DUMM01000114.1 GCA_012839845.1 Bacillota bacterium | reverse complement strand
TTCTTCCAAACCCATAATATCTCAGGGATACCCACCTTTTGCAATATTATTTTCAAACGATTAAACTTCTGTGAACGAAACTCTGGTCGGTCTACTGGGAACGTGGTTCTAAGAGTTGACAAGGCTTCTTACTTTACTTAGAATGAAGGGTAAAGAAATGAAATAAACAGATGGTAGAGTAGGTGCTGTGCGTTAAGTGCTTCAGGATGGGAAGTTGCCTGAAGACGAAGGGCCTTTTGGTCCGCGATGCAGTACCGCGTCCGCTACCACTTCGAAGATTTGGGGCCTCCCGGCTTCGGTGTGGTGCGCGCTCACCGAGAAAGGGAGGTTTGATTGTGCGCATTACCACCAAGAAGTTGACTACTCTCGGTCTGCTGGTAGGAGTCAGTATCGCCTTAAGTCGGATGGCACCGGTTGTTGTCCCCTTTGCGGGGATTCAGGCCCTTCGCATCGGCTTTGGACAGGTACCGGTGATGCTGGCCGGGCTCTTGTTCGGCCCCGCTGCTGGAGCTGCAGCAGGAGCGCTGGCGGATCTCATTGGGAGCAACCTGTTTCCCATCGGGCCGTATTTCCCCGGTTTTACCTTGAGTTACGCGGTGTTTGGATTTTTGCCGGTCATCATCTGGCGGCAGTTTCCCCGGCAGAGGGCTGGGTATTGGGCGGTGTTTCTGGCAGTCTTTGTTACGTCGACAGTAGTCTCGATACTCAACACCATTTGGCTGGCCATACTCTCTCACCGGGCGGTGCTGGTGCTGCTGCCGCCTCGGCTTCTAGCCAGCCTTCTGCAGGTGCCCCTGCATGCACTGATCCTCCACTACAGCTATCAGGGATATGAGGCCTACAGCAGGAGCTTGTCAAGGCAAAGTCCGTAAAAATGGAGATGTCAGCGAAGAAGTATCTGTTAATGCCGGATCTTGAAATCCGGCATTTTTGTTATTCAACGTCCTTGGCCCCATAGAGCAACAGCATCCAGTTAAGCAGGAGGTTCTCACCCTCCGGCGAAGAAAGAAGATAAGAAGATAGTGAAAAACATTATTAATCAGATGCAGTGCGAAATATGCTCGGAAGGGAGAGGTGGCGCTAGTAAGCTGCATATTCTGCAGCATGCAGCGCCAAATCTATGCAGACGTCTGCTGTGCAGCAAGCAGATGCTTCCCAGCCGGTGGTCCTTCTGCAGGATGTATATCGGATTTACCAGACCGGCGGCACTGAAGTCCGCGCTCTAGATGGAGTGACTATGTCAGTGCCGCAGGGCAAGTTGGTGGTGATCAAGGGCCGGTCGGGTTCCGGAAAGACCACTGCCTTGAACATGATGGGAGGCCTGGATCGACCTACCCGGGGCCAGGTTTTCTTTAAGGGAACGGAGATCAGCACCTTCGGGGAGAATATGCTGACCCGCTGGCGCCGCGAAGAGGTAGGTTTTGTTTTTCAATCCTTTGGCCTGCTGCCGTATCTTACGGCAGAGGAAAATGTGGAGCTGCCCTTAAGGATTGCCGGCTGCCCTTTCAGCAGGCGGCGGGCAAGGGCGCAGGAATGCCTGGAGCTGGTGGGGTTGAAAAAACGGGCCCGGCACCGGATCCTGGAGCTCAGCGGCGGCGAACAGCAGCGGGTAGCCATTGCCAGGGCGCTGACCATGAACCCCAGTTTGATCTTGGCCGATGAGCCCACCGGTGAGTTGGATTTTGCCACCGGCATGAAGGTGATGGAGCTTTTTAGAACCCTGGTTGATGAGCACGGAGTTACCGTCTGCCTGGTCAGCCACGATCCTGCAGTGGAGGAGTTTGGAGATAAAGTGTACGAATTGGCTGACGGCCGGGTGGTGAAGGAGGAAGAGCGATGTTGGGCGTAAACCGCCAGCTTTTTATACTATCTGTTCTAGTAATGGTAACTGTTGGGGCCGGCTGCAGCCTGCTTCCGTCTGAAGAAGTAGATGCACCTCCGCCCCTTCTTTCTCCGCCGGAGGCTAGGACGGTCACATACAAAGTGGAGCGGGGATACATAGCCGCTGAGCTGCGCACCTTGGGTCGGGTGGCCGCGGTGAGGGAAGCGACGCTGTACTTTCGCCGTAGCGGCCGCCTGCGGGAGCTGTTGGTGGAAGCCGGTGATGCGGTTAAGAAAGACCAGGTGCTGGCTCGGCTGGAGACCGGGGATCTGGAGCACCGCTTAAAACTGGCGAAAGTGGACCTGGAAATTGCCGAAATGGAATACCAGAGAGTAAAAAGCCTGGTGGGTTTAGAGGTCAGTCCCTATGAACTCAAGATGAAGGAACTAGCTAGGCAGAAAGCTGTTTTGGAGGTAGAGCGGCTGCAGGAAGAGCTGGAGGCCTCAACAATTCGCTCACCCTTTGACGGCAGAGTGGTTAGCGTCTATGCACGGGAGAGGGATGCAGTGGATGCTTACCGGACTGTTGTCAAGGTGGCCGACCCGGTAGAACTGGAGATTCAGGTCAGCCTACCGTATTCCGCCGATGTCAACAAACTGGTCCGGGGCCAAAAGGTCTTGGTGAATGTCACCGGTGAGACTTGGGCCGAAGGGTACATCCACCAGATTGCCATCTCTGAGGAGGGCTCTGCCTTTGACAACCAGCCGGTGGTCCACATTAGGCTGGATGATCCCGAGATAAAACTGGAATTTGACAGTTTGATCAGAGTTGTCATCCTTCTGGAAGAGGCGGAAGATGCCCTCTTGGTGCCCAAGTCGGTGGTCCGCAATTATATGGGCCGGAAGTTCGTCCGGGTGCTGGATGGGGATGCCCGGCGGGAAGTTGATGTGGTTGTAGGGATTGAAGGCGACACCCATGTTCAAATCCTCAAAGGTCTGGAAGAAGGCCAGATTGTCATCGGCAGGTAAAGAGGTGGCCCCATGCGGTTTCTAACTGTACTCTGGATTGTCGTCAAGCAGATGGTCAGAAACTGGCGCCTGGAAGTGGGGCTGCTCTTGGGCCTGATCATGGCGGTAGCCATTGCATCAGCAGTTCCCATCTACACCAACGGAGCTCTCCAGTATTCCTTCATGCGGGAGTGGATTCGGGGCACCACCAGGGGGCGCCTGCCCTTTACGCTGTTTATCATGCACGATCCGGGTTTTGAGGGGAAAGTGGATGTCCAGCGGTTCCAGCGGCTGCACGCTTTTTTGGAGAAGGAAGTTCCGGCCCGTATGGGCGTTCCGCAGGTCTACCATTCCCGGATCGGGACTGTGGACACTAAAGGCATCCGGCCTGCTGATGCCGATGTCAGCCAGCAGGCGCTGTACGGCCACCTCCGCTACATGGAGGGCTTAAGGGAGCGGGTGGACGTTATCGAAGGGCGCTGGCCGGCACCGCTTCCCAGGGAGGACGGGGTCCTGGAGGTAGTTGTTGACGAGCGGGCTTTGGACAAGAAGGAGCTGCTGGTGGGCAGGCAGTACGTCATGCGCCTGGCTGCAACCAGCGACTACGACCGGGAACCCAAGACCATTACGGCGGAAGTGGTCGGGGTCATCAGGCCTAAGGCTGAGACCGCTGCATCCCCTGAGTGGCCTTACTTTCCGCCCTTTGAAAACAGCTTTTTCATCAGCAGGGAATTCCTAGAGGATCACCTGATGAAGACAGAAGGTGTGGCGGTCTACGAACTGGTATGGTATTGGGTGTTTGACCATGAACACGTCTACGTAGACCAGCTGTCGCGGCTGATCGGCGAGCTTGAGTATATTGAGAACCAGGCTAATCAGATCCTGCCGGGGACCAGGCTCTGGCTGTCGCCGCTGACGACCTTTAGGTTTTTCAGAACAAAGGCTTTCTACCTGAGGCTGCTCATGTTTATGCTCAGCATCCCTATCTTAGGCATGGTCCTGTACTTCGTCGTCCTTGCCGCCAGCCTCACTGTCGCTCGGCGGCAGACGGAGATTGCCATGCTGCGAAGCCGGGGGGCCAGCAGCCTGCAGATCCTGTTTTCATACTTGATAGAATGGTGCCTCTTGGGGGCAGCGGCTTTGTTGGTGGGCCCATGGGTTGGGCTTTTTATCTCCAGGGTGATGGGCGCCTCCGCCGGGTTCATGAGCTTTGTCGACCGGACGGCTCTTCCTGTCCGGCTGGGAAGAGAAGCCTATCAATATGCGCTGATCAGTGTGGTCGCTGCAGTCATCGCCTGCCTCTTTCCCGTTATCTCCGCCACCCGCCACAGCATTGTCACCTATAAGCAAGAAATGGTGCGAAAGACCAAGGTTCCCGTCTGGCAGAGGTTCTATCTGGACTTTGCCCTGACGGGGCTGGTGTTCTTGGGTTACCGCTCACTGCAGCGTCAAGCGGCATTGGTCACGAAAGCTGCTAACCTGGCAGAATCAGAGCTGGTTTTAGATCCCGCCCTGTTTGTGATTCCGGTGCTCTTTCTGGTGGCGGCGGCGCTTATTGCCCTTAGGGTTTACCCGTGGCTGATGCGGCTTCTGGCCTGGCTCACCGACCGCTGGGCAGGAGTTGCCCTTTCCCTCACCACTTTGCACCTGGAGCGGAATCCCGGGCAGGCAGGCCCGCTGATCCTCTTGATCATCCTCACGGTTTCTTTGGGGATTTACGGTGCCTCCACCGCCCGCACTCTGGATAAGAATTTCGAAGACCAGGTGCGGTACCGCTACGGCAGCGATATAGTGCTGAGGGAGCAGTGGTCACTGCCGGGTTCTTCCAGCATGGGAGGCGGCGGGGAAGCTGCCGGTGACGACCAGCTGATAATCTACGAACCCCCCTTTTACATCCACAAGGAGCTTCCTGGGGTTGAGGCAGCGGCCCGGGTGCTGAAGATGGAGGTCTCGGCCTGGGCTGCGGGACAGCTTCGGGGCCGGGTTCAGCTGATGGCCATTGACCCGTGGGATTTCGGCTTAGCGGCCTGGACCAGGGAAGACCTGAATGACTACCATCTGAATGCGTATCTCAATCTCCTGACAGCTCACCATGCGGGGGTACTGGTATCGAGAGAGCTGGTTGACCGCTACGGTGTGAAGCTGGGAGACTGGGTAACAGTGGGATTGGGAAACCAAGAGATAGACTTTTATGTGGTGGGTGCTGTAGACTATTGGCCAACCCTCTATCCTGATGAGCAGCCCTTTGGCATCGTGAACTTGAGTTATCTGCAGGAGGAGTATATCATCCAGCCCTATGATGTGTGGCTGAAGGTCAATGAATCAGCCCGGCTCAGCGAAATTGTCGAGACCCTGCGGGGGTATGGGATATGGGTTGTCGGCATCGACGATGTTCGGGGCATGCTCATCGAAGGCCGCCGAGATCCCCAGAGGATGGGACTTTTCGGCATGCTGTCCATCGGCTTCTTGGTTGCCGTTGCTATCACCTTGATGGGGTTCTGCTTCTACACATTCCTGTCGCTCCGGCAGCGGTTTCTCCAATTCGGCATTTTGCGGGCCATCGGCCTTTCTATCGGGCAGCTGGTGGCGATGCTCTTTATTGAGCAGGTGCTGTCTGTGGGGGCTGCAGTTGCCATTGGCACTGTGCTGGGTGGCTGGGCCAGCCGGCTGTTCTTGCCCTTTACCAAGATCAGCGCCGATTTGACCGGATCTGTGCCGGAGTTCATGATCGTCATCTCCAGCTCTGACCTGGGCAAAATCTACCTGACGCTGGGCGGAATGCTGTTCTTCGGCCTGATCGGTTTGGTGATTATCCTATCCCGCATGCGGCTCCATCAGGCGGTAAAGCTGGGGGAGGAAGTCTAATGGAACCCATCATCATCTGCGATAATCTCGTCAAAATCTACCGGATTGCTGATTTGGAGGTAATGGCTCTGCAGGGACTGGATCTAGAGATCTACCCCCAAGAAGTCATGGCCATCATCGGCGCCAGCGGCAGCGGCAAGTCCACCTTGCTCAATATCTTGGGGGGACTGGATGAGCCCACAGCGGGTACCGCGGTGGTCGCCGGCTGGAACTTGGGCCGCCTTACCCGTCGGCAGCGGCTGGCCTACATGCGGGACTATGTAGGTTTTGTCTGGCAGAATGTGGCCAGGAACCTGGTGCCCTACCTTACTGCCGAAGAAAACGTGCTGGTACCGATGATTCTCAACGGCAGAGTTGACCGGGCCTGGGCCCGGGAGCTTCTGGAAGCGGTGGGGCTGGGCCACCGCATTCACCATCGTCCCATGGAGATGTCGGGAGGGGAGCAGCAGCGGGTGGCCATCGCTATTGCTCTGGCCAATCGGCCCAAGGTGCTGCTGGCCGATGAGCCCACCGGCGCCCTGGACACCCGCTCCAGCCGCCAGGTCTTGGAGGTCTTTCACCACGTGAGCCGCACCTATGGGGTTACGGTGGTGATTGTAACCCACGACCGAGCCATGGCCTATGCAGTAGATCGGTTTGTAGAGATCAGGGACGGCAAGATCAGCGTCGAAACAGTCCGGCGCCGTCCAGTAGCCCGAGGGGAAGAAATTCAGAAAGACGAAGAATCCCACGATGAATATGTGACGCTGGATTCTGCCGGGCGCCTTCAGATCCCTCCGGAACTGCGGGAAGCACTGGGAATCGGCAGCCGGTTGGAGCTGGAGGTTGAGGGCAATCGGCTGATCCTGAAGGTGCCGGAGGGAGATATCGGCAGGAATGATGCAGGCCGGCCCGGCAAACCGGAAGACCAGCAGGATTTTCACAGCTAGGCATGTATTACTTGCAGTAGCATCCGGCACCGGCCGCCCTGAAGGGGGTGGAGGTGCTTTTTTTGGTTTACAACAAACTGCTGCGGGGGAAAAGGTTATCCATAGGAGAGTATCTAAACAGTGTATTGATGGCAGGTATCGATCTGCTTTTCCCGCCGCCGGCCCTCTGCCGGGTGTGCGGGCGGCAGCTGGTACTCAATACCCGGGTGGAAATGTGCGAGCTCTGCCTTGAGCAGCTCCCCTTGGTGGGCGAAAACCTTTGCCGGCTGTGCGGGCGTCCGCTCCCGGCAAGCGCTGAACCGACTCTGTGCTTCCACTGCCGGAACACAAGGCATTTCTTTGTGCAAAATCGGGCAGCTGCCATCTACAGCGGAACTCTCAAGGAACAGATTCACGAAATTAAGTATCGGTACAACCGGAGGCTGGCAGTCGGCCTCGGACAGGTGATGGCTGCAGTGGCCAATGCCCGCGGGTGGATTCCCCGAAAAGCCCATCTCTTGCCGGTGCCCCTTCATCCCCAGCGGCTTCAACAGCGGGGGTACAATCAAGCGGAGCTCTTGGTCCAGGGGATGCTGAGCTGCATTCACCTGCCGGTGCTGGAACCCGGCGTTGTAGTCCGTCGGCAGGTAACCCAGGCCTCCACCGGCCTCAATGCCTGGGAGCGGCGGGTAAACCTCAAAGGCGCTTTTTACGTTTCAAGCCCGGGGAAGGTTGTCGGGAAGGTATTGTGTGTCGTCGACGATATTTATACCACAGGAGCCACCCTAGATGAGCTGGCCAGGACTTTGCTTAAGGCTGGGGCAAAAGCGGTCTACGGTTTGACGCTCTCCATCGCGGTAAGTGATTCCGATCTTGCTGCATCTTCTGGTGAGGGTAGGTCCTGAGCGGCGGAGGAGGGAGATTAGCGTTGGCGACTCTAAGAAACTGCATCAGGTGCGGGAAGCTGTTTAGTCCAATCAGTTCGTCTACGAAGCTCTGCTTTGACTGCGACCGGGAGGACCAGGAACAGTTCAACAAAGTGAAAGAGTATCTCAAGGAACACTCCACGGCCACCGTCATCGAGATCACCAAGGCCACGGGAGTGGAGCGCAAACAGATCTACGAATGGGTAAAGAGCGGGCGGTTGGATGTAGCCCATGTTCTTGATCTGGGCCTAACCTGCGAAAGCTGCGGGAAACCCATCAAGAGCGGGCGCTTTTGCATCGAATGTGCAGCCCGCATCGAAAGCGACGCCAGGAAGGTCCTGGCAGAAAGCAAGCCCACGGCAGCCAAGAAAGAAAAAGACAGAAAAGCAGCATTTCACGTGGCAGATGCCATCCGCCGGCGGCGCGGGGATTAAAGGTCTGTCGGTTAATGCCGATAGGATTATTAGAGAGATTGAGATGTGAGGTTTGCAGGCCGGAGGTGAATGGGCGCCCGGAGGGTTTCCGGGTGCTGCAGCTATGAAGATCAATCCCCAGCAGATGAAATTGATAGAAAGCATATACCGGGAGCAGAAGCAGGCAGCACCCCGGCGGGGCGGCAGAGAAAGCGGCGGAACGCCCATGGATCGGGTGACCATCTCTGAAGAGAGCCAGGAGATCCAGGGTATTCTCAATCAGCTGAAGGCTGTCCCCGACGTGCGGGAGCGGAAAGTTGCCGAGCTGCGGGCTGCCGTTCGGCAGGGGACCTACCAGGTGCCAGCCCGAAAAGTAGCGGAGAAGCTGCTGGACCAGATGCTTAGGGACGGTCTTTTGCGGGATTGAGGGGAGGATTCGCTGTGGGGCAGGAAGCCAGGGAGAGGGTAGGTACCGGAGAAGCGGCAGTGTCGCTGTCTCCTGATTTGTTCCAAGAGCTGCTGGACCTCCTGGCCTCGGAAACCGAGGTAGTGACAGTGCTTTTAGGAGCGGCGGAGAAAGCGCAGAAGGCTATCATCGAAGATGACCCGGCGGCCATCGAGGCGGCCGCTGCCGAGGAAGCCGACCTGTTTCGGGAACTGGAGGAATGGGAAAGCCGGCGGCTGCGGTGCATGGAGGGTATAGAGAAAGAGCTTGCTGATGCAGGCTTTGCCAAGGAAGATGACGTCCCTCTAACGCTGAAGAAGCTTGCGGGTCTGCTCCCCGAGGGAGACAGAGCTCGCCTTCTCGAGCAGGGAAGCAAGCTGCGGGATGTCGCTTTTCGCCTGCAAGAGGTCAATCTGCTCAATGCTGTGCTTTTGCGCCACTCAGTGACCTTGAACAACTACTGCTTGAGCCTCCTGACGGGGGATACAGGCCAGACCATATACGGAGAGCCGGGCAAGAGGGACCGGTCCGGTTACCAGCATGGTCGGCTGGATGCCAGGGCATAGGGGGAGAAAGCCATGCGAAGCACTTTTGCAGGACTGCAGATGGGCCTCAGGGCTTTGCAGGCCCATCAGATGGGGCTCTTGGTCACCGGTCACAATATTTCCAATGCCAATACAGACGGTTATTCCCGCCAGCGGGTACATCTGGTTGCCAGCAATCCGTACACCGTGCCCGCCTTTACTAAACCGCTGTCCCCGGGGCAGATAGGTACCGGTGTGCAGGTGGCGGAGATTGCGCGGATGCGGGATGATTTCATCGAAATGCAGCTCCGCCTGGAAAGCCAGACCGCCGGCTACTGGCAGGTTCTCATGGACGGCTATGAGCAGATCGAGATGATATTCAACGAGCCCTCAGATACCGGTATAAGCACCATGCTGACGGATTTTTGGAAAGCCTGGCAGCAGCTGAGCCTCACGCCATCGGATCTTGCCGCCAGGGCGGTAGTGCGCCAGACCGGGGCACTGCTGGCCGATGCCATCCGCCATACGTACACTCAGCTCGACCGCTACCGGGAGGAAGTCAATTACGCCATTGGGGTTAAGGTCAACCGCATCAATTATCTAGCCCAGCAGATTGCCGACCTTAACAAGCAGATTGTGGCTGTCAGCGTTTCCGGCGACCGTCCCAACGACCTTCTCGATGCCCGGGATATGCTGGTGCGGGAACTGTCTCAGATTGCCAACATCCAGGTGGCGGTGGACAGCAAGCTGCAGATGCACATCAGCATCTCAGGCAGTTCTTTGGTTCAGGGTTCCCATGCCTCCAAGCTGGCCCTCAAAGGGGAACCCGACGGGTACAAAGTGGTCTGGGAAGCCACCGGTGTTGCCGCCGCCTTCAATGGAGGCGAACTCAAGGGCCTGTTTGAACTGCGGGACGACATCCTCCTCAACGGGTACATGGCAGAGCTTAACCGGTTTGCCAAGGCGCTGATCGAAGAAGTCAATGCTCTGCATAAGCAAGGGTATGGATACGATCCCACCGCTGAGACCGACGGGGATCGGTTTCCAAGTGGCAAGGACTTTTTCGCCTTTGCCGAAAACACTGCGGAAACCGGCAAGTATGCCCAGGATATTAGGCTGGCCGCGGATATATTGGGAGAAGACGGCCTCAAGTACATTGCTGCTGGGTATAGTGCAGATGCAAGCACCCCAAAGACGCCGGGCAACGGGGAAAACGCTTTGAGGATCGCCAAACTCCTTCAGGAAGGCCGTTCTGCAATGCTGAACAGCAGCATACCAGACTTCTACTCTTCGCTGATTGCCAGCCTGGGCGTCGATTCCCAGGAATCCCAGCGGATGGTGGCCAATCAGACTGTTTTGCTGGAGCATCTGCAGAACCGTCAGGAAGCGGTTTCAGGTGTATCTTTGGATGAAGAGATGGGAAACCTGATCCGCTTCCAGCACGCCTACAACGCTGCTGCTCGTCTCATTACAGCTCTTGATGAAACCCTGGTCACAGTAATTGAGCGCATGGGGCTAGTGGGGAGGTAATGTGCTGTGCGGGTAACGAATAAAATGCTGGTCACTAATTCTCTTTCCAACCTCAATCGAGGGCTGGAACGGCTGCAGTACTTGAGCAGCCGGCTGGCGTCGGGCAAGAAACTTATGTTCCCATCCGATGACCCCATCGGCACAGGCAGCGTCCTGCGGATGTATAAGGGCTTGGAGGAGACGAGACAGTATGTTGCCAACAACGATTACGGCATCGGCATGCTGACTGCCATCGACGGCGCTTTGACTGATCTTACCTCCATCCTGCAGCGGGCACGGGAACTGGCGGTTTACGGTGCCAACGGCACGCTGCCGGAGGACTCCCTCTATGCTCTGGCCAGGGAAATAAATGAGCTGATTGACCACGCCGTCCAGGTTGCCAACTCTACCTACGCCGGAATATATATCTTCGGTGGACAGGAGACTTCAAAGCCGCCGTATTCCGCGGTGGTTGCCCCGGAGGACGGGACGAATATCGAAAAGGTTGAATCGATTTTTTCCACTTATACAGATGCTAAAGGGATAACTGTAGAAGTTGGTCCCAGTTCCGAGCTGGAGATCAGTCTGCCCGGCTCAGTGATTTTCGATGGAGACAGCGGAGTTTTTGAAGTACTGATCGACCTTCGGAGGAGACTGGACGCAGGGGATTCGGAAGGGGTGTCATCTGAGTCTATCGCTAAACTGGACGCGGTCATCTCCCAGGTGCTGCGCTATCAGGCAGAGGTCGGCGCCAAGACCAAGCGGCTGGAAACCACCAAGAGCCGCTTAGAGGGACTGGATATCAATCTCCAGACGCTTATCTCCAAAACCGAGGATATTGATGTTGCCGAAGCCATCATGCACTTTAAGATGCAGGAAAATGCTTATCGGCTGGCGCTGGACACCACCGCCCGGATCATACAGCCCACTCTCATGGATTTTCTTCGCTAGTCCATTGACCTAGAGGAGAATCGCTGTGCTGCAGCTAAGGATTACTCACTACTTTGGCCGCATCGGCATTGATTATGTGCCGTCAAGACTTGAGATCAACAGCCGGCTGGCTGCGATGGAGATTGACCAAGAACTGGGCCAGATGGAAATGAAACGGGTGCCTGCTGCCGTCAAGCTGGACCTGAAGGAGGCCTTCGGTGAACTGGGGATGAAAAAGCCCGATCAGCTGGCTAAGGCAGCTGCAGAGAAGGCCTGGCAGACGTACTATCGGGGACTGGACAGAGTGGTGGCCGAGGGAGATCGGCTGGGCCGAATTGAACTCGGCGGCCATCCCTTGATAGACATCATTCGGGAAAATGCCAACCAGCAGCAGGAGCTGAATGTCACCGCGGCTCCCAAGGCCCGGCCCAAGGTGGAAGTAGTAGGAGGAGAGTTTTACTACCGGTATCACTTGGGGAAGGTGAAGGTCGATGTAGAGCCGCGGGGTGCGGAGATCAATTACTACCCTGGGAAGGTACATATTTACCTGCTGCAAAAACCCCGGCTGGAGATAGAAGTCATTGGGGTCAATGTCGATGGATGGGCCTGAGTTTAAGGTGGAAAGAGAAGTACATTTTGACAGCACGGAGCAGGGGAAAGGAGGCTGGGGGCTATGCGGGTGCAGACCACCAGGTTTGGAGAATTGGAAGCAGCAGAGAATGAGATTATTACCTTCCCCCAGGGCATACTAGGTTTTGAAGCAGTGAAACAGTACATACTGCTGGAAGGCTCTGGGGCTTTTAGGTTTCTGCAGGCAGTGGAGGAACCGGACCTGACTTTTGTGGTCATCGATCCCCGGGAGGTTGTCAAGGATTACAAAGCAGAGGTGCCCAAGTCGGAAGTTGCAGACATCGGCATCACAGATCCGCAGGAAGCGGCAATTCTGGCCATTGTCACCATTCCTGCAGACGTTAGGAAGATGACCGTTAACCTTCAGGCGCCGCTGGTGATCAATGCTGTAAACCGCAAGGGCAAGCAGATTGTGCTCAGCGACCGGAGTTACAGCATGCGGTACCCGGTCTTTGGCACTGTGGAAGAGATCGCCTAGAGAGCCTTGGCACAGGCAGAGGTAAGGTTGGGAGCGCCAGGAGGGCCTGGCAGTCCAAGGAGGGACTCACCGTTCATGTTGGTGTTAACCCGCAAGGTAGATGAGAGCATTATTATTGGGGATAATATCAAGATCACCGTGGTAGAGATTCGGGGCGACCAGGCCAAAATCGGGATTGAAGCTCCCCGGGAAATCTCTGTCCATCGAGAAGAGGTCTATCGGGAAATCCAGGCGGAGAACCGCAGAGCGGCCGTGTCAGCCCAAGAAGTGGATCTTAGTCAGCTGTCGGATCTGCTGAAACAAGCCAAGAAAAAGAAGGAAGAGTAGGTGCGCTCAAGCGTCCTAATTCCAGCCAGTTGGACCGGGAACGTCAGTTGCCGGTTTATTTTATGCCCTTCTGCCTGCCTTTCCCCCTTTAAAGATCTCACTGCAGCATGCCGATAATAGTAATAGTAAACCAACTCGTATTGCTGGTCGTTTGGCCTCACGAGGTATCTACTGGGGGTGGCGGGATGCCGGTTAGAGGTGTCAATTCGGTTACAGGAGCGAATACCAACTATGCCAGTGATATCCCCATCAGAAGGCAGCGAGAGTTCCATCAACCGCTGAAAAGCGAAGCGGCAGCTGAATCAGTACTGGGTACCGGCAAGTCCTATGGGCCCGGCTCCCAGGCTGCCAGTGGTCTGCGGGAAACCATAGCCGCCGGAGTTGAGCATCTGAATGCGGTAGCAGACATATTCAACAAGGGCCTGCATTTTAGGATCCATGAAGAGACAGAGCAGATCGTGGTAGAGATCATCAACAAGGAAACTGGGGAGGTCATTCGTCAAATCCCACCAGAGTACATGCTTGAAGTTGTCGCCAAAATCGATGCGCTCTTGGGGCTCTTTATCGATGAGCGCGTTTGACGCAGTGCCCTATAACTCATGGTAGGTGTTCAAACATGACGGAGCTTACTCCCCTCCATAAGGAGATACTCCGTGTTCTCATAGAAAAGGATTCCAGCTATGCAAGGCCTGTCAGATCCCAGGAGATCGGAGAGGCCCTTAATGTGAGCCCATCCTACGTGCGGGAGATGACGACTTTGCTTCAGGACCGGGATTTGGTGAGAGTGCGGCGGGGCCGGGGCGGGGGATACTATATCAACAAGACGGTTAAAGCAAGGTGTTCGGGTGTATAAACACTGCGCAGGAGGGGTAATGATGACAGCAATACCGGCAGGGGCATATCAGGCGTACCGGAACACTCAGGTCCAGACCGCATCGCCGGCCGAACTGGTGCTGCTCCTTTACGATGGAGCCATCAAGTTCTGCAAGCAGGCGGAAATGTATTTGGACAGAGGAGACAAGGAACAAGCCCACAATGCCCTTATCCGGAGTCAGGATATCATCGATGAGCTGGCGGCATCACTAGATTCTTCGGCTTCCGAGGAAATTGCCAAAGGGCTGTCCCAGCTTTACGACTACATGGTTCAGCGGCTGATTGAAGCCAACATCAAGAAAGACAAGGCACCTATTGAGGAAGTTGTGACGATGCTGCAGGAACTCAGGGAAACCTGGGCCGAGGCGGCTAGATTAGCGCAGCGGCGGGGAAGGTAGCTTAGAGGTATTTGTCCAAAGGCGGATTGGATGAGGCCCACAGGGCCTTTTGTTATTGCAGGCCTTTCGGTGGGATCAAGCTAAGGCACGGTGATCAGTAGGCGGAGGGGATGACATCATAGCCTAATGCCCGCAGCCGCTTCTGCCAGGCGGAGCGGTATTTGGCCTTAAGGCGCACTTCCTCTCTGGCAAACAAGTGGTGGAGCTTGCTCTTTTCCTTTTCATCGAGCTGCAGATAAAGGTTGTACTCGGGCTTGCTTAAAGTGGCCTTAGTGTGCCGGGGAATATCCCAGAGGCTCTGTTTGGCACCAGCGGAGCGGAGCCTTTTTTTGGTCAGATAATCGCCTAAAGCGCAGTTCCAAGGCAGAATCCCATCGTCCACCACAAAGGCCAAAGTTGAGGGCTTGCCGTCATCGTCGTAATCGATGACATAGGCCTCGTAGCGCAGGATGTCATCGGTCTGGTCGTAATACACCCAGACATGGACATCCTCCTTGTAGGCGACTACGTCCCGCATCTGCTTGAATGTAACTACGCCTTGGCCGAATCCGCTGCCTCCTGCCGACATGCTTACTCCTCCCGTGGTGACCTGCTTGGAGTATACCACGCTGCACTGCTTCACATGCAAGGTCCTTATCACCTTATGCTACAGACAACAAGTTCGTCAGAGGCAGATTGTTTTCCTCTTCTTCAGCTGAGAAAGGGTTGATGGCAGCTGCTGGGGAATGTTACTCAACAGGAGAAAGCTTAAGCTGGTGAGGCCATGCTGGTCAAGGAAGCGAAGGAAGAGGCCTATCGATGGGTAATGGAGGAAGGGATCCGAATCCCTAAGCTGCGGGGGGCTTTTCTCCACGGTTCCATCAACTGGCTATCCGATGACGCCGTTTTCCCGGAAGATTCGGACCTGGACATTATGTTGGTTATCGATGCAAAGGACCCGGGTCTGAAGCTCGGGAAATTTGTGTATCACGATATCCTCCTTGAGGTTTCATTTCTGCCCAAAGATGAGATAGATTCAGCAGATAAGGTTCTCGGGGCGTATCACTTGGCGGGAAGCTTTAGGGCGCCGAGTATTTTGTTTGATCCCTACGGCGAGCTGACCGCAGTTCACAAAGTAGCAGCTAAGGAATTTGCCGCGCGGCGGTGGGTTGAGCAGCGCTGCCGAAACGCGATGGAAAAAATCTTGGAGGGATGTCGGCAGGATCCGGATGCTCCCTTTCCCCAACAGGTGAACTCATGGCTCTTTCCCACAGGGATTACAACCCATGTGCTGCTAACGGCAGGGCTGAAAAACCCCACCGTCCGCAGAAGATACATGGCGGTGCGAAGCCTCCTGGCAGAATACGGCCGGTTGGAGTTTCATGAAGAGCTCCTGGCGCTGCTGGGCTGTGGCTCGATGTCCAGGATTCAGGTGGGTTCCCACCTTCTGGAGCTGACCGAAGTCTTCGATATCGCGAAGAAGGTTCAGCGTACCCCTTTCTTCTTCAGCTCAGATTTAACCGATGCTGCCCGGCACCTCGTCATCGATGCCAGTTGGAAAATGATCAGCAGCGGATACCACCGGGAGGCGGTCTTCTGGATCACAGCGACCTATGTCCGCTGCATTCAGGTGATATCCAGCGATGGGACAGAGGAACAACTCCGAAGGGCCGACCGGGGTTTTCGCCGCCTCCTTGCTGATCTGGGGGTTGAGGACACCACCGATCTTCAACAGCGGATTGCGGACCTGAAGGCGGCACTGCCCAGGGTGTGGCAAACGGCAGAAGCCATAATGGACGCAAATCCCGAGATTGAGGATTAACCGCTCAAGGACAGGCAAATTCTGCCGATATGTATAAATGAAGGTATGCTGTTAGCAAGTCTTAAGCTGACTGGTCTACGTGGGAGAGGTGATGGCCCATGGCAAGTATACAGATAATGGGTTTGAGCTCCGGGATGGACTACAATTCCATCATCGAGCAGTTGATCGCCCTGGAGCGGATTCCAATTACCCGCATGACGGAGCGCAAAAGCCTCTACAAGGCTCAGCAGGACGCTTGGCGGGATATAAATACAAGGCTGTCGTCATTGGATAACAAGCTGTCTGATCTGCGGCTTTCCTCCACCTTCCAAGGCAGAGCTGTTACCTCCAGCAAAGCCGAGCTGGTCACGGCAACCGCAGGTACCGCCGCTCTGACTGGAACATATTCGGTAAAAGTGATTCAGCTGGCCCAAGCCCACCGGGTGGCCTCTACGGAAGCTGTAGAGGTGGACGAAGATGGTTTCGTCCTCAATCTGGGTGAAGGGGAGACAGAGACCCTTGAAATCAAAGTGGGCGGTGCCGATGAAGGTACAACCATTACCTTTACAGGCAAGGTTACCTTGGCAGACATTGTCAAAGCGATAAATGAGGCTGATGCTGGAGTAAGGGCCAGTATAATTGCGGGGCGTCTGGTATTGGAGAGTGCTGAGACCGGTAAGGACAATACGATTGATTTGGGTGGCACTCTGGTAGACCAGCTCAAGCTGAAGAAAGAGGACGGCAATATAAACACGATTCAACAAGCTCAGGATGCCGAGCTGGAGATCAATGGCATTCAAATTACCAGCTCCTCCAACACCGTGAAAGATGCTGTGCAGGGTGTGACCTTTACCCTGAAGGGCGTGACCGACGGTGAGCCTGTGCAGATTACCATAAGTCATGATATAGACTCCGCGGTGAGCAAGATCAAAGCCTTTGTGGACCAGTACAACAGCGTCATGAGCTTCATAGCCGAGAAGACAAAAGTTGCGATGACTGATTCTGGGGATATATCCTCCACCGGCACCTTGCAGGGTGACGGGACGGCAAATCGGCTGCGATCTGCCTTAAGGTACGAGGTGACCCGGGCCATCGAAACGGAGTCTCAGTTCAACCAGCTGGCGGTGCTGGGCATCACCACCAACAAAGAGGGGATGCTGGAGATTGATGAGACGAAGCTGAAGGAAGCTCTCCAGGCAAATCCTGAGGCAGTGGCAGAGTTCTTCCGGGAGAAGGCCGACAACCTCAAAGATTTCATCCAAGGGTACATCCGGTACGGTACCGGCATCCTTGCCGAAAAGCAAGAATCCATCGGCCGCCTGATAAAAGACATTGACCGGCAGATTGAGCGGCTGGAAGAGCGGATTGCTCGGAAAGAGGAAAGCTTGGTCCGGCAGTTTACCGCGCTGGAACAGGTGCTGGCCAATTTCCAGAACCAGAGCGCTTGGCTGAGCCAGCAGATGATCATGCTGTCCAGCTGGGCGGGAAGCCGAAGCAGAAACTAACGGGGTTCCTTTAAATATTAACAGAAAGAAGAAAAAACACATGCATCCTGTCGCCCGGGAACTGTCTATGTTTCCGGGTCCTTTTTTTCCTCGGCGGACTAAATCTTCGCTTGCGGCCGGCTTCCGCAGGGGCTCTCTCGTGTTTTCGTGCGGAAGAGGACAGCCTTCCAAGAAGGAATTTGGTCGCGGATAACGAAAAAAAACATTAAGTACACCAACCATTCTGCCGCTTCAACGCACCAGGCAAAGGAGTAGGAGCGGTGCTTCGTTGCGCCTATATCTGCTGCCTAATCATCTTCTAACTGCTGCTTTGTTCTACTACCTTGCTAAGAGTGTATACGAAATACACGCCCCAATAAACAAGCTGTTCACTGCAACTCTGTATATGTAAATAAATGAAGCACAATCCCTTTTTCAGGCTGGAGTTTTCCGGTCTGAATTATCGGCATGCCCGAGGAGGTGGTGCCCAAAACGAGCGCGGGTTTATGTGTCAGGTACTTCAGGTAGGTTGAGTTTGAAAACCACAACAACCATGAGACGGAGGGGTTAGACTTGAAAACATCCAGATGGCTGAAGCTCATTGGATTGTGTGGGGTAGTAGTTCTGCTGTTTGCCACCGTCACCAGTGCAGCTCCTCAAGGCGAGCTTGAGATCTTTTCCTGGTGGGCTGGGGACGAAGGCCCCGCCTTGGAAGCGCTGATCGCAATGTACGAGGAGAAGTATCCCGATGTCACTGTGATTAACGCTACCGTTACCGGCGGAGCCGGCGTTAACGCCAAGGCAGTACTGAAGACCCGCATGCTGGGCGGAGACCCTCCGGATACATTCCAGGTCCATGCCGGCCAGGAGCTCATTGGTACCTGGGTGGTGGCCAACAGGATGGAGGACCTCACGTGGCTGTATGAAGAGGAAGGCTGGATGGAAGTATTCCCCGCAGACTTGCTCGACCTACTCAGCACCGATGAGGGCATTTGGTCAGTGCCTGTCAACATCCACCGCTCCAATGTTCTGTACTACATCCCGGATAACCTCGCCCGCTGGGGAGTAGAAGTCCCCAAGACCTGGGATGAGTTCTTGGAGATAGCGCCGAAGCTTGAGGCCCAGGGGATCATTCCGCTGTCCCTGGGAGAAAACTGGACCGCTATTCACCTCTGGGAGTGCGTGGCCCTGTCGGTCCTCGGCCCGGAGAAATACGGGCAGCTCTGGGACGGCGCTCTTTCCTGGAAGAGCCCTGAAGTCATTGAGGTATGGGAGCTCTTCGGCAAGATCCTGGAGTATACCAACCCCGATGCTCCGTCGCTGTCCTGGCAGCAGGCCACCGACATGGTCGTCAACGGCCAGGCAGCTTTCAACATCATGGGTGACTGGGCATCTGGATATATGACCACAACTCTGAAGCTTGAGCCGGTCACTGGATATGGCTGGGCACCTGCTCCCGGCACCGAGGGCGTGTTTATTATGCTGTCTGACTCCTTCGGCCTGCCGGTAGGCTGCCGCAACAGGGAAAATGCCATCGCCTGGCTGAGGATGCTGGGCAGCCTTGAAGGTCAGGATACCTTCAACCCGCTGAAGGGGTCTATTGCTCCCAGAATCGACTCTGACCTCAGCAAGTACAATGCATACCTGCAGAGTGCAGCCAATGATTGGCGGACCAACAAAATTGTGGGATCTTTGGCCCACGGCGTTGTAGCCAATGAGCGGTTCATGAACGACTTTGCCACGGTCATGGATATCTTCCTGGCCAGCAAGAACGCCGAAGCTGCTGCCAATGCCGCCGAGGCAGTGGCTATTCAGTCGGGAATCGGCAGGTAATTGTCCCGAAAGGAGCACAGGATTAAGGCCTGCTGTCAAATGACAGCAGGCCTTACCGGAAATCCACCAGAAAGGACAGTGAAGGACATGCAATCACGACGGGACCAGGTGATGGCGGCCGTGATTATCCTGCCGTCGGTAATTCTCCTCGGCATATTCGTGTATGGGTTTATTGCTCAGACCGTGCGGGTGTCCATGACAGACTGGGGCCAGGAAGCGGCTATGGTGATCAATCCCAAGATAACCTATGTGGGGATGGCCAACTACCGGGAACTTTTTACGGGGTTTCTCAACATGCGGTTCAGGCAAGACCTGACCAATATGTTTTTCTTTACACTGCTTTTTGTAGGGTTTTCGCTGCTTGTGGGACTGCTGCTTGCCGTTCTCATCGAGCAGCTGGTATGGGGTGAGACTTTCTTCCGCACCGTCTTTCTGTACCCCATGTCTCTTTCCTTTGTCGTCACCGGGACCATCTGGCGCTGGCTCCTGCAGCCCAGGGGCGGTATCAATGCCCTGCCCACCTTGGTGGGGCTGCCGGCCGGCAAGTTCCTCTGGCTTACCAGCCGGGAGCAGACCCTGACCTTCGACTGGTCCCACATTTTCCACTACCTCTGCCTCGGCGTATTGATTGTCTCCGCCGCTGCAGCCTTCAGCAGCTGGACCGGAGGCGATAGGAGAAAGCTCCGCGCTAGGCTCGCTATCTGCGCTGTGTTAATC
This sequence comes from Bacillota bacterium, assembly GCA_012839845.1. Lineage (GTDB taxonomy): Bacteria > Bacillota > Limnochordia > DTU087 > DTU087 > DTU087. The sequence goes on along the minus strand of DUMM01000114.1, from coordinate 12,094 downwards.
GGGATTCTGGCAAGCGGAATCCTCACCCGCATCAAGCTGCTTCCCTTTGCGGAGGCACATGGCTTTAACAAGGCTTTGTGGGGTGTAGTGATTGCTGCCGTTTGGCAGATGTCTGGCTACACCATGGCTTTGTATCTGGCGGGACTGCGCACCATACCGGATGAGCTGCGGGAGGCAGCGAGGGTAGACGGTGCCAGCAAGTTCCAGGTTTACCGGTATGTTGATTTTCCCCTTTTGGGTCCCATCACCGTCAGTGCTGTCGTGATCCTAGGCCACATCGCCCTCAAGATCTTCGACCTAATCTTCGCCATGGCCGGACCGGATCACTACCCGACATCGGTGCCGGCTATAACCATGTTTCTGAAGACATTTCGGGGCAATGAGCTGGCTGTCGGTTCTGCCATCGGGGTGATCCTGCTCATTCTCGTATCGCTGCTGATCATTCCGTATCTCGTCACTTCTTTCAGGGCGGAGGAGAGGTAAACATGACTAAACCCCGGGGAGCAACAAGAGTGCTGGTCCAGGTCTTGGCGGTTCTGTTGGCGATTGCCTATCTGATTCCTGTATACATGACTCTGGTGACAAGCCTCAAGGATCCGAAGGAAATCAACCTCATGACCGCGTGGCAGCTGCCCTCCCAGGTGAACTGGGAAAGCTACTCTACAGCCTTTCGGCAGTTTGCTCCATATCTCAAAAACAGCTTTACCCTGGCCATCTGCGCAACTGCACTTTCTGCCATCATGGGGTCTTTGAACGGGTATGTGCTGAGCAAATACCCGCTGCCCGGAAGGAACATCATCATGCCGCTGATCGTCTTCGGCATGTTTATCCCTTACCAGAGCGTTCTCGTACCCCTCTTTCAGTTTATGCAAAGGACGAAGCTGTACGGCGGACTTCCCGGCCTGATTCTAGTCCATGTGGTGTACGGTCTGCCTATTACCACTCTGCTTTTTCGCAGTTTCTACGAGGAAATCCCCACCGAGCTTATTGGAGCGGCCAGCATCGACGGGGCAGACTTCTTCGGCATTTTCCGATATGTCATTCTGCCCCTTTCTGGGCCGCCTTTTCTCGTCGTCTGCATCTGGCAGTTTACCCAGATATGGAATGAGTTTCTCTTTGCCGTCACCCTAACCCGCCCCAACGCACAGCCCATAACTGTAGCCCTTGCCAACCTCGCCGGGGGGCAAGCAGTTTCTTGGAATCTGCCCATGGCGGGTTCGGTCCTTGCCGCGATGCCCACGGTGCTCATATACATCTTATTGGGACGCTATTTTGTGAGGGGTCTCCTTGCCGGAGCGCTGAAAGGCTGAGAGCAGGGTTTTCTCGGTTCACGGGGAAATCAGTTATTGCCACTTTTCGATGACGAAAACCTTTGGCCCGGAAGGGGTTTCGATGGTGAGGCTGTTGGGTTTAGTTGTACTTGCTCTGACATTGGCGCTGTCTCCGGTTGTCCGTGCGGAGGAGATTTCTGTAGCCGTCCTTGAGTTCAAAGAGGCGGGGCTGGTTGACCTTTCTTACCACCAAAAGCAAGATCTGCTTCACGGTTTGTCTCAAATGGTGGCCACCAAGCTGGCCGCTGAGCCGGGGATCAAGGTCGTGGAAAGGGACCGCATTGAATATATTTTGCGGGAGCAGAGGTTCCAGCAGTCCCGCTATGTGGATGTCAGCACCGCGGTGGAAATGGGAAGGCTTATCGGAGCCGATATAGTCATTATGGGGACCTTGAGTGAACTTAGATTTCACAATGGGATAGGGGTGAGCTTCGGCAAGATCAAGGTCAACACTACCACAGCTGAGGCTGCGATGTACGGGAGGCTCATTGCTGTCCAGACCGGCGAGATCTTAGCTTCCGTAGATGCCAGGGGACAAAACACAGGGGCAGCAGTATCTGTCCGCAACCTCCACGGGCTGTCCTTTGGAACCAAGGAGTTTGATGACAGCATCGTCGGCAAGGCGGTGAATGCCGCTGTGGATGATTTTGTCCAGCAGGCCGCCGGGGAGATCCGCAGACTCCAGAAAAAGGGGGTGCTGAGCCCCACAGATAAGCCATACGGCTTCATAGTGGGGACCAGGGGTGAGTATCTTATTATCGACATCGGAGCCCGGGAAGGAGTCCGGGAGAACATGATCCTGCGAGTTTACACTGTCGAAGAGGTGGCGGGGCTCAGCGATCCGGTCCGGATACCCCTGGGCACAGTGAGGGTGCTCAGCGTCGATGAGCATGCGTGTGTTGCCGTCGTGGAAGAGTCTCGGGAATTGATAGGAGTAGGGGATTTAGTGCAGGTGCAGTAGAATACCAGTCTGCGAAACTAGGGGTAGAGGCCTGGGAGTATACAGCTTCCAGGCTTTTTTACCAGCCTAACGCTGAGAGAGGTACTGAGCTAGCTCGCTGACTCATCAATTCGGCAAATGGATCGAGTAATGAGATCATTGAAAGGCTGCTGCCTCCCACCTTAGTGGTGCGGGAGAGCACGATGCGAAAAGGGCTGGCTTGATTTCTATACAATGGAGGGCGGACATGAGCGAACTAAACTGCTATACCATCAATTATCTAAAGGCTGCGCGGTGGGAAAAACCAGATTGGATCCCGGCTCAGGTCTCTTTGCTGCCGGCAACCTGGAGGAAATACAGAGAGGACCTGGAGGCCATCGTTAAGAACCATCCGCGGTTTTTCCCTTGGTATTCTGGCAAGGTCGATTATGATTACGCCGGACCTCCTTCCTATAGAAAGGGCACGTACGTCGACCACTGGCACTGCGTCTGGGAGAACGTGGAAGAGGGCTTGGAGGGGATGGTGGTGGGACATCCCCTGTTAGATTGGGAAGCACTAGAGGAGTTCCAGCCCCTCGCAATACCGCCGGATGATGACCCTATCTGGGACCAATACCGCCGCAGTTTCCAGGCCCAAAAAGAGCGGGGAAATCTGGCCACAGGCGGCATGGAGCACGGCTTCATTTACATGCGTTTGTACTATCTGCGGGGTTTTGAGAATTTTATGCTGGATGTTGCCATGCGTGATCCGCGGTTGACCCGACTGCGGGATATGATTCTCGAGTACAATCTAGGTATGGTAAAGAAACAGCTGCAGTTGGGGGCAGAACAGATGAGTTTCGGCGATGATCTTGGAACGCAGACCAGCCTGCCGATCAGTCCCAAAGACTGTCGTTTCTACATAATGCCTGCCTACGCAGCCATATTCGGGGTATGTCGTGAAGCCGGGGCCATCGTACGGCTGCACAGCGACGGTCATATCCTACCGATTATCGAGGATTTGGTGGAATGCGGTGTAGATATCATTAACCCGCAGATCGGAGCTAATGACTTACAGACGTTAGTCAAGCTTTGCAAGAACAGAGTATGCGTAGACCTGGATCTTAACCGTCAGTTTTTCCCCTTTGCAACTCCTGCTCAAATCCGAGATCACGTTAAAAAGGCGATAGATGCATTTTCTCCCGACGATGGGGGATTGATGCTTACAGCTGAGTGTGCCCCGGATGTTCCCCTGGAAAACATTGTTGCTATCTGTGAGGCCTTTGAGGAATACACGTAGTAAGACGGCACGTGTGTCAGCTGGGAATGAAGCTCGAGGGGTGAGTGCTCCCGGGGGAAGCGTCCACTTTACAGCAATGCTCAGCAGTGTGATGCCGCCGTACATGGTATGGATGGTGCCGCTTTATGTGCTCTTCACGGGATTGGGATGGGTGGATGCTTCTTGTCCCTTAACAGTCCCAACCTTCTTTGGTAACCCGCTGTACATATTCCTCCTGCGGCGGTTTTTTTGTGACCACACCTAGAGACTTGGATGATGCGGCGAAGACAGACGGCTGCGTTATCGGCTGTCTACTTCTTTTGTCCGGGTATATGTTTGGACTAATGGCTCAAAAGCAAATATGTTTGTGGGTTTTGGAATTAGTTCCAATTTATCCTTGCTCTCCGGCAAGCTTTGCTGCATAGTCGCTGGGGGCCAGGCCGAACTCTCGACGAAAGGCCCTGCTAAAGGCGTTTACCGAGGAATAGCCGACCAAGGATGCGATCTCCGCTATGGTCAGGTGCTCAAGCTGCAGCAGTTTCTTGGCTTGCTGCATGCGCAGGCCCAGCTGATACTCCTTCGGCGTCACACCGTACTCCTGCTTGAAAGACCGGGCCAGATGGTACTTACTGATGCCCACCCGCTCAGCAAGATCGTCTAATGTTATGTCCTTATGGAAATTAGCTTCAATGTACCACTTAGCCTGAAGGAGAGCTACCTGCGTATCGTCCTGGGTGTGGGCTCGCTCCATATGAGAGATTGTTAGCAATCGGTAGAGCAGCTCGAGGAAACTTGCTTTGCAAAGCAGGACTCCGTACTCCCGGGGAATTGGCCACCGCTCGGCAACCTGCCTTGCCAAAAGCTGCAGCAAGCTGCTGTTGGAACCGGGTGGAATATAAGCAGCAAGGCCAGGGACGGTTTCTACCAGAGCCGGTGGGAGGGAGGACCGAGTCTCATATAGGTCAAAGAGCATCCAGATAACCTTCATTCCGGGATCCGTCTTGATGGAATAGGACCTGCCTGCCGGCAAGTAGAAGACAGTGCCAGCTTCTCCTACGTAGTCTTTCCCATCAATACTGACGGAGCACTGGCCCTCAAGGAGCACTACCAGCCCCTGGTGTCGGTTGTGACCTGTCAGCGACCAGCCGGGATAGTAGTTGGTTTCATATGCGCCCTGCACCTGCACATACCATTTGGCAGGATACGTTTCGCTGTGTGTCTCGCTGTCAGGAACTAGAGCCACTCTGGAAAGGAGCAAGTGCAGGTATTCTGCTGAGTCTACCATGGTACATAGATTGATTGGCTTGCCGGTTGGACTCCAATAGAGGGCCCCGCGACCCGGTCCGGGAGATGTGGCAATGTCCAGCCTCACTGAGGATGTGTGGACTAGCGAGGGCCGGCAAAGGAGAGCGATGGGGAGAGGGTCATGCATTGTTAGGACTTCATTGGCAGTTGCCCGCAGCCAAGCATCCGAAAGAGCAAGGAGCAGTCTTGGACCTTTTTCTATCCTCGATTGCAGCTGGGCCAGCTGTCCTCGCTCTACAGCGCAGCCCAGCGTCACTTCGTAACCCACTGCGGTTATGGGGACTTTAGACTTAAAAACAGTAGCCACTGCTTCTGGATCGCCGCTGGTGTTCCACTCCGGCAGGGCCTGGCTTGCCCAGCCTCCCATGAAGACTATTTCCTCAATATTGCCTTCCAACCTCGGATAGCGCCGCAGAAATGCTGCAATGTTGGTTAATGGCGCAGTGCCGACCAAGGTTATCTGTCCTGCCTGTGCAACGAGATTAGCCATGAACTCCGCTGCTTCTGATGCTGCCGAGGGTGCCAACGGCCCTTGATAGAGATCGCTGGCCAGATACTTAAACCATGCCACATTGGCAGTCCGGGTCCAGTGGGAGTTGGACGCCACCGGGACATCAGTCCGACCATAGGCTCCCAATACTTGCCTTGCCAGGAGCTCAGCCTTGGGTTCTAAAACCGTTACTCCCACCAGCTCTATTTCGGGAGAACAGGCTGCTAGGGCTAGAGCAAACGACTCATCGATGTTATCTGCAGGGTTTGTATCCAATAACACCTTTCGCTTCATCCTCAAGCAGCCCCCTCGCCTACTATTATCTCTTGTCCCACTGCGCTCTTCAAGCAATAGCTGTTAAGTCAAGAGCAATTTCAACCAAAGGAGAGAGTCATTGCTAGAAAGAAGTCAACCAGCGGTAAGCTCATTACGAGACTAATCAACCTGTAGAAACGCTTGCTTTGCGCGGAATACCACGGAAAGGATGTTTGCACATGCCAGATAGGATCCCTATACTTTTCGACACGGATATAGGCAGCGATATCGATGATGCTCTATGCCTGGCCTATCTTCTTCATCAGGAGCGCTGTGACCTCTTGGGGATAACCACCGTCTCCGGTGAGCCGGTGAAGAGGGCAATGCTGGCCGATGCGGTGTGTCAGGCTGCAGGCCGTCCGGGTATCCCCATTCATCCCGGATGCGAGGATCCCTTGCTCATTGACCAAAAACAGAAATTCGCCCCCCAGGCGGAGATCTTGGATAGGTGGCCTCACAAAAAGGATTTTGAGGCCAATTCCGCAGTACAGTTTCTCCGGGAAACCATCCGCAGCCGTCCAGGCGAAATCACCCTGCTGGCAGTCGGCCCGTTGACCAATATCGGACTCTTGTTCCGGTTGGATCCGGAGATCCCCAGTCTGCTCAAGGAGCTGGTACTGATGGGTGGTGCTTTTTCTTACCCTGTGGGGCATAGGGCGCTGCCTTTGGAGTGGAATATCATTGTAGACCCCCACGCAGCCAGCATTGTATTAGGGGCCAGAGATCTACCCATTACTGTAATCGGGCTCGATGTGACAACCAAGTGCGTCATGCCGGCGGATGAATGCCGCCGGAGGATCCGAGGTGGAGTATTGGATGTGGTGGCCGATGCCGCCGAAGTGTGGTTCAGGATGCGGCCCGAAATCACCTTCCACGATCCCCTGGCAGCCGTTGCCATCTTTGACCCCGGTGTTGTAGGTTGCGAAAAGGGACGGGTTAAGGTAGAGCTTATCAGTCCGGATCTATTGGGCATGACCATGTTTGAGCCCGATGAAGAACAGGGCCGCCACAAAGTTGCAATGCAGGTTGACCCTGACCGCTTCTTCGAAGAGTATTTCAGGGTGGTTCGTAAAAAGAGTTAATCTTTCATAAAGTCATTCTAGGCGATTGATTAGACTTCGGCGTGTATCAAACAGACCTGGGGATTGGACACTCCCAGGTCTTGTCGTATCTATGGGCAAAAGCTTCCACTTCCCTTCCCTCCCCGTTCCTCACGAGCTTTCGCTAAGGTTTTCTGTCATCAGTCTATCCGTGACAAAGGGCATACCTGTAGGACAAATCGACTGAATATTTAACTTTATTATGAGAAAAGTGAGATATTATTAATCTGCTCAGTGGTTGAGAGAGTAGGGGAGTGTGTCTGTTCTATGAGGAGGTGGATCGGGGTAAGGTAGGGTTTACGACCCGCTAAGTTAATTTTCCGGGAGGGATTGAAGTGTCCAGACTAAGCTTGATACTGTCCATATGCCTGGTTCTTGCTCTGGGCGGCTGGGCCGCAGCCTCTGAACCCTACGAAACTGATTTCGAAGTCTATGTAGAACCATGGGTTGTGGTAAATATGCCGGACAGCGCCGACTTGCTAACCATAAGCAACGGAGTCGCAAAGGGGGAAGTTGTGGTTAAGGGAACTATCACCTGCAACTTCCCTGTGATCCTAGGCTTTGCGAGCACACGATTTTCTGAGACCGATGCCAATGCGTTTTTCAAGTACACCTTGGGAGTATATGAGGACGAGGAATACGAGACGTTGTGGTCTTCATATACCCACACTGCGGGCGGTTCAAGTGGGAAGATAGTAGGCCTACAGGGTGTTAATTGCGTATCGATACGGCTAAAGGTAGCCATTCCTCAGAACCCTAAAAGGAACTGGTGGGACTTAACCGCAGGAAGCTACAGCTCAACTGCAACTATTACTATATCAGCAGCGACCCAATGATCCAGTATCAGCGCGCTCGGCAGAGTACTGTACGATAGGACTGTGACCTCTCCTAGAGACAACCACAAATAAACACTCAACACTGATATAATGACTCTAAACGAGGTGGTCCTTGTCCACTTGCGGGTAGAGAATTACCGCTGTCAGTTAAGCAGCAACGGCAAGACCTGGGGAACTGCTGTCCCCAGGTCCTATCGTGAGTATGGGCAGAGGCTCGAGGTTACTACGCCTCCCTGATCCACACCAGCATCTCCCCAGGTTGCCTATTGCACCAGGTGCTGTAGGGCACCGCGGTTATCTCGATCTCTTTCGCTGCAGGCTGTGTCGAAGACGCCATGTACAGCTTTCCATCCCATTGGGATTCATCAACCCGCAGGGCTTTGCCGTGGATGGTGACAACGCCGCCTAAAAGGTCTGGGTTCCACTTGGCAGTCAGCTCTGCATCCGGAGGGAGAACAACAGCGGATAGGTTGGGCCCGTTGTCTGCCTCTTCGAGACAGTAGACGATTGGTCCCCTCTGCAGGGCAACCCGCCCAGCATTCGCCCTAACCAGAGGATTGGCCCTTACCCGCTGTACCGGCATAGGCAGTGTAAGCTCGATTCTATCACCCGGCTGCCACAACCTCCGAATGTACGCGTAGCCTTTGCGGGTGACGGGGGCAAGGTCCACTTCATCTCCGTTGACCGCAAGGCTCGGCATTTCGCACCAGTCGGGAAGCCGCACAGCCACCGCGAATTCTGTTGCTTCTTCTGGCTCTATCTTGATGATCACCTTCTCCTGCCAGGGGTATTCGGTTTCTTGGATCAGTTTGACCTTGCTGCCGGGAAGGGTGAAATCTGCTTCGCTGGCTGCGTAGAGGTGGACATATGCAGTGTCCTCGCTGGCTGAGTACATGTACTGGCCTATTGAAGCCAGCAGCCTTGCGGCGTTGGGCGGGCAGCAGGCACAGGTAAACCAGCCCTGCCGCACGGTCTTCACATGCCTCAGGTCCCTGCGCACCCGGCAGGCGTCGGGCCAGACCTCCAAAGGATTGACGTAGAAGAAGCTCTTGCCGTCAAGGGAGATACCGCTCAGCACGCCGTTGAAAAGCGCCCGCTCCATTACATTGGCGTATTTGGCATCCACATCTGCCTGTAGCATCCGGTGGGCGAAGAACACCAAGGCGATGGCGGCACAGGTTTCGGTATAGGCTCTGTCGTTGGGAAGATCGTAATCCAGGGTAAACCGCTCGCCGTAGGCATCAGACCCTACCCCTCCGGTAATGTACATCCGGCGCTGAGTGATGTTGTCCCACAGTTTCTTGCAGACCTCCATGAGCTCACGATCGCCGGTCTCTGCAGCCACATCTGCAGCGCCGCTGAATAGGTACAGGGCCCTGACGGAGTGCCCCTCTGCCGTTTCCTGCTGCCTGATGGGCAGGTGGGCCTGGCTGTAGTTGTAGCCGATATCGCTGAAGTAGTACTTGGGGACATTGCCCCGCCGCTCGGCTTCGATGTCGTACCAGTGGGGCTGCTGCCCCCGCTGCTCGATAAAGTACTTGCTCAGTTTCAAATACTTCTCTTCTCCCGTTGCGTTGTAAAGCCTCACCAAGGCTAGCTCTATCTCGGGATGTCCCGGGTAACCCTGGAGCTTATCCGGCTCGGTGCCGAAGACCTGGTCGATGTAATCGGCGAACCGGCACATGACATCCAAGAGCTTCCGCTTGCCCGTAGCTTCGTAGTAGGCGACAGCAGCCTCCATCATGTGGCCGGCACAGTAGAGCTCGTGCCAGTCCCGGAGGTTGGTCCAGCGCTTGTCGGGTTCGGCTACAGTGAAGTAGGTGTTCAGATATCCATCGGGCTGCTGGGCTCTGGCAATGAGGTCGATGACTTCATCGGCGGTTTTTTCCAGCTCGGGGTTGGGCTCAACAGCCAGCACATATGCCACTGCCTCCAGCCACTTGGCCACATCGCTGTCTTGGAAGACCATACCGACGAATTCGCCTTCTGACTCACCCGCGGCGATGCGGAAGTTTTCAATGGCGTGGCTGGGAGGCACATCAGGGATCCGATCATTGAGCGCATCCCACTGATAGGGAATCACCTCATCCCTGACGAGCTCAAATCGGTTCTTCCAAATCCGATCCTGGAGCTTAACCGACTGTAACGCAATGGGTTTGGCCTTTACCATATACACCTCTCCCTGTATTTTTTACTTTAGAGCCCTAGAACCTGGATTTGCTCATTATTCACAGACTACCTGCAAAGGGTCTTCTGATGGACCTTATCCCTTCAGTCCGGACAAGGTGATCCCCTGGATGAAGAATTCCTGGGCGAACAGGAAGACGACAATCACCGGCAGTACACTGATTACCGACCCCGCCATCAGGACCGGCCAGTCGGTGGTATACATGGTCTGCAGGGCTGCCAGCCCCAGGGGCAGGGTACGGCGGGGCACGCTGTTGATGAAAATCAATGGGCGGATAAAATCGTTCCAAGTGCCCATGAAGGTGAAGAGTCCCAAGGTAGCCATGGCCGGCTTAGACAGCGGCACAAAGATCCGCCAGTATACCCCAAAGGGAGTACAGCCGTCTATCCTGGCGGCTTCCTCCAGCTCCACGGGGATGGTGAGGAAAAACTGGCGCATAAGGAACGTGCCGAAGGGGCTCACCAGGGCGGGGATGATGAGGGAATAATGGGTGTCAATCCAGCCGAAGGCCCGCATCATCAGGAATACCGGGATGAGGGTGACATGGAAGGGTATGATCAAGGTTGCGAGATACATCGCAAACAGCGAATCCCGGAACGGGAACTTCAAGCGGGCAAAGGCAAAGCCTCCCATGGAGCAGGTAAGAAGTTGACCAACAGTGACTATTACCGAGACCTTCAGGCTGTTCATAAAGAACCGGCCGAAGGGGAAGCGGTCGGCGATATGCAGGTAGTTCTCCCAGACTATTCTCTTTCCAAAGAGCGTCGGCGGAAAGCGGAAGACCTCCGGGAGCGATTTAAAGGACGTGCTGAGCATCCAGAGGAAGGGGACGACCATGGTAATTGCCCCCAGGATCAGCACTATCTGAGCGATGATTACGGTTGCTCGGTTAAGCCGCATGTTTTTCCGCCTCCCATCAATAGACGACCCAGCTCTTAGAGCTTCTCAGCTGCAAGAGCGTCACGCCAAACACCAGGAAGAAGAGCACATATGCCATAGCACTGGCGTAGCCCATTTTGAAATACTCAAAGGCACACTGGTAGAGATAATGCACCAGCACCGACGTGCTCCGGGCCGGGCCGCCTCTGGTCATGACATATATAAGGTCAAAGGCTTGAAATGACCCAATTACCGACATGATCACAACAAACAAAGTAGTGGGCGAGATGAGGGGGATGGTGACATACCACATCTGCTGCAGCCAGGACGCCCCGTCGATTTCCGCCGCCTCATAGTACACATCGGGAATCCCCTGCAGTCCGGCAAGGAAAAGCACCATGTTGAACCCCAGGTTCTTCCAGATACTGACTATAATTACCGCCGGCATGGCCCATGTAACGCTGGAAAGCCATGTCGGGCCTTGGATGCCGATGAGCCCCAAAAGGTAGTTGAACAGACCGAACTCGGGATTGTACAACCACGTCCAGACGATGCCCACCGCCACCATGGAGGTGATGACCGGCAGGAAGTAAATGGCCCGGTAGGCCTTCACAAATGGGATTTTCTGGTTGAGGGCTAGAGCCAGCAGAAATGATATGACGATGCCGATGGGTACTGAACCGATGGTGTAATAAATGGTGTTCCACAGCACCTTGCGGAAGGTCGGGTCAGCGATTAAGTCGCGGTAATTGCCAAGTCCATACCACTTGGCAGGAGTCAACAGATCCCACTGGACAAAGCTGAGGCCGAAAGAGGCCACCATGGGAAAGAGCATAAAGACCAGGAACCCGATTAGATTGGGAGCAAGGAGAACTGCAGCCCAGAAAACATCGCTGTAGAGCAGGCGTTTGCTCAGCGGGATGGTCGGTTTATTGGTCATAGTTACCCCTCCATAGGGGGGCATACCCCGATGATCCGGGGTATGCCCGGAGTCGCGCCTATTTCTTGGCATATTCGGCCAGCACCTGATTGACTCTGGTGCACAGCCGATCCAGTACAGCATCTAGGTCCTGCTGATCGTGCCAGAAGTAATCCAGTTCCTCGATGAGGATGTCCCAGGCCTCCTTGGGGACCATAATGGCAGGGTGAATTCTGGCGTACTTGGTGAAGTAGGTGGCGATGTTTTCGAATCCCGGAGGATGGACCTTGGGATCCAGCCACTCCCGCATGCCGCTTTCGGTGTACATTTCGGTGCGGTTGGGCATCCACAGGCCGGAGCGGACAAGGTCGATCTGGTATTCCTTGGAAGACAGGAACTTAACCAGCCGCCAAGCTGCTTCCGGATGAGGAGTATTGATCCAGATAGAATGGAGGTGAGCAGTACCGGCAGTGGCTGGCACCTTGAATACCGGCAGGGGAGCTACGCCCACCGGGAAGTCCATCATAGCCAGC
>DUMM01000002.1 GCA_012839845.1 Bacillota bacterium | reverse complement strand
GAGACTGTCCAAGCCGATCTACCCCTGGATGAGCTGGTGGGGAACCTGTCTGTGGCCAACCAGCAGATGACAGCCATCTGCCGGGCGCTTACCCGTGATACCCGCTTTCTCATCCTCGATGAGCCTACATCAGCCCTTACCAAGAAGGAGATCGATCGGCTGCTGCAGGTGGTAAAGGATCTGCAGGCTAAGGGAATTGCGGTGATGTTTGTCAGCCACAAGCTCAATGAGGTACTGGCCATTGCGGAAAGGGTAGCGGTGCTGCGGGATGGCGAGCTGGTTGCCGTCTTGAACAGAGAAGAAGCCACCAATGAGAGATTGGTGGAACTGATGAGCGGTACCAAGATCACGTACTCTCGCTACGAACCCCAACTGGATCGGGAACAGCCCCTCCTGGAGGTCCGAGGTCTGAGCAAGAAAAACTGTTTTCGGGATATTTCCTTTTCCCTGCAGCGGGGAGAGATCCTGGGAATCACTGGCTTGTTGGGTTCGGGACGGACTGAACTGGCCATGGCGCTCTTCGGCATCGATCCTGCCGATGAAGGCGAGATTGCAGTGGACGGACAGCGCATCAAGGTCAGTTCCGTCAAGGATGCAGTTGAGGCCGGGATTGGATATGTGCCTGAGGATCGGCTGACCCAAGGCCTGGTGCTGAAAAAATCGGTGGGGGAGAACATCGTAGCTGTGATTATTGACCGGCTGCGGAGCCGGCTGGGTTTATTGGATGACCGGGCGTGGAACAGCGCTGTCGAGCATTGGATCGATGAGCTTGCCATTCGGGTAACCGGGCCTGAGGTCAAGGCGCAGGCCCTTTCCGGAGGTAATCAGCAGAGGGTAGTGTTGGCCAAGTGGCTGGCCTCTAGGCCCAAGGTCTTGATCTTGGACAATGCGACTGCCGGTATTGACGTTGCTGCCAAAAGCGGCATTCATCAGATCATTCGCCGCATGGCCCAGCAGGGTATGGGGATCATCCTCATCTCCGATGAGATTCCGGAGGTGATCAACAACTGCAACCGAATTCTGATCATGCGCAAGGGCCGCATAGCCGCGGAACTGGAGACTGCCGACGTGACAGAAGCTGAGGTTCAGCAGCTAATTGAGCTGACTGAACCACCGGGGAAAGAAAAAGGAATGGTGGCGAGTTTCCTGTGAGGAAGCTATTGAAGCAGACAGAGTTCTATCTCGGTGTTGTGATCCTTTTGCTCAGCATACTGATCACCATGCGGAATCCCCGCTTCTTGACCGCGGAAAATATCTTTGATCTTCTCAAGAGCTTTTCTGTGATGGGCATCATGGCGGTGGGTGTGCTGTTCGTCCTCATTCTCGGCGGCACTCCTGATGTGTCTTTTACTGCTGTTGCTCAGGTTGCCGAGTACGTGGTGGTCATCATGACCCTGAGGTGGGGTGGGAATATTCTGCTTGCCTTTCTAGCTGCCTGCATCATTGGGGCAGTTTTGGGCTGCCTCAACGGCTATCTGGTCACCACCTTTAGGGTGCCGACCATCATTATTACCATTGCCACGTCCAACATCTTCTTCGGCCTTCTGTACGTCTTTTCCCGGGGTCAGGTAATCTACGTGATCCATCCCATGTTTCGCCGGTTTTCCGAGATCAGGATTGGCAATCTTGTCAGCCAGCACGGTGTGTATTTCGGCTTAAGCCTGATGCCGCTTATCTGGCTGCTGATCTTGATCCTGGGCTGGTTTATCCTGAACTACACCCGCATCGGGCGGGATATCTACGCCATCGGAGGCAGCGAAGTGGCGGCTGAACGGGTGGGCATCCCTGTCCGCCGCACCAAGCTGTTTGTTTTTATCTTTGTGGGGGTCTTGGCAGGGGTCGCAGCCGTGGTCCACGCTGCAATTGTCCAATCGGCCATTCCCAACAGCTTGGTGGGACAAGAACTGGATGTAATTGCTGCAGTTTTCTTGGGGGGTGCCAGCGTCTTTGGCGGTGCAGGGACCATCCTGGGGACTTTTCTCGGGGTCCTGCTCCTTGCCGTGGTCAGCAACGGACTGACTCTCTTAGGGGTATCCTCATATTGGTACAACATCTTTGTCGGCGCTGTGATTGTCATCAGTATTACCATCAGCGCGGTGCAGCGCATCCGTCAAGAAAAAGCCAGAGTTAAGGTACAGGTCGATTCGGAAGGGGTGGAGATCCCGGCATGAGAAGGCGAGTTCCTAATCTAACTCTCGTAGTAGTGCTGATTGTTGTCACCGTCGTTATGGCGGCTCTTAATCCCACCCGCTTCCTGAGGGCCCGCAACTTCTATTCCATGGCCTACCAGCTGCCCTTCTTGGCGTTCTTGGCCATGGGCCAGATGGTTCCCATCGTCGGGGGCGGAATCAACCTGGCAATTATCGCCACCGCGAATTTCACCGGGATCACAACTGCCATGCTGCTCCGGGCGATGTCAGGGGGCAGTCCTCTGCAAGCTTCGCCCTTGGTCATCTGTGCTTCGGTCTTGGGGGGAGTGCTGGCCGCCCTTCTGGCAGGGGCATTGAGCGGCTTCCTCATCGGATACCTGCGGGTCCCGGATATCCTCGCTACCTTGGGAACCATGATCCTGCTCAACGGCGTCAACATCGTCTTGACCAAGGGGTATACCCTCACAGGTTTTCCCAGTGCTCTGATCGCCGTCGGCAACGGAGTGTTCTTGGGGATTCCCATTCCCTTCTGGCTTTTCTTGGTCATCACGGTGATGTTTAAGGTAATAATGGAGCGGACAGCGTTTGGTTATAAGCTGTATATGATCGGTTCGAACTACACCGCCTCCCGGTTTGCCGGCATCAACACTCGCTCGGTGATCATTCGCAGTTATCTGCTGTCGTCTTTGTTTGCGGCTATTACTGCCTTTGTGATGATGGGCCAGCTGAATTCGGTAAAGGCTAATTACGCCGAATCG
>DUMM01000113.1 GCA_012839845.1 Bacillota bacterium | reverse complement strand
TCCAAACCGATGGTTTGATGAAATTGGCCTAGTCAACCTGGAACGATATGAGGTCGGCATCTTGCATCAATACTACGAAACGACTTGACTGAGGTTTACCAGGAGCCGTGTACGAGGCCCGTACGCGCGGTTCTGTGAGAGGGACAGCGCTAGAAATGATCAGCTAGCGCTGCCCTACTCGATCTCGGTCTTTGGGAGTGCCTTCACTTTTGTGCGACAGAGACCACCGCTGGACTGAAGCTGAACAAGATTCCTAACTGGTATACACAAAGCCGGGAAGGAGGACCATTTTAGATTGAAGAGGAAAATTGAGTGTATAACGAAGGAATCCTAACTAGGGGGGGTTTCTACAGTGCAGGTTCAAGAGAGGTATACCCAGGCTATCACCCGGAAGTATCCCGAGCAAGTGGTAATTGCCGTTGCCAAAGATCCCCAGGGCAAGTACAATCCCATCACCCTGGGGTGGACAATGATCACCTCCCATCAGCCGCCGATGATGGCCATCGCAGTAGGGCACAACCGATATTCTAAAGAAGCCATAGAGACATCTGGCGAATTTGTCATCGCCTTTCCCTCGAGTTCCATGGCAGAAGCGGCTCTCTTTTACGGTACCAAATCCGGCCGGGATACAGACAAGTTCAAGGAATATCCCATCGCCGCTGAGCCTGCCGTAGAGGTTGATTCTCTGCTCTTGACAGATGCTGTCGCCAACTTTGAATGCAAACTGGAAGCTAAGCTGGTGACAGGAGATCACATGCTGTATGTCGGCAGAATTGTGGCTTCCCATGTGAATGCTGATCCGTCCGTTAAGCGCCTTTATACCTTAGGTCCGGGGTACAAGATGGGGGCGGTAAGGCCGGAGTAAAGCCGGTCTCATTGGCCGGCAACAGCAGACTGTCGGAAGGAACAGAGCTACCGGCGGGGAATGTTCCAATCGAGTGTACCGCCTTTGCAATGACATATAACAACTGCGCGAGGGAGAGTGATGGCATGATATCTTGGGGAATTCTGAGCACTGCCCGCATTGGCCTCACAGCGGTGGCGCCGGCCATTTTGGCAGTACCTGAAGCCCGTTTGGCAGGGGTTGCCAGCCGAACACCGGAGAAGGCTAACGAGTTCCTTGCCGACTTGGGCAGGGATACCGGCCGGCGGCTGGAAGATGTCAAGGTTTACGATTCTTACGATGCTCTCCTAGATGATCCCGATATCGATGCAGTCTACATTCCGCTGCCCAACAGCATGCATTCCGAATGGACTATAAAGGCGGCCAAGGCTAAGAAGCACATCCTGTGCGAGAAACCGATGGCTGTGGATGCCCAGCAGGCCCGCTACACCATAGACTTCTGCAAGAATGAAGGCGTCCTATTCATGGAGGCCTTCATGTACCAGTTCCATCCGCAGTATCAAAGGATTCGGGAAATATTGGCTGCCGGCCGTATCGGGGAAATGCGCCTTATTCGCTCGGCTTTCACCTTCCCGCTGCTCAACCGCCAAGATATTCGCTACAGCAAGGCTCTGGCCGGTGGAAGTCTGATGGATGTGGGCTGCTACTGCATCCACAGCGCTCGATTGCTTTTCGGGGAAGAGCCGATATCGGTGGCTGCTTCTGCTGTAATGGAGAACGGCGTCGATACTACCTTGACCGGTATCTTGGATTTTAGCAGAGGCCGAATGGCTATCTTCGACGTCAGCTTTACCATGCCCCGCAGGCAGTTGCTTGAGATCGTGGGCACTGAAGGAGTTATCTTGGTGGAACGGCCTTGGAAGGCAGAGGGACTGGAAACCAGACTCCTGGTTGGATCGGGACTGGGCGATGGAGACTGTTCCGGCTTTGAGGCGATAGCCGTTCCAGCTGCTTCTGCCTATCAGCTGGAAGTTGAGGCTTTCTGCCAGGCGATTGAGGGCAAGCGGCCTCTGCCGGTGGATCCGGAGACCAGCTACCGCAACATGTTGGTCATTGATGCTGTACGGAAAGCGGCGGAAAGTGGAAAAACCGTCTGCCTTAGCTCCAGCTGAGGCGTGAGCAGCTCTTCGGAGCTGCTTTTTTAGTGATTCTAGGACATGGGGTGTCTTTTTGGGATGTCATAATATGAAGCTCTAGGCAGTGGGAAAACACTGCCTGTTTTTTGTGGTCCAAGTCTAGAAGGAATTCTGATTAGAAGTGGTGAATAAACAGAAGGACCGTTAACGTTAACGTAACTTGGCAATTCAACTTGGCGGTGACCTACATGGCCAAGCGAGTGACAATTAAAGACATTGCAGCCGCCCTCGATGTATCCATCGGCACAGTAGACCGAGCCTTGCATAACAGACCGGGTATCAAGAAAGAAACCCGGGAGCGGGTGTTAAGGCAGGCAAAGCTGATGGGATATGAGACAAACCAGGTGGCTAGGTCTTTAGCCCGCAGGCATCAGCTGAGGATAGGTTGTGTATTCCCGGCGGAATACCGGTTCTATCCGGATATTGAGGCGGGAATCAACGCGGCGGCAGAAGAGCTCATCGATCATAATGTGCAAGTTATTGTAGAAAAGACCGGGAAGCTGCGGGATGGACAGGAGGCTGGCTCCATCGCCAAGTTGCTTGAACTCGGCATCCACGCCTTGGCAGTGTGTCCTGGCCACCGGAGCCAGATCAATCAGACGATCAACCAGCTGATGGAGAATGGCATTCCGGTAGTGACTATAGCCACCGATGCGCCGGAAAGCCGGCGCTTAACATGTGTGAGCACCGATTCCTTCAACAACGGTCAGATTGCCGGAGACTTAATGGCCAACCTACTCAACTTCAGGGGAAGGGTGGCTGTCTTGACGGGTTTTGCGGATGTCACTGACCATGAAGAGAAAGTGCGGGGTTTCCTTGATGCTGTCGCTTCCTTCGGCGGGCAGATTGAGGCAGACATATTTGAAACCAGGGAGTATGCGGAAGAGGCTTATCGTCTGGTGATGGAGTGTGCAGCTAAAGGTTACGACGGCATCTACATAAACACCGCTACCGCTACGGTGGGTGGAGCAGAGGCCTTGCGGGACAGCGGCAAGTACCGGGAGATCAAGCTCGTGGGTACGGACCTTTTGCGGGACGGTATTCCCTTCATCGAGCAGGGGGTTTTGCGGGCCGTGATTTTCCAAGATCCCTTCATGCAGGGCTACAGAGCGGTCAAAATCCTCTTTGATGTGCTGACGAATGGTACTCCCTACGGCCCTACAGACTTCGTGCGGCCATCCATCGTGACTAAACACAACATTCACTATTACCGGTGCTACAGCTGAGCAAGCCGGAAACTGTGCTGGAGGAGGTGGTGCCTGGAAACAGCTTGGGAGAAGAGGTAGCTGTAGGCTTGGAAGGTATGGAGAAACTGCAAAAACATAAGGAGGTTACTCTAGAAGATGAAGAAACTGACAATCATCGGTATAGTGTTGACCATGGTGCTTGGAATGGTACTGAGCGCCAGCGCAGCAAAGCTGCCTCCGGAGGAACAGCTCTACATCCAGGTATCTGCTCTGGGGGCTCTGGATTATTTCTACGATCACAAACTGGGTATGGAGCTGGCTGGCAAGTACTTGGGCGTGCGCACCGAGTATGTGGGGCCAGCTGACTACGATATGGCTGCCATGATTGCCGCTTTCGAGCAGGCTATTGCCAAGAAGCCCCAGGGTATCGTAGTTGTTGGCTTTGAGCCGTCTTTGAACGCCATCGTGGACAAGGCTGTCGATGCAGGTATCCCGGTAGTCACTGTTGATGCTGATCTGCCCGGCTCCAAGCGGATTGCCTTCGTCGGTACCGGTAACTTCCAGGCTGGTTACGAAGGCGGCATGAAGATGGCATCTCTGATCGGCGGTAAGGGCAAGGTTGCCATCATGACTAAGCCCGGTCAGTCCAACCTGGAGGAACGGGTAGAAGGTTACCGTGCCGCACTGGCCCAGTTCCCCGACATTCAGATCGTCCAGATTGCCGATACCCAGTCTGATCCCAACGTTGCTGCCCAGGCAGCTGCTACCCTGTTGATGAAGTACCCAGACCTGGCCGGAATCGCTTGCGTTGAGGCTGCTGGCGGAGCAGGCGCTGCCATGGCAGTGAGGGAAGCCGGTCTGGTTGGTAAGGTAAAGATCGTCTCCATGGACCGGGGCAATGACGTGCTGCAGGAGATCGAGGCCGGTGTAATCTCCGCCTCTGTAGCACAGCAGACTGCCTTGATGCCCTTCTATGCAGTCCAGATCCTGTACAACCTGTACAACTATGATATTCCTATCACCAGCGACAATGCCAAGGCCGGTATTACTGGGACCCCGACTGTGATCGATACGGGTGTTGTCATTGTTGATGAGACTAACTACCAGTACTTTATGCGGTAGTCTCTATCCGGGGGGCGGGCAGTGTCCCGCACCCCCCGCCCCTTCCCCATCTGGGGTACTGTTAAGGAAGGTTGGTGTCAATGAACAACCGGATTGTACTAGAAGTTCGGGACATTGTTAAGACTTTCCCCGGCGTCCGGGCCCTGGATGGCGTCCAGCTGCAGCTGCGGGCAGGGGAAGTACACGCGGTGGTTGGTGAGAACGGTGCTGGCAAGAGCACCCTTATGCATGTATTGGGCGGTATTTATAAGCCGGACTCAGGCACCATCATGGTCGAAGGCAAACGGGTGCAGTTCGACAGCGCCTATGACGCCGCCCGGCACGGCATCGCCGTAGTGTTTCAGGAATTGAGCTTGGCTCCCAATCTATCCGTGGCTGAGAACATTTTTGCCAACCGGCAGCCTGTCCGAATTCTTGGCATGATCGATTACAACAAGCTTTACGAGGATACCAGGGAGATTCTCAAACTCTTCGATTTGGATGTAGATCCTAAGACATTGGTCAAGAACCTGCCGGTAGGTCAGCAGCAGGTGGTCGAGATTCTCAAGGCCATGTCCACCAAGCCGAAGGTACTGATCCTAGATGAACCTACCTCGTCGTTGACCTCAGTTGAGGCCGAGCTGCTGTTCAAGAACATTAGACGGCTGAAGCAGGAGGGCATTTCCTTCATCTATATCTCTCACCATCTGCAGGAGATCTTTGAAATAGCCGATCGGGTTACAGTTTTTCGGGACGGCCGCTATGTAGGTACAAGAGATGTCAAGGACGTAACGGAGGAGCAGCTGGTGCAGATGATGGTGGGCCGCGAGCTGGTGGACATGTAC
This sequence comes from Bacillota bacterium, assembly GCA_012839845.1. GTDB lineage: Bacteria > Bacillota > Limnochordia > DTU087 > DTU087 > DTU087. Next base: position 21,739 of record DUMM01000113.1, on the reverse strand, counting down.
GGCCACCGGGATTACAGCATCGGCGAGGTTTACTTCAGCGTCAAAGGAGCCCGTCGGGGGAAAGCTTTTGCCGACGTAAGTCTATCCTTGCGCCGGGGGGAGATCTTGGGTCTGGCGGGTTTGGTCGGTTCAGGGCGTACCGAATTGGGCCGTGCCATCTTTGGAGCGGAACCTTTGGAACAGGGTGAGATAATTCTCGAAGGGAAAACCTTGGCTGTAGCCAGTCCCAAAGATGCCATCGAAGCAGGGATTGGGTATTTGACAGAAGACCGCAAGGCCCAGGGATTGTTCTTGGATATGGCCATGAGGGATAACTGCATAGCGCCGCACCTAGAAACCTTCGCCAATCAACTGCGGATGATGGATGAAAGCGCCATCAACGATTTTGCTATGAAGTGCCGGCGGGACTTTAATATAGTAACTCCCAGCATCAAGCAGCAGGTTCGCAATCTCTCGGGCGGCAACCAGCAGAAGGTCCTGCTCTCCATGTGGATGGGAATTAAGCCCAAGGTGCTCATCGTCGATGAGCCCACCAGGGGCGTAGACGTTGGTGCGAAAAGCGAGATCTACCGCCTGCTGAGGCAGTTGGCTTCAACGGGAGTGGGTATTATCATGATCTCCTCTGACTTGCCGGAGGTCTTGGGACTGAGCGATCGAATCTTGGTTATGCGGGAAGGCAGAATCGTAGGCGAGTTCAGCGGCGAGGAAGCCACTGAAGAAAAAGTGATCGCCTGCGCAACCGGCGTAGCTATGGCCTGCTAGTTTTTGCACCCTTTTTTGACGGATTTCCGCCTGTCTAATGTTGTAGAAAGGGAAGTGTAAGGAATGAGGACAGCAACTGTTAACGGTGAAGCGGCAAGAAGCCGCGGGCTGGCAAGGATCACGGATTTTCGCGAATTCATGATCCTGATGGTCATCATCGCTGCCAGTATATTCATGAGCATCGCGTCTCCGTATTTCCTCACCAGAATGAATATCCTGGCTAATCTTCTGAGCGTTTCCATTGAATCCATCGTGGCCGTGGGCATGACTGTTCTCATGGTGTCCGGTGGGTTTGACATGTCGGTAGGTTCGACCGTAGCCCTCTGCGGTGCCGTGGGTGCCATGGCCATGAAGGCAGGGGTGCCGGTTTTCCCAGCAATGCTGATTGCTCTGGCGGTGGGAATCGTGGTAGGCCTCATCAACGGGTTGCTGATTGCCAAAGTGGGTATCAATCCTTTTATCACCACCCTGGGTATGATGAGCGTCCTGCGGGGTATTCTGTTGGTCATAACCCAGGCGCGGAATATTAGCGGCCTGCCGGCTTCGTTTAAGATCATCGGCCAGGGGAACTTCCTAGGTGTTCAGTACCCCATCATTTACGCGCTGGTGTTCCTCATTGTAGGGGATATCCTGCTGAGGAAATCCAGATTCTTCCGCCAGAACTACTACATCGGCGGCAACCGCCAAGCGGCGAGATTGTCCGGTATCAACGTAGACGGCATCACTATCTTCAACTATGTCTTGACCGGGTTCCTGGCAGCCTTGGCCGGCCTGATTATGACCGCCCGGCTGGGTGCCGCGTCGGTCACTGCAGGTACTGGACTCGAGCTCAAGGTAATCTCTGCGGTAATCATCGGTGGAGCAAGTCTGAGCGGCGGTGAAGGCACGGTAATCGGTTCCTTCTTGGGCGCCCTGCTCATGGCCATCATCACCAATGCCCTTACCCTGTTGGGTGTCGATGTTTACTGGAACGAGTTTGTCATCGGAGCTACACTGCTGCTGGCTGTCGCCGTTGATGTCATCGGGGGTAAGAGACGCAAGAAAGCGTAAGCTGGCGTGAGCCGATTAAGAACAATGTTAGGGGGCCGGAGTTATGACTTCACGAGAACGGGTAAACCTAGCTCTAAACCACAAAGAGCCTGATCGGATACCGCTGGATCTAGGTGCGACCAGCGTCACCGGTATGCATGTAACCACTGTATACAAACTGCGGCAAGCACTGGGGCTGGATGAACCGGGGACTCCAGTTAAAGTAGTTGAGCCCTACCAGATGCTGGGTGAGATCAAACCGGACTTGATGGAAGCCCTAGGCGTTGATTTTGTCGGCGTGGGCTTGCCCAAGAACATGTTCGGCTTTGAAAACAAGGACTGGAAACCCTGGACATTCTGGGACGGTACTCCTCTTCTAGTGCCTGGGGATTTCAACACTGATCCAGAACCCAACGGAGACATTCTGATGTACCCCGAGGGCGACAAATCAGCTCCGCCCAGCGGCCGCATGCCTAAAGGCGGGTTCTACTTCGACGCCATTGTGCGGCAGCAGCCCATAGATGAGGAGAAACTCAATCCGGAGGATAATGTCGAGGAGTTCAAGCCCATCTCCGATTGGGAGCTGGAGTATATCAAGAACGAGGTGGACCGCCTGTACAACGAGACCGACAAGGCCATCGTTGGCAGCTTTGGCGGCACCAGCTTTGGGGATATTGCCTTTGTACCCGCACCCCAGCTGAAATACCCCAAGGGGATCCGGGATATCGAAGAGTGGTATATGAGCACGGTCATCCGCAGGGATTATGTCAAGGCTGTCTTTGAGATGCAGTGCGAGATTGCCCTGAACAACCTGGCCAAGATCCACAAGGTTGTTGGGGACAAGGTCAGCGTTGTGTTTATCACCGGCACTGACTTCGGCATGCAGACAGGTCCATTTATCTCACCTGCTGTCTACCGGGATCTGTACCAGCCCTTCCACCGCCGGATCAACGACTGGGTGCATGAAAACACCAATTGGAAGACCTTTATCCACTCCTGCGGCTCAGTGATTGACTTTCTACCTGACTTCATTGACGCTGGATTTGACATCCTGAATCCAGTGCAGTGCTCGGCTGCGGGGATGGATCCGGAAACTCTCAAAGAGCGCTTCGGGGACAAGATTACTTTCTGGGGCGGCGCTGTTGACACTCAGAAGACTCTGCCTTTCGGCAGCCCCGATGAAGTGCGCAGAGAGGTGGCAGAACGGATCCGAATCTTCGGTAAGGGCGGCGGATTTGTGTTCAACAGCATTCACAACATCCAGGCCCAAACGCCGGTGGAAAACCTTCATGCATTCTACGGGACTTTCAAGGAGCACGCCTGGTACTAAAAAAACCAGGTATAACTAGAGATCGCCAGGATTGGCAGCAGAGGACAGAGAGCTGAACCAGCTTGTCTGTCCTCTTTTCTTGATCTGAAGAGAAGAATAGGTTATTATCTCAACGTTGAGCTTCCGGTGTGGGAAAGGGAAGTTCCTCCAGGGAAAGAGGAATTCTAGTAGCAAACAGTAAAGAACATACAGTGGCGGGCTAGGTCCATGGAAATTGGAGGTATTGTAGATGAAGACATTGCCTGGGTATGTTGGTCCTGCTGCCTTGGGAGTAAAAATGGGGATTATCGTGCCGGGCAGCGATCTTGTTGGCGAGATAGCCACCCGGTCTGAGGAGCTGAACAGGGATGGGCTGCTGCACGACGGCGATGTTGTGTGCGTTACTGAATCGGTAGTTGCCAGGTCACAGAACAACATCGTCAGTGTTGACCAGATTGCCGCGGAGGTTAAGGCAAAGCTGGGGCTAAAGGATACTTCTACCTTAGGTGTGGTGCACCCTATTGCCAGCCGCAACCGCTTCAGCGTTATTCTGCGGGCTTTGGCTAGGGCTGTACCCCGGGGCAAAGTGGTGGTCCAGTTCTCCTATCCTTATGATGAGGTGGGCAACCAGGTAATTGATCCTGCTTATGCCGCGGCCCACGGCGGTCCCAGTGTTGTGCTGTATCACAGGGATATCCCCACACAGGTGCTGCTGCATCCCATCACCAGGATCGACTATGGGGCCTACTACAGCGAGGTTGTCGGCCGGGAGGGCGCAGAAGCAGTGATTATGTACGCCAATGACCCCCAGGCGGTGATGGCAGAAGAGCCCGAAGGCGTAATAGCTGCTGACATCCGCACTCGAAGGCAGACCCAGAAACAGATTAAGGAAGCCCTTAGCAACTGCATCACCTTGCAGGATATATGCTCTACTGGAAGCATACGGAGCGAATGGGGACTGCTGGGAAGCAATATGTCCAGTGATGGAAAACTGAAGCTTGCCCCCAGAGACTGTCAAGAGTTCACCCAGTCGGTTCAGAAGGAAATCCTGCGGAGAACCGGCCGCAAGGTGGAGGTTCTCATCTACGGTGACGGCGCCTACAAAGACCCCGAAACCGGCATCTGGGAATTGGCCGATCCAGTGACTACCTTCGGCTGCACTTCGGGACTGCAGGAAAAAATGCGGTGTGGGGTAAAGTACAAGATGCTTGTAGATCAGCTTCACTCTCAAGGCAAATCCTTTGCCGAGATTGAGGAGGCCATAGAAGAAGCGAAGGCCAAGGGCTTTGGTCCGGACAGCATCGAAACAGAAGGTACAACTCCTCGGCGGTTGACTGATGTCTTGGCAACTCTAGCCGATCTGGTCAGCGGTTCCGCGGATGCCGGCACGCCGGTGGTTCTGATCAAAGGTATCTATCAGGGATAGAAAACAGGGAAGCGCCGATGCGCGGCTTCCCTGTTCCCATGCCGAGCGGCAAAGCCTCACCGTTCCAGCTTTGAGGCTTTCCTTGTACGTGGAATTGGCCTAGCTGCAGGCGGCCGCAAGCGCTCTCCCCGCACGGTCCGTACGCGGGGTTATCAGTAAGAGCGAGATAAAGGATGGGACATACAAATTTTGGGCGGAAGGTGGAACCATGTATATCGCCGGGATTGATGTGGGCGGCACCAATACCGATGCTGCTTTGATCAAAGACAACGAAGTAGTTGCCACCGGAAAAGTGCCCACGGATCATGTCAATCTGGTGGAAAGCACTGCAGCAGCTTTGGAGACTATCCTCGGCAGTTACCGGGGTACAGAGCCTTTGGAGCTGCACTTGAGCACTACTTTGTCCACCAACAGCATTGTCGAAGGGCGGGGAGACCCCGCCCTTGTGCTGGCTGTGCCGGGTCCGGGAATGCGGATAGAGGATCTGAGGCTTGGTTTTGCCGTTCATCAGCTTTCGGGCTCGGTGGATCACCGGGGGCGGGAAGTTGCGCCCATTGACCGGGAGGAAGTCAAGGCGGCGATGAACGCGGCCAGGGAGGCGGGAATGGAGGTGTTGGCGGTGGTGGGGAAATTCTCCCACCGAAATCCCTCCCAGGAGCTGACCATCGAGGCTCTGGCCCGGGAAGGGGATTACCGTTTCAGGCATATAACCCTGGGTCACCGGCTTTCGGGCCGCCCTAATTTCCCGCGGCGGCTGGCTACCAGCTATCTAAATGCCAGCGTTGCCGGCCAGCAGGCTAGATTCGTGGAGATGGTAAGGCGGCTGATGCTGGAAGGGAGAAACATCGGTAAGGTTTATCTCTTGAAGGCCGATGGCGGGACCATGACCCTGGAAGATTCCCTCGTTCGGCCGGTGGAAACAATCCTGAGCGGGCCGGCTGCCAGCTTGATGGGTGCCCGAGCCCTGAGCAATCATCAGGAGGGCAATGCTATCATCGTAGACATTGGCGGAACAACCACCGATATGGCCGTACAGGCGGCGGGGGAGCCTGTCTTTCAGCCCCAAGGGGCGGAGATAGCCGGTCATAGGACGTTGGTTCCGGCGCTGTTTGTTCGCTCCATAGGCTTGGGGGGCGACTCGGAAATCAGAGTGCTCTGCCGGAGAGAAAACGGGCAAACCAGCCGGCAGCTGGTCATTGGGCCAAAGCGGGCGGGTATTCCCGCTGCTTTAGGGGGAAGTAGGCCAACCCCCACCGATGCCGCGGTTGTCCTGGGGATGACTTCTGTAGGTGACGTCCACCGGGCTAGGAAAGCCGTGGCAGAACTGGCAGGGGCTTTGGGAATTGGGGTCGAAGAGACTGCCAGGAAGATAATCGACGGGTTTGTCAGGCAGCTGGTGGAGGCTGTGGAGGATATCTATCAATACCTGGAGTCCAGACCTGTCTATACCGTTTCGGAGCTTCTAGCTCCTAGGGACATCAGGCCCCGGGTGCTGATCGGCTTGGGCGGACCGGCTCAGGTGTTTATCCCCTTAGCAGCCCGGGCAATGGGGATAGACTGGGAGGTACTGCCCTATCATGAAGAGGCCAATGCCATCGGTGCCGCTGCCAGCCGTCCGACAGCTGCTGTAACCTACCATGCCGACACGGCTCTGGGTGTAGCTGCGGTGCCGGAAATGGACTACACGGGTGAGATTCAAAAAGCGATGCTTTTTGACATTAGAAAAGCCCGGGAAGAAGCCCGCCGATGGGCCATTGAGAAAGGCAAAGAGCTGGGCGTTTTGGATCCTGACGACATTGCCATCGTAGAAGAAGAGAGCTTCAACGTGGTGCGGGGGTTCTACACAATCGGCAGGATTTTCACTATCAGGGCCCAGGTGCGGCCGCAAGTGCGGCGAATTGTCCCTGGAGCGGAAAGGGGCGAACCTAATGCAGTCCAGCAGTCGTAATAAGGTTGGGCTTGTTTTCTTCCCTGCCTTTGACTGGTGCATAACACCGGACCACCCCGAGCGGGAAGAGCGGCTCCTATATACCAGGGATCAAATCGTGGAAGAGGGTTTGCTGGATGTGCCGGGGATAGAGGAGTTCCGGCCCCGTGTTGCCGAGGATGTAGAAATCAGCCGGGCCCATGTGTGTGTCCCGTCGGTGGGCAGTGTAATCACGCAGTCCCACAGAATTGCCGCGGGAGGGACAATGGTCGCCGCGGACTTGGTGCTCACCGGCAGGGTCAGCCGTTCCTTTGCCTTGCTGAGGCCCCCTGGTCACCATGCCAATCGGATAGTCCACGGGTCCCGGGGTTTTTGCACCATCAACAACGAGGCCATCATGGTGGAGCATGTCCGCCGCACTTATGGGTCTCATCTGCGCATCGCAATTGTCGATACCGATGCCCACCACGCCGATGGAACTCAGGACATCTTCTACAACGATCCGGGAATTCTGCATATTTCCCTGCATCAGGACGGCCGCACGCTGTATCCAGGTACTGGGTTTATCCATGAAAGGGGCGGTCCTGCCGCCTACGGCCAGACGGTAAATGTGCCGCTGCCGCCGGGCACCGGTGATGAAGGGGTTCTGTACGTAATCGAGAACTTAGTGCTTCCCATCTTGGCAGACTTCGAGCCGGATTTGGTGATCAATGCCGCCGGGCAGGACAACCACTACACCGATCCTTTGACCAATATGCAGGTGACTGCTCAGGGTTACGCCCGGCTGACGGAGCTTTTGTCGCCTGACATTGTTGTCCTAGAGGGCGGTTATTCCATCGAAGGGGCTTTACCCTACGTAAATGCAGGACTGCTCTTGGCTTTAGCCGGTCTCGACTACAGTGCCGTCCGGGAGCCGGATTGGTCTGAGGAGAAAGTAAAGCAGCCGCCCCATATTTCTGAAACCATTGAGAAAACGGTGGCTCAGCTTTGGCAGATGTGGCGAACTAGAAAGGATGTCGACCTGGAGCGAATCTTCGGGCATGGTCCGTTCTTTACCAGGCAGCGCCGTATTTACTACGATACAGACAACATAACAGAGGAGCAGGTGGAAAAGATCAGACTGTGTCCAGCCTGCAGCGGCTGGCGGGTGATCCAGTCTGGTGCCGCGAGGGGCTGGGGAGTCCCTTTGGGGCGGGTGACGGTGATTGCAGCGGTACTGATCCCATGGCATGCTTGTGAGGACTGCCGCCGGGAGGCTGACGAGGAGTTTGACCGTCTGCAAAAGAGCGGCCGGTTTAGGTACGTATACCTGCAGGATGTGGAACGGGATATATATAAGCGGGTGTAGAAGTGCTTTGCAGAATTGATGTACAGCAAGAACATGACTTAGGGGGAGTGGGTCGCTATATGCCGCATGATTTTGATGCCTTAATCCAACGCCGGGGAACCGACTGCTACAAATGGGACGCTTTGGAGGAGCGATACGGAGAAAGGGACCTGCTTCCCTTCTGGGTGGCGGACATGGACTTTGCGTCGGCAGAGCCCGTTCAAAGGGCCCTTCTCGAACGGGTTCAGCATCCTGTCTACGGCTACAGCATAACTCCGCCTTCGGCTTATGAAGCAATTGTCAGTTGGTTGGAGCGGCGCTACGGATGGGTCGTCGAACAGGAGTGGATCAGCTTTACTGCCGGTGTCGTCAATGCTTTGAACCTGCTCATCCAGACATTTACTTTGCCGGGCGAGAAAATAATCGTACAACCGCCGGTGTACCCACCCTTTTTCAACTCGGTTAGAAACAACGGCCGCCAGGTAGTCTTCAACCCCCTGGCAGAGACTGACCGAGGGTATGTCATGGATTTTGATGACCTGGAAGCAAAAATCGATTCCAGAACTCGAATGCTTATTCTGTGCAGTCCCCACAATCCTGTGGGCCGGGTGTGGCGGAAAGAGGAACTGGAAAAATTGGCGGAGATCTGTCTTCGGCATGGACTCCTGATGGTTTCCGATGAAATCCACGCTGATTTTGTCTATTCCGGCCGCCGGCATGTACCCTTGGCTTCCCTCTCTCCGGAAGTGGCTCAGAACACTATCACCTGCATGGCACCCAGCAAGACCTTCAACCTGGCTGGCTTGGCAACATCCTTTGTGGTCATTCCCAATAAACACCTGCGGGACCGCTTTGCAAACACCTTGGACAACGTGGCTATCGATCCATCTTTCTTGGGCATAGCGGCTTTGGAGGCGGCTTACCGCCATGGGGAGGAGTGGCTGGAAGAGCTTCTGGTTTACCTGGCGGGCAATAGGGATTATTTGAGGCAATTCATCCAAGATCAGGTGCCGGATATAAGGATGACGGAGCTTGAGGGAACATACCTTGCCTGGCTGGACTGCCGCGGACTAAAGATCACCGGCTGCAGTTTAGCGGAGTTTTTCGCTAAGAAGGCCAAAATAGCCGTCAACGATGGCCAGTGGTTTGGCCCCGGCGGCGAGGGTTTCATCAGGTTCAACATCGGATGCCCCCGGCCGCTCTTAGAGGAAGGTCTGGAGAGAATCAAGAAGGCGTTGGACGGCCACCGAAGCAGCTCGGTCAGCGGCTAGTGGATATATCGGCCTTTAGGCCGTGATTGCCCTGTATGGAGGATATTTCCGACGCTGCCTTGATTTTTCTTGGTTTTCTGGTATGATTATGATGGTGTTCTTTCCGAAACAGCACACGATGTCTCCGAATTCCCGTGTGGAAGCGGGGGACCCACATTTGGGGTGAATCCTGGCACCGCCAGGTAGGGCAACTTGGGTGCCCGAACCCGTCAGCTAACCCCGTAGGAGTGGTCCAAGCGTGGTGCCTTGGTCCTTTTAGGACTTTGCCTGCGCTTTTTGTTTTTCCTGTAAGCGGTGCCCTCAGAGGAATAATTGGGAGCATCACTGCAGGCCTAGTCACACGTGAGCTTATTATCCATTCTCCCCATGTAGTGGGGCATCTTCCCTTCGGTGTACCTTAGCCTATCGTGGCTCAGCTGCCTTGGGAGACCATCACCCAGCTGCTGAGACCAGCCTTCATCATCTGTCTTCTGGGCAGCATATCCGCGCTGCTGTCTGCGGAAGTCACGATAATATGCTTGCTGAGCATCATAACAGCAACGAAAACCTCATCGGCCAGGGGTTTGGGAATGTCATCTCTTCACTTCTGGGAGGAATCCCCGTTTCTGGCGCTGTGGTCGGATCCGGTTCGGGTCTAGCCATTGCCGCGGCTGTAGAAAGGGGTGCAGAGTATATTGCGCGCAGGACCTCCTTGGATGCGGCGAAAACGGCAGATGAGGGACAGAGGGAGCTTCAGCAGCGGAGGGAGGTTAACTGATGGAGAGACGGTATATTGCCTTATTTCTGCTCCTCTTTGGATTCTGGCTGGTGGTAGCTGGAGAGGCGGATTGGGAGCATATTCTCGTCGGAGTCCTTGTTGCGCTGGTGACCGTTTGGCTTTGGAGGGATCTGGTGCCCCAGATACCCCTTTCCTGTTCTGCCAGGGGGGTATTGCTGTTCGGTCAGTGCCTCTTGACCTTGGTTTGGTCCATCATCGAGTCGGCCATATCGGTTACCAGGACTGTGTTGTTTGGAAATCCGCCCATTGAGCCTGTTCTGCTTACCGTGCGGCCTAACTTGGAGACCAATTGGGGGAGAGTGTTTCTAGCCAACTGTATAACTCTCACTCCTGGTTCCGTGACCATCGACATCGATCCGGAAACCGGTGTGTTTATCATTCATGCGCTTAACCCGGAGATAGCCGAGGGTCTGTGCAGCTGGAGAATTATCGATGAAATTAGGGCTTTGGAGCTGTGGGGAAAGGAGAGGGCGATATATGCTCCTACTGCTGGTGGGTCTTACAGTCTTGATTCTCTTGGTACTTTGGCGGGCGATCATCGGCCCGACGGTTCTTGATCGAGTCATAACCGTCAACGCCATAGGCAGCATGGTGACTGTGATGATTTTGCTGCTGGCTTTCTTGAGAAGTGATTATGGGTTCATCGATGTGGCCGTTGTTTTTGCTCTGTGTGGATTTATAGGAACGGTTTGGACGTTGAGAATGCTGACGCCCGGTGAGTGGCACGTAAAGGTGCCGAAGCTGAAGGAACTGGGCAGAGAGGGAGGGGAAGGGGCTGCCCATGATTAGGCTTTTGGCAAATCTTTGTTTCCTGGGTTCCTTTATTTCCTTTGCAGTCACTACTTTGGGCCTGTACAAGATGCCGGATCCCTATAACCTCATGCATGCAGTCAGCGTAGCCGACAGCGTGGGTGTGGGGTTTGCGATTCTGGGGTTCTTTCTTGTAAGTCCCAGCTGGGCAGTGCGCATCAAACTGTTGGTAGTTTTGGCGCTCTTTTGGATCGTCAACCCGGCTACCTCCCATTTGGTGCTGAAAGCAGGCTTTGTCCGGGAAGAGCCCCTTGCGGCAGAGACAAGGGCGATGAAGGGGTGAGTCTTGTGAAGTTGGGCCTTGTGGATTACGGCAATATGTTGATGCTTTTTGTCTTGATTGTAGCATCTTTGACTGTGTATTTCATCAGAGACCTGCTGCATGCTGTGATCGTCTATGGAGTCTTCAGCTTCATCATGGCTGTAGTGTGGCTGCAGATGAACTCCCCCGATCTCGCCATCACCGAGGCTGCTGCAGGAATCATTACTACTGTCCTAATGATGCTGGTTATTTCCCGGACCAGCCGAAGGGAGGAATAAGGATGAATTTCAGACCGCTGGTAGCTGCTGTCGTTGCTGTTATGGCCCTTTATGCAATGCTGGCTGCTGTTGCTGAACTGCCTCCCTACGGCGCGCCGGACAATCCAACCTTTAACCAGCTGGCCGAGCGGTATATAGGTAAGGCTTTAGAGGAAACGGGAGTACTCAATATGGTTACTTCCATAATCTTGGATTATCGGGCCTATGATACCATGTTCGAAACCGTCGTCCTCTTCACCGCAGCCCTGGCTGTAATGGTGGTCTTGAGAACGGACAAAGGAATGGGGGGATAGGGATGAAAATTAGGGACCTCATTCTCAAACGGATAACCACTTTGGTTTTGCCCTTCATTCAGGTATATGGGTTTTATATCATCTTCCACGGCCAGATCTCGCCGGGAGGCTCCTTCGCCGGGGGCATTATAGTGGCCTTGGGATATATCGCCTATGCCACCGCTTTTGGAGTAGATGAAGGCCGGGCTGTGGTTCCTGAGAAGGTTACTACCTATGCTGAAAGCTACGGTACCCTTTGGTATGCACTCTTAGGCTTGGTCGGCATCGCTAAAGGAGTTCCCTTTCTAGCCAATAAGCTGGCGGGAATTGATGTGGGAGTGCCTGGAACCATCTCTTCCGGAGGATTAATAGCTCTCTTGAGCATCGGTATTGGGATTAAAGTTGCCAGCACTATGGTTAGCTTGTTCTTTACCATGCTGGAGGAAGAGGTGTGATGTTGCTAAACAAATTGTTGATTAACTACCCATACTTTGCGGCAGTCATTTTGTTTGCTGTCGGAGCTGTCATCGTCCTTACCCGGGCTAATTTGATCAAGAAGCTCATCGGGATCAACATCATTGAAAGTGCCGTTTTCCTCATGTTTGCAGCGGCAGGCAACATCCGGGGCGGTGTTCCCCCAATTCTTGATCAGACCAGTCCAGGGAGAGTCTATGTTAATCCGCTGCCATCAGCTCTGATGCTCACCGGTATTGTCGTCAGCGTCAGCGTGTCGGCATTGGCTTTATCCCTTGTTTACAGAGTATACAAGGCCTACGGTACTTTGGACGCCCGGCGGATAGCAGAAATGAAAAGTGAGGTGAGAGACAGATGGTGACAGCGATTAGAGACCACCTGCCTGTGCTGGTCGTGGTCGCCCCTTTGTGTGTTAGCTTTGTGCTGCCGACCCTAGTTCGTCGGCTGAGGTTGGCTGAAGGTTTGACAACATTAATTGCAGTCATTGGCCTTTCAGGCGCGGGATATCTTGCCTCACTTGTCCTTTCCGGCGGCGGAACCTCCACCGTCTACAGCATGGGCGGATGGCCGGCCCCCTGGGGTGTAGAATTGGTTGTCGGCAGTGCAGCCGCCCTGATGCTGCTGACAGCAGCCATGGTCTCTTTGCCGGCGGTTCTCTTTTCTGTCAATCACTTGAGCCAGGAAGTGGGCAGTTCTAATCGGGCTGTATGGTTTTACACTCTGTTTCTGCTTCTCTATGGAGCCCTGGCCGGCATGGCTGTGACCAACGACATCTTTAACGTGTACGTTCTCGTGGAGGTAGCTATGCTGAGCTGCTGCGGTATGGTGGCAGCCCGCACTGATTCCCGGGCAGCTGAGTCTGCCTTGACCTACTTGATCTTGGTGTCACTGGGTTCTGCCCTCTTGCTGGGCGGCATCGGCCTTATATATATCATCACAGGGCATCTCAACATGGGATATGCCTCCCAGGAACTCTCCCGCATCTGGCAGGATTACCCCAGGGTAGTGCGGCTGGCAGCCAGTTTCTTCTTGGTCGGCCTAGGGGTGAAATCTGCTCTTTTTCCGCTCCATGTTTGGCTGCCCGACGCTCTCAGCTGTGCGCCGTCCCCGGCCAGTGCTGTGCTGTCTGGACTGGCGGTAAAAGGTTATCTTATCTGCCTGATGAAAGTCTTGTACAACGTATTCGGCGGCAGTCTGATTCAGCAGCTTGCCTTGGACAAGATCATCACAGTACTGGGGATGGCAGGCATCATTGCTGCGTCGCTGTTTGCCTTAGCCCAAGATGAGCTCAAGCGCAGGCTGGCTTTTTCCACCGTTGCCCAGCTGGGGTATGCCCTCCTGGGGATGGGTCTCGTTAATGCAAGTGCTCTCACAGGAGCGCTGTTTTATATGGCTGCCCATGCAGCGAGCACGGCTGTCTTGTTCTTGGCTGCAGGAGCTATCGTTACTGCCACCGGCAAGAAGCGGGTCAGTGAATTGGCAGGTATCGGCAGGAAAATGCCGGTTACCATGGCCGCCTTTACCGTCGGCAGTCTCAGCCTAGCTGGGGTCCCTCTTTTCGCTGGTTTTGTCGGCAAGTGGAACCTCCTCCTCGGAAGTCTGGAGGCGGGCAATTGGCTGGGAGCAGCGGCAGTTATTGTGGGAAGTGTTCTTTGCGGGGCTTATCTATTCCCCGTTATCCGAGCTGCTTATTTGGAACCGGCACCATCAGATGACAAAAGGCAGGATCCCGGCTGGCTGCAGAAGCTTTCTATGATCCTGCTTGGGGCAGCGGTGATCATCCTGGGTGTCATGCCGGGACCTTTCCTGAAGCTGGCCAGGAGAGCAGCGGTAGATTTCATAGCTGTTCGCTAAGGTTTGCGCCTCGACAGTTTGAAACTGAAGGGAGTGGGTAGTGACCCAGCCCGGTGGTGGGATTACTAGTATTTCTGGTGGTGCGGCGCACATATTCATCCATCCTGCGGGCGCCTGCGGCATTGTCAGCAGCATTGATGGACATGCCCCGGCAGAGAGCAGGAGCTGTCTTGACCCTGCGGCCGGAAGCGGAGCGCCCGGGCGGCGTTGAGGACGGCTAGAAGGGCAACTCCGACATCAGCAAAAACTGCCTCCCACAGGGTTGCTGTTCCAGCGATGCCGAGCAGGATAAACAGGGTCTTTACACCAAAGGCGAACAAAATGTTCTGGATGACGATCCGCCGGGTATAGCGGGCGATTTCGACGGCTTCTGCTACCTTGCCCGGACTGTCGTCCATGATCACCACATCCGCGGCTTCGATGGCAGCATCGGAACCCAAGCCGCCCATGGCAATTCCCACATCGGCTCGGGTTAGAACGGGGGCGTCGTTAATCCCATCGCCGATGTAGGCGAGCTTACCTTTGCGTTTTTGGTTCCTCCCCTGGGCAAGGATGGCCTCCAGCTTTGCTACCTTTTCTGCAGGCAGCAGCCCCGCATGAACTTCATCAATACCCACTTCCTCCGCTACCCGTTGGGCAGGTCCTGGGGCATCTCCGCTCAGCATTACCGTCCTGTTCACTCCCAGACGGCGGAGACGGCTGATGGCCGAGGCAGCATCGGCCTTTACGCGGTCCGCGATGGTGATGGTGCCGATAAACTGCCCATCCGCGGCGACAAATGCCTGGGTAAAGCCGTCCGCGGCAGGAAAAGTGAGATCGATGCCGTTTTCGGTCAGGAGGCTGCTGTTTCCGACCAGGATCTCAGTTCCGTCAACCTTTGCCTTAACTCCCTTGCCGGCGATCTCTTCGTACTGCACACCGGCATACGGCCCAGTGCCGTGATGCTTTCCCTTGTCTTGACTCCTGCCTGCATCTGGGGTACTGCCTGCACCGTTATCTGAGGCCCCGGCAGCGGTTTCCCTTAGCCGGGACGCGGCTCGGATAATCGACTGGGCTATAGGATGGCTGGAATGGGCCTCGGCCTGGGCAGCCAGACTCAGCACTCTTTCCGCGGAATATCCATTGACGGGAACAACCCGCTGCACTTCGAATATCCCTTCGGTTAAGGTGCCGGTCTTGTCGAATACAGCTGTGTCTAGGTTGACCAGTGCATCTAAGAAGTTTGCTCCTTTGACCAAGATGCCTCGGCGGGAGGCACCGCCGATGCCGCCGAAATACCCCAAAGGTATGGAGATCACCAATGCGCACGGGCAGGAGATGACCAGCAGCACCAGTGCCCGGTGGACCCAGTCCCTAAAGGCAGCATTGGGCAGGACAAGGGGCGGCACTACTGCAACTAATGCCGCGGCCAGCACCACTGCCGGTGTGTAGTACCGGGACAATTTGGTGATTATCCTCTCCGTCGGCGCCTTGCGGTTGGCAGCGTTCTCCACCAGGTCGAGAATCCGGGCCAGAGACGTCTCTCCGTATTCTTTGGTGACCCTGATCTCCAACAGGCCGGAGCCGTTGACCATACCGGCCAGCACCGTTTCACCTGGGGAAACCCGCCGAGGAACCGCCTCGCCGGTAAGGGCCGATGTATCGACAAAGGACTGTCCCACTAAGACTTCACCGTCCAAGGGGATCCTTTCTCCTGGCCGCACTACGATTGTGTTCCCTACGGCTACCCGTTCCGGGTCCACAGTGACTAGACCATCCTCGGTTTTAAGGTTTGCAAAGTCGGGCCGGATAGATAGGAGAGCCTGGATGGAACGGCGGGAACGGGTTACGGCCATGTCTTGGAGCAGTTCTCCTACATAATAGAAGAGCATGACTCCCACGGCTTCCGGCAGTTCGCCAATGGCAAAAGCTCCTATGGTGGCTATGGTCATCAGGAAGTTCTCATCAAATACCTGGCCCCGGTACAGATTGCGGCCGGCCGCGATGATTACCTTGCGGCCCACAAGAAGGTAAGCTGCCAAGAAAACTCCGTACTCAGCCCAGGGGGATACTGCAGCCAGTTCCACTCTATAGATGAGTCCGAAGATAAAGAGAATCCCAGCAGTGATCAGAGGCCAGAGCTGAAGTTCGGCACCGTGATGACTGTGACCGCGGGCTTCAGTTCCTGCTGCGCCTTGAGAACCGCTTTGGGTATCTTCAGATACGACATCTGTGTGAATCAACACACCAGGCTCAACCGAACTGATCACTTTCTGAGCCTGACCCACTTTTGCGGCACTGATCCGCAGGGTGGACGCGGCAAAATTAACCGACGCGTGGGGATCCAGCTCTTGCTGGAGCTTTTTTTCGATTTTAGCGGCGCAGTTGGCACAGTCTAAGCCGCTAAGCTGGTAAGTCTTGACTTGAGCTTCGCAAGCTGCATTGGCCACTATGTCTCTCCTACCTCTCTTCAGCAAAATGCTCCCGCGCTTCTCGGATCAAGTTCACAATATGGTCATCGTCGAGAGTATAATAAACCTGCCGCCCATCCCGGCGGTACTTGACCAGCCGCATGGTTTTCAACAACCTGAGATGATGGGATACTGCAGGGAGGGACATTTCCAAGATCTCTGCCAGATCACAGACGCAAAGCTCTGCCTGGGATAGAAGGTAGATAATCTTGGTTCTTGTCTCGTCCCCCAAGACTTTAAAGATCTCAGATAAACCGGCTACCTCCAGCAGGCTATCCCGGAGTTCATCGAGATTGGGATTGTTGGGACAGTACTGGTCGCATATATCCTGCCGGGATCGGTTGGGTTCTGTCATCGCAGTTCCCTCTCCTCTATATCATTCCATTATTAAGTAATCGTTTAATTAAATTATATGGCGGCCTGGGAGTCGTGTCAACGGGGGCCGAGGGCTCGTTCATTCAATATTAACTTTCATATGTTACTCTGCAGGAGAGAAGCAACGGGAAGCATTTCTGGGGAGCATTTTTTGAGAAAATAGGGGGAGACCTTGATGTTGATTGACTACCATCTCCATACGGTGTACTCCCATCATGCCGTAGGGACCATAGATGATTACCTGCGCCGCGCGAAGGAGTTGGGGATTCAAGAGGTGTGTTTTACTGAGCACATTTCCCGGCAGTACCTGTCGGAGGAGCTTAAGCGGCAGCTCCCGTACACCTGGATGCGGGAGGAGGAACTGGAGCTCTACCTGCGGGATGTAAAGGATGCGGGAGAAAGGACCTCTTTGAACGTCCGGGTAGGTCTGGAGACAGACTATTTTGCCGGCTTCGAACAGGAACTGGGGAGATTCTTAGCCTCCCTACCCGTAGACTACGTGCTGGGGGTTGTGCATCTGCTTCCCATGTACGGATTTAGATACGTAATGGATGTAAAGGATGAGCCGGTGAGGTTTCTCCTCACTTACTTTGACTATGTAAGAAAGGCAGTGGAAAGCGGCCTCTTCGATTCCATGGCTCATATCAATCTGGGCTGGCAGGCGGTACCCTGGCCTGAAGGTGCCGACGGACAGTTGGTGGAGGATGCCTTGAGTGCGGTGGTAGCATCAGCCCGCAAGCAGGATATGTGCCTCGAGGTCAACACCAGGGCTTTCAATTTCGAAGGCTGCGGGACTCGGGAGGCTTACGAAAGATTCCTGCGGCTCATCGCGGATTACGGTGTGCCAATTACCCTAGGTTCTGATGCCCACAACCCTAAAGAAGTAGGCCGCAACTATCCAGAAGCCCTGCGGACTTTGGCCTACTACGGGATCAAGGAGGCGGCAGCCTTCGTCCAGCGGCAGCGGCACATGGTGCCTCTTGCTGCGGTGGTTGTCCGGTAGATTTCAGCTAAGAGGTTTCAGGCGGTCTTTGCACGATAACCTTCCGCTTCCAGCGGCCGGTCCGGTAATACAGCAGATGAAAGACCAATCCCATACAAGTACCCGTGAGCAAGGCCAGCCACACACCGTCTACTCCCAGTTCTGGAATCGAGCTGAGATATCGGGCCAGCGGCACCCTGACAATCCACAGCGAACCCAAAGTGAGGTACATAGTGGCTACGGTGTCTCCGGCTCCTCGGATAACACCGCCGATGGTGAACATCAGGGCCATGGGAATATATGAGAAGGCCATGTATCGCAGGTAACGGGAGCCTTCCGCCAGCACTGCTTCATCCTGAGTAAAGAGCACCATCAAGATCCTGGGCCGCAGGACCGCAACAGCTGAGACTACCAGTGTAATGCCGGAGGCTAGGATGGCGCCCCATTTCACTGTTTCAGATACCCGCTCGGTCTTTCCGGCCCCTAGGTTTTGGCCGACCAAGGCAGAGACTGCCATACCCATGCTCATGGAGGGCATAAAGGCAAACTGGTCCAGGCGGGAGCCTGCCCCGAAACCGGCAATCACCGTGGCTCCAAAGCTGTTGACTATGGAATTAACCACAACGGCGCTTAAAGAAACCAGCATCTGCTGAATGCCCGCGGGGAGTCCTATCTTGAAAGTCAAGCGGGTCAGCTGCCAGTCCAGTCTGAGCATGCCCGGTTGGTAGTGCAAGAGGCCTGAGTGGACGTACAGATACCGAAGGGATAGAACAGCCGAAATGCCCTGGGCGATGATAGTTGCCAAGGCAGCACCGCCAACTCCCATGGCAGGAACTGGTCCCAATCCAAAGATAAATATGGGGTCCAAAATGATGTTCAGAACTGTGGCGTAAACCAAGAACCGCAGGGGAGTGCGGGAATCTCCCAAACCCCGCAGGATGGCACCGGCTGCGTTGTACAAGAACATGCCCACCAGTCCGGCCATAAAAATGCCCAGGTAGGTCATGGCCATTTCCAGAATCTCATCCGGTGTGTTTATGAGCTGAAGCATAGGGCCGCGGAAACCGACACCGATGGCCGAGAGCACTACGCCCATGATGGTGAGCAGAACGATTGAGTTGGTGATGGCTCTGACCAGCTCCCTATGCTGTTGTGCACCAAAATACTGGGAAACCAAGATGGTGGTGGCCATGGTAATCCCGTTGACCATGGCTACCAGGGCAAAGATAACCGGAAAACTGACAGAGACAGCTGCTAGGGCATTGGCGCCGAGGAAACGGCCCACCCAAATACTGTCAACGGTATTGTAAAGGGCCTGCAGCAGGTTGCCGAGGAACATGGGAAGAGCAAAGGCAACCAAGTGACGGGGAATGCTGCCCTGGGTAAAATCGGTGATTCTGTCATTCTGCAACTGCAAAAACCCCCTCGACCTATTGACCTATGCGCCCTCAGGGGGCCAGTTGATCTCTGTCGATATGCACATCAATTAGTCTACCATGATTGAGAAGGCCTAGCAAGAAGGCCGGTGTTTTCCCTGCCGCCTGCCAAGCCTTTGCGCCCACGTATCTAGTATCTAGAAGCTCAGAAGTGACGAGCTGTCTTCCGTGCCGCTGAGCCTGCCGACTGAAAGCACCCGCATTACGCCTCACCGGATGTCTCCCAGGAATCTCCCTACCTTTTCCAAGAGAGCCATGCCGTCATCGACATCTAAAG
This sequence comes from Bacillota bacterium, assembly GCA_012839845.1. Classification (GTDB taxonomy): domain Bacteria; phylum Bacillota; class Limnochordia; order DTU087; family DTU087; genus DTU087. The sequence continues at coordinate 2,440 of DUMM01000113.1, read as the reverse complement.
CCAGTCTTTCTATGGGGCACATCCCATCCCGAGTACGGTTGAGGATATACGGGCAGGATTTGTCAAACTCTAGTTCTATGCCGGCGGCGGTCAGGATTTCAACTGCCGTTTCCGAGATAAGCCGGGCGAAGACTGCTTTTATGCCAACCGTCTTGCAAAACAGAGCCGCGGCTTTGCCGACTACCTTGTCGGCTGCGCTGGCTCCCTCCAGGGTTTTGCCAAACTGCCGCACCGCTTGGTAGATGGGCCCGATGCTGTTTTCCTTGCTGGCAAAAAGCACTTCTCCATCCTTGACGATGACTAAGGCATAGTCGCCTGTCAGAAGCTCAGTCTTGGCCAGTTCTAGGTCGTTAACTTGAGTCATGAGACTGCGTCCTTTCTAGCCCTCGGTATAGGGAACACATCAATAAGAGTTCTATCCCGTCACCGGTAAACCTGCCTGGAGAGTTCTTGGGTGCCACAAGTATTGTCCTTGCAGAAGACAGCAGCTTGATCTACTGGGAAACTTCTCAGCGAGACGGGCTTTGAACCTGCAGCCCTTCACTACATAGGTAGCCTTTCCGGGGGTCATAATCAAGGGTGAAAGGAGTGTGAGTAATGCCTCATCACCATCCCAAGGTGGTATGCGAAGCGGACACGTGCACCCACTGGCTGCCGGGCGATGTGTGCGGTGCAGCCAACATCGACATCCTCAACGAAGAGGAGCAGGCGGCAGAATCGGTGGAACACACAATGTGCAAGACCTTTGCCGAACGCCGGGGTCTGGCTAATTTGCTGGGTTCCGCAGATAACGTCAACTGGCGTGGTGCCATTGAAGCGGCGATTATACCGGGCAAAGACCTCTCGCCGACTACCACCTGTGTAGTTGACTCCTGTGTCTACTGGGAGGAAGGCAACTTATGCGCGGCCGATGAGATCTTTATCAGCGGCAGCGGCGCCACAGAATGCCAGGACACCAACTGCGAGACTTTCAGAAAGAAATAAAGGAAAATGGGATGAAGCACTTTGAGTGGTGAACAGCCGCCAGATGCCGGGTATCGGCGAAAACGGACAATAAAGACTCTCGATAAAGCAAATGGGGAAGGCAGTTAAGTTAAGCCTTCCCCAATATATTGCAGGGCTCCAGCCGTCTAGAGCCCGGTATTTTCCAACAGTCTGCCAAATGGGAAGGAATCTGCCTTTTCGGCGGGAATGTTTACGCGGGGCTGACAACAGCTGACAGCATGCGAAATTTACTAGTCTGCCAGGAAAGGGGAGGTCATATGGCCATTCGGGTGACTGTGTGGAATGAGAACCGCCACGAGCAAATCAATGAAGCGGTTCGCAGGGTATACCCCGATGGTATCCACGGCGCCATCGCCGATCACCTCCGCACCCAGGGAATGCAGGTCAGAACAGCGACACTGGATGAACCAGAACACGGCCTCACCGACGAAGTCTTAGCTGATACTGACGTTCTCATCTGGTGGGGTCATATTGCCCATCATGAGGTGAGTGATGAAGTAGTGGATAGAGTGCACCGCCGGGTGCTGGACGGCATGGGATTGATTGCTCTCCATTCTGCCCACCACTCCAAGATCTTTCGAAAGCTGATGGGAACCACCTGTGATCTCAAGTGGCGGGAGATGGGAGAAAAGGAGCGGCTTTGGGTGGTGGAGCCGGGACATCCCATTGCTGAAGGTATTGGAGAGTATATCGAGCTTCCCAATACTGAGATGTACGGCGAGCAGTTCGATATCCCCGCTCCGGATACTTTGGTGTTCATCAGCTGGTTTGCCGGGGGAGAAGTCTTCCGCAGCGGCTGCTGCTTTTACCGGGGAAGGGGCAAGATCTTTTACTTCCGGCCGGGACATGAAACGTATCCCATTTTCTACAATAATGACGTGCAGCGGGTGCTGACCAATGCAGTCCGGTGGGCGGCGCCGGTTGCCGGGCCGGTGCCCAAGTTCGGCCACCATCCCCAGCCCCTGGAAAGAACCTAGGGCTTGGGAAGCTGCCCCCAGGGGCAGGAGAGTAATCCAGCAGCCGGCAGTGAGCGGGCAGCCCAATGCAAAACGTGAAGGAAAACGTGTAGGAAAACAATAAGAGCTTGCTCTCAGAAACTAGACGCCGCCTTCGTCCCTGTGTTAGGCTGGTCGTAGATAACAGGAAGGGAATGAGCTCACTTGAACCTGCCAGACGTTGTAATCTACACCGACGGGGCCTGTTCCGGGAACCCGGGGCCGGGGGGCTGGGCGGCTATCCTAATATGCGGTCCCCACCGTAAAGAGATCAGCGGCTCTGAACCCCAGACCACCAACCAGCGTATGGAACTTACTGCAGCTGTCAAGGCACTGGAAGCTTTGAAGTATCCCTGCTCGGTGAGACTCTACAGCGACAGCGCTTACCTTATCAATGCTTTTCAGCAGAACTGGCTTGGCAAGTGGCAGCGAAGCGGCTG
>DUMM01000112.1 GCA_012839845.1 Bacillota bacterium | reverse complement strand
TGGACATGACGGAATACCATGAATGGAAAAAACAACAGCAACAAGCAAAAAAAGTAAGTAAGGTTACCCCAATACGCTGAGTTCATCTAACCGAGGGATTTTACACACACTTATGGACTTGATCTTGCCCCTTAACCTGTTTTTTCCCCACAATGGATAACTTGCCTCGTTAATGAGATAGTTCATTGACTTAGTCACTGTTAACCTTTCACCAAAGGATTTCCCATGTTTATAACACTTGTTACCAAAACTTGGCTTTACTTTTTCGGCATTTCCAGTTTAAACTCAGATTTGTGTGTGCAATCCGGGACCATTTGCCCAGAGCTCAGGAATTGCAATGGGACTTATATTCTACAGGAAAGGAGTTCTATAGAGTCTTGCTGGAAGCCTTGAGACTGCGGAGTTCACTGAAAGCTCTTCTCCCTGCGACCCTGCAGCACGCAGCAACAGCGATTGCCATAGTAGCCATCGATACTGATGGACTGATCACCTACATTAACAGGCCCGGGATGGAACTGGTGCAGGAGTTTACCGGCCAAGCCCGCTTGCGCAAGAACCTCATAGGACAAAACCTCGCCAAAGTACTGAACAGAGGGCTGCCCTTAACCATCATCGGACGACTAGAATACTACGGGATAACGGCTCCGTCATCGGCTGTGTTGAATATGCCATCAAGGCCCGCAAATCGGAGCACAAGGAAAACCTGCGGGTTTCTCAAGCCTTTGCCCGCCACCTGGCAGATAGACTCGGATATCACCCCACCGACTGGATTGACGATATATCCTACCATCATGCACAGCTTTTGATCCGCTGCCTCTGTCAGAACGATCACGCTATCGAGCTGGCGGAATACTGTCCGTATAAATTCGAGTGCGCCTTCAGTCCCGAGCACGGCCATCTGGCCCTTGACCGCCGCAATTACCGGCGGGTAAAGATCGAACTCCCGGTGGAACTGCATCTGCTGAAGCTTGGTCGTGGTCTTCCCGTACCTGAGGAGATCCAGAAAAAGCGAGTGCCTGGAACTACTATTGACCTCAGTGTGAAAGGTGCCCAAATCCGCTGCCCGGTGCGGCTGCCACTAAACAGCACGGTTCAACTCAGTCTTAAGGAAGTTGACAGGGCTATCATCTGTACGGGGGAGGTCGTCTGGCAGCGTCAAGATGATGATGGACACTGGTTCACCGGTCTCAGATTTGAGGAAATCGCCGGGAAAGACTCCTCCGCCATCATCGCTCTGCTCAACCGCCAAGAGGTCAAGGTTCGCAGGTCATCCACCGCCTAAGACCTCTGTTTCCCGTGAATCTCTACAGAACTAACAAAAACAGGGGCTGTGCGCCCCCTATTCTTTCCAGCATGAGCTTTACCGGCCGTTTGCCTTCTTTAGTGCCAAGGCAGCCTTCGCCGCCTGTACGATGTCATCTACCGCCAGTCCGAACCTGTCTAGAAGCTCATCATAGGGGCCGGTGTCGGCAAAGGTGTCAGGAATGCCCACCCTTTTAACCGGGCAGGGATGCTGATCTGCCACAACTTCGCTGACCGCGGCTCCTAGGCCTCCTACGATATTGTGTTCCTCAACAGTCACAATAGCCCCCGTCTCCCGGGCTGCGGCCAAAATAGCTTCTTTGTCTATAGGTTTCAAGGTGGATATCGAGACCACCCTGGGATTCACTCCGTCCTGAACCAAACGGGCTGCGGCTTCCAGTACACGTTCCAAAACAGTCCCGCAGCTCATCAGGGTAACATCCGTTCCTTCCCTCAGAACAGCTGCTTTACCCAGGGTGAACTCAAAATCGTCACCGTAGACCACTGGCGATGGGTTGCGGGACAGCCGCAGCCAGACTGGACCGTTGACCTCCGCCAGGACCGGCAGGGCTTTTCTTACCTCTACTGCATCAGCGGGTACAACCACAGTCAGATCGGGGAGAGCCCTAACCCAGGCTAGATCGGCGATCGACTGATGAGTCGGACCGTCGAAGGAGTCGGAAAGCCCTCCGTAAGTTGCCGCGATCTTCACATTGGCCTTGGGATAGACGATGGATGTCCGCAGCTGGTCTGCCGCCCGGTAAGTTGCTAAGAAGCTGAAAGTATTGACGAAGGGAATAAGCCCGCACTTTGCCATGCCTGCTGCTGCAGCCATCATATTCTGCTCGGCGATGCCGAAATTAAAGAAGCGCCCAGGAAACTGTTCAGCAAAATACACGGTCCTGGTAGAATTGGAAACATCTGCATCCAGCACCACCACATTGGGATTGGCCTTTCCTAGATCCAACAACGCCTCGCCATACGCTTCTCTCTGGGCGATCATTTTCTTCATACCACTTCACCACCTTGCCCTTCCAATTCTGCCAGGGCCTGTCTGTACTCTTCTTCAGTTGGGCATCTGCCGTGCCAAGCGGATTTCCCCTCCATAAAGGATACACCCTTGCCCTTGACAGTATCGGCAATGACCACAACCGGTCCCTCTTTACTTCTGTCGATTGCTTCATCGAGAGTTGGGAGAATGTCTGCCATATTGTGGCCGTTCATGTTGAGGACCTGCCAGCCAAAGGAGCGCCATTTGTCAGCCAAGGGTGCAACCTCCATGACCTCTTCAACGGTACCATCCAGCTGTACCCGGTTGTAGTCCACGACTGCCACCAGGTTATCCACCTTGAAATGGGCAGCTGCCATGGCCGCTTCCCAGACTTGACCCTCTTGGATTTCACCGTCGCCCAAAAGGACAAATACTCGGTAGTCTTTACCCTTTACTCTTCCGGCCAGCCTCATGCCAAGGCCTACAGACAAACCGTGGCCCAAGGACCCACTGGTCATATCTACACCCGGAGTCTTGAAGCAGGCTGGATGCCCAGAAAGCCTGCTTCCCAGTTTTCGCAAGGTGGAGAGTTCCTCCATGGGGAAATAGCCGCGTCTTGCCAAGGCAGCATAGAGAATCGGCCCGGCATGGCCTTTGCTCAGGATAAACCGGTCCCGGTCATCCCAGTCGGGTTCTTCAGGCTTAATCCGCATCTTGTCAAAATACAAGGCGGTCACAATATCCGCTGCCGACAAGGAACCGCCTATATGCCCCGACCCCGCGCTGTAGACCATTTTAAGGACTGCTATCCTCAGCTCCTTGGCAATCTGCTCAAGTTCCCGAACTCGCTGCTGATCAGCTTTACCCATGGTGGTCGCCTCCCCTAGTCCAAACTCCAGACAGCTTCGGGCCTATAGACCAGATGCAGCACGTTATTCTCTATATCTCGGAAGAAGGCAGCTTTGCCGTTGGCAAAGATATTCCTGGGTTCTTCTACTGCAACGCCCGCTTCCCGCAGCCTGTTAACAGCTGCTTCAAAATCCTCAACCTTGATCGCAATGTGAGCTTTCTTGTCTTTATCTTCGGAGACTCCCTTTTCCCAAGGGATGATTTCGATCATGCCCTTTTCTCTGCCGGCGATGAAAATCTGGGGAGGATTGCCGATCTTGAACACCGTGCGGAATCCCAGAACTTCTTCATACCAGCGTGCCAGCTTCTCCGGATCCTTTGCCATCAATCCGAAGTGCTCAATACCCTTAAACATGCTTGTCCCCCTACTCTGAGATAGAATCCGTTTTCTCTTCCTTCAGCAGTATTTCCTCAGATATTCCACAGCTTCCTTCGCCGCTGTATCGGGATCGGGATACGGCAGGATTTCCACTGAAATAAACCCGTCGTAGTGCAGAGCAGCAAGCGCAGCAAAGATGGATTCGAAATCCAGATGGCCTCTGCCGGGAGCATGACGGTTGGAATCGGCGAAATGAATGTATCCGATATAGTCGATGTACTTGCGCAGGGAACCTTCAATGGAAGGCTCTTCAATGTTCATATGGAACAAATCAGGCATGAGCTTGACATTGTCGTATCCCAGGCGGTCCAGAATCTCAGCCCCTTGGGCGCAGGAATTGACAAAATCGATCTCGTAGCGGTTAACAGGTTCCAGGAGAATGCCGACACCGAGCCGTTGGCCCAACTGTGCCAGCTCCTCCATCGCCCTTAAGAAATTGTCCTCCGCCTCCTGTTTGCTGATGGAAGCAAAGTACGGACCCCGCACCCGTCCGATGTTGATCATGGCACCAAATTCAGCGGCAACCTCCATCAGTCCTTTGAACTGGGCGATGGCCCGGCCCCGCCTTCCTTCATCGGGGTCTGTAAAACACAGGCCCGACTGGCCGTAAATCTGGCCGGTGGAAACAACCGGCAGCTCCAGGTTGTACTCACTTAGGAGCGTTTTGATGGCACCAATATCTACCTGGCTTCTATCCAGGAGTGCTAGTTCAATCCCGTCATAGCCAAGCCGCGCCGCTTTCTCGATACTGACCTCAAGTTTATCGCGAAAAACTACGAAAGCTGATGGTAGTGCGTTTTCCGGGGCAATGGCCAGCCCTATTCTCTGCCTCACTACTATCCCCACCTCCCGAAAATCTGCGCAAAGCCAAATCTTCTTCTTACACCTAAAGGCCCGTAAGGCGGCAGGTTGCAAGCCGTACCTGAACCTATTCTTATTGCGGCAGCTCTTTGCCGATAAAATCCAGACTGCAAAAGACTCTTCCTCTAATCTTAGGATCAATTTTGGAAATCACTCTGGCGATGGAGATCTGCGCTAAGAGCACCACTTCTACTTCCTCTATCAAGGCCTCCACTGCTTCCACCACCGCCGCATCGTGTCCTTCCACATCACCCCGGTTGAGCCGCTCAAAGGCTTCGCCGCACAGGCGGTATTCCACTTCGACTTCTTTGCTCAGCCGCCGGCAGACGGCATCGATCAAGCTGGAAGTCGGGATTTGAGTAGTGGGATTGGTCATCACAACTCCGATCCGGTCGTGGTTTGCCACCGCCCACTGGATCATCGGTTCATCGATCTTGATGACCGGTGTCTTGACATTTTCCCGCACCCTGTCGACATAAGGGGAAAGGGATGAGCAGGTTACGATGATGAGTTCCGCACCGTTCTCCTCCAGCCCCTCAGCTAGAAGAGTCATCCGGGGAACGATCCGCTGAAATGCCTGCTCCCGCAAGAGCTTAAGCAGCCCCTCATCCAACACATTGATAATCTCCAGCTCCGGATTGGCTTTCGCCACCGCTTCATGCACCGCCGGAATGACCAGGCGGGTGGAATGAATTAGTCCTACAGCTGCCATGTAGCTAGACCTCCATTTGGAGGGGTGCCCCCCAACGAAGGAGCACCCCTTGCTTTAAGCAACATGCCCCTTAGGGTGCGAGAAGGAGTCTCATGCAAATGCATCTTCGTCATAAACTACATACGAGTCTGGGCTGGTTGGAGCTGAGAAGATGGAGGCGGTAATCAGCGGCCCGTCACCGGTATTGCGCACTTGGTGCTTAGAATTGGCCGGAAACAGGACCGCATCTCCCTTTTTGAAAGCGGCTGTCTCCCCATCAACCCAGGCCTCTCCTTCCCCTTCCAAGATCAAAATGACTTCTTCTATATCTTTGTGGCTGTGTAAGGGTCTAACCACAGACTTGGCGGGACAAGTCATGATGGCTATCGAAAGCTTTTCAGCCCCGATGGTCTCTGGGGTTACCAGCCACTGCAGATCCCGACCGGGCAAGCGCTGTGGTTCAATGGAATCTAGACTGACGACACGAACTGCCATGTGATCACTTCCTTATGAATTTCGCTTCTGATTCGCCGCCATGCGGCTGACAATAGTAAATGCCCGCTTAATGCCTTGGGCATTGGCTATGCCCTTACCGGCAATGTCAAAGGCAGTGCCGTGGGCCGGAGTCGCAATGGGAATCGGCATGCCGCCGTGCACTGTGACGCCTTTATCGAATCCGAGGATCTTCAGAGCAATCTGACCCTGATCGTGGTACATGGAGACAACTGCGTCATATTCACCGGCCAAGACCTTAAGCCAGATAGTGTCGCTGGGGAAGGGTCCCGATACATTAATCCCCTTTTCTCTGGCCTTTCTGATTGCCGGTTCGATAACTTCTCCCTCTTCTGTGCCGAATAAACCGTTCTCGCCGCAGTGGGGATTGATACCAGACACAGCGATCCTCGGCACCTCTTTCCCATATACCTTGAGCACACCATTGACAAAACTGATGGTCTCGTAGACGCTGTCCACCGTGACGAGCGAACTTACATCCTTCAGCGCTACGTGGGATGTCACCCGGGAATTCCAGGCATCATCCACCACATTGAGCTCGCCCCGCACATGGGGGCAGTTGAACTCGCTCTTAAAGAGCTCAAGTTCACTGCCAAAGGGACAGCCGCAGGCGTGGAGAGCTGCCTTATTGAACGGAGCAAAGACAAAGCCGTCTATTCTACCCTCTTTTGCCAGGCCGATGGTATACATCAGTGTGTCGTAGACCGACTTTCCTGCCCTGGCATCGACCTTTCCAAGCTCCAGCTCTGATGGGTCCACGGTGGGATAGTCCAGCAGCACCGGCCGCTCCACCGGGAAAGGAATATCTTCATAGTTGGTGTAAATAGGGACTTCCATGTCCGTCTTTGCAATTCTTTGACCCATGGCCAGGATCCGCTGATCGCCGATGACCACAGTCTGCGCCAGCTTCATCAACTCCTGATCAGCGATCAGCTTTGCCACCAGCTCCGGACCGATGCCGGTAGGATCTCCCAACAGTACACCAACGACTGGCTTAACTCCTGACATTTTACCTACCTCATTTCTCAACGTTCGGTTCACCAGTAAATGCTGCTTTCCGCGAAGCAGCCGGCCCTTAGG
>DUMM01000111.1 GCA_012839845.1 Bacillota bacterium | reverse complement strand
TAGCGGAATATTTCGGTATCGACGCGACAGTGGTCCGGCTGCTGTGGACGTTACTATCGCTGCTTGCCCTTTGGCCCGGTATCGCTGCGTACGCTATAGCCTGGATCATCATGCCGCCGGATCCTCGCTATTAGTCGGCATCCGCCGTTAACGCGCGGCGGTTTTGGGTAATGCGTGCTGGACTATGGGGACAAAGTATGGGCTTACCCTTTCCGGGGTGCCCGTACATATGTTGAGCCATGGGAGGAAGACCAGTGTGTCCAGTCTATTATGAGTACTATTCTGTAGGCTATAGGCGTCGGAGCTGGGTGGTTAGATGGCTGGTTAACTCGGTAGCCTTGTTGATCACTGCTGCCGTTATACCAGGCATTCAGATAAAGGGCGTTTTCACCGCCTTGCTGGCGGCAGCGGTCATGGGAGTGATTAACGCCTTTGTGCGCCCGGTATTTCTCATCCTGACCCTACCCCTTAACCTGCTGACCTTGGGGTTGTTTACCTTCGTTCTGAACGGCCTGATGCTGCTTTTGGCAGCAGCCTTTGTGCCGGGGTTTGAGATATCCGGGTTCCTCGCAGCTGTCCTGGGGGCGTTTTTGCTGAGTATTGTGAGCAGTATCATCACACGGGTCGCCCAGGCGTAGTCACGAGTTCATATGGCTGTATCAGTTCACCGTGTGCTAATTTGCGTGTATAATAATATGCAGTTGCCTGAGATTGCCGAGCCGCCGCAGAGGACGCGGCCCGGCGTTTTTGTTGCATTTCCTGCGGGGGAAACCGGTAGGGATATGCTGTTCACATGAAGAAAAGAATGCGGTGCTGTTCAGCTCTTGCAGAAAGTCAATGCGGTAAAGTGAAAGCCTGATCCCGCCGCCGGCTGGCTGGACAACGGAGAAAGTGCACTTAGGAGGGACATAATGGCCATAAAACTTGTTGCTATGGACATAGATGATACGCTGATCACTGATGAGTTGACCATTCCCCAAAAGGTCAGGGAGGCTATCGCAGCGGCTAGGGCCCAGGGTGTAAAGGTGGTTTTGGCTACCGGCAGGATGCTTTCATCCAGCGTTGCTTTTGCCCGGGAACTGGGTCTCAGTGAACCGCTGATCTGCTACAACGGGGCTTTGATCCAAGGAGCTGATGATGAGCGGCCGCTGGTCCACCACCCGGTACCCTTGGACTTGGCCCGGGAGATAGTGGTTGTAGGCAAGCGGGAAGGGCTCCACATCAACGCGTACATCGACGAAAAGATGTATGTGGAAGAGCTTAACAAGTACACAGAGTTTTACTCATCATTCACCAAGGCAGTGGCCCATCCGGTAGGGGATCTCCTAGCCTTCATGGATAAGCCCCCTACCAAACTGCTTTACGTTTGCGAGGCCGAAATTGCGGAAAAGTGGTGGCTCACCTTGAGGGAACGGTACAGAGGCAAGCTGGAGGTGTTCCGGTCTAAGCCCCAGTACGTTGAGTTTACGGCCCTGGGAGTTTCCAAAGGAGCGGCTTTGAGAGAACTTGCCGAGCTCTACGGCCTAGAGCCGGAGGAAGTCATGGCCATCGGCGACAGCTTCAATGATATCCCCATGCTGGAGTATGCCGGAATTGGGGTGGCTGTAGCCAATGCTCCCGAAGCAGTTCGCTCCAGGGCCGATTACGTAACTCTCTCCAACGAAGAGGGGGGCGTGGCCGAGGCCATTTACCGCTTTGTCCTAAGCTGAGCCGAAGCTTCCGCGCTGCTTAATCCGCATCTGCTGCTTACAACGGCGCCCGTTGACGGCTGCCGTTTTCTGCTTTTTGGTCCAAAAAGTGATGGGCAAGAGGCAGCAGGATTGAAAACCTAAGGGGGCGAATATGGCAAGTGTCCTGATGACAGATATAAGTTACTGCACTTCCGATGAAGCAAGGGTCCCGGCTGCAGGATGCAGAAACTAGGAAGGCAGGAAAGACTTACAGCCTGCAGCTCGGCAGGAACCTTGGACAGGAAGGCGAAATGAGCAGTGTAAAGTGATGAACGGTAAGTTCATCGCTGGGTCACTGACTCATATAAGTCAGGACATCTGGCAAACCATCGAGTTTTATCACCTGACCCGGAAGGTTGAGCAGGGAATGAGGAAGGAGGTGAAAGAACCCTAAGTGCCCTGTTTGGCTGGGGTTAGGTGGTAAACGACGCAGCATCAGACGCAGCCAGGGTGGAATCCGGTGAGGAAACATGGAAACTCTCAGGAGACCCCCGCAACGCACCAGAGGATGCACTACAAGCAGCAAACAATCACAGCAGGCATTCAAAAAACAAGACTTAGGGGGATTAGCACAGATGAGAAAAGCAATTGTAGCTCTTATCGCAGCACTAGCGTTAGTTATGGCTGCTCCGGTAATGGCGGCTGAGATCAACCTCGGCGGCTCGCTGGAGACCCGCTTCAACTTCGCACCGAAAAATGCAGACGAGCCCTGGAAGGACTGGGGTATTGAGGCTGACAACGGCCTGTCCATGAAGCTGGACGTCAACGCCGGTGAGAAGATCCGCGTCGGCCTTGAGTTCGGTACCACTGAAGTTGGTCTGGACGAGGATGACGAGTTGACCGAAGGTCACGACGATCCTACAGGGGAAAATCCGGCCCAGCTGGACATCACCTTGAAGAAGGCTTACCTGGAGACCACCGGTGCCTTCTGGCACGGCGGCCCTGAACTGGTCACCACCGTCGGCGACATCGATGTCGAGTTCAACGACTATGTCGCCACCCTCAGCGACGGCAACGGCGTTAAGGTTGAAGGCATCGAAATCGGCCCGGTAAACGCCAGAGCATTCTATGCTTGGAACAAGGGCCAGGTTGGAGCAGCAGCAGATGCAAGATACGCAGGCATCGATCTGGGCGCAGCAGTTGTGACTGACGGTGAAAACTTCGAGGCTGCCGGTACTGCCGGAACGGAAATCTCCGGTGTGCGGGTAACCGCTGAAGGCGCAGTAGACAAGAACAGCAACATCGCTTACAAGTTGTCCGGTGAAACGGAGATAATGCCCAACGTCATCCTGAAGGGCAGCTACCGTGACTCTGAGAACTTTGCCAGCGAGAACTCCAAGAAGGACGACGGCGAACCTGTCGCCTACGACAACCACAAGGGCTTCAAGGTCGGCGTAGCCACCACCCAGTACGGCATTGCCATGGAGGCCAGCTACGACCAGCCCACCGAAGAGGTCGCCTTCTCAGCTGAGAAGGAAATTGAACTGGCAGGTCTGAACATCAAGGGCGAATATGATGCCACCTACAAGAAGGACCTAGCCATCGAGCACCAGATTGCACTGAGCGCTCCCATGACCTTAGTGCCTCAGCTGCAGGGTCTTGAGCTCAGCGCCGGCGCCACCATCAACGAGGACAACGTTGAAGGCAACAACAGCTGGAACGTTGGCGCCGAGTACCAGGCTCCGAACGGTATCAATGTAGGTGCCGAATACCACTCCGTCGATGGCCCCTCCGCATACGCCGGCCTGAAAGTCGAGTTCTAATCCTCAGCTCAACCGCAAGCCCCCGGGATCCCCCGGGGGCTTTCCTCATTTCCTCCCAATTCCCACCCCGCCTGAGAGGCCATAGGTATTGAAAGAAGAAGTATAGTATGGCAGAATAAGGAATATAAAGTAGCAGGGGTAAACCGCAAGTACATGCAACCCCTGCCCGGTGCCGTAAAATCGGCATTTTCCCTCGAAAATTTTCCAGCCGACAAGAAGGACTTTTATGGGGAAGAAAGAATACATCATCGGAAACCTGATTACATATATATGATCAGGTGTATGCAATTACCAGGCGTCTATGATTCCCCGGAAGGACTTGGCATGAAAGGGGGTGCACCGAATCAGTTTGGCCAGGGCCTCAAGTGGGGAAGCCATAGAGATACGGTACTGACGATTGGGGCGAAAAAGGAAACAAGGATACTTTTTCGAGCCCTCAGTTCAGATGCCGTATCGAAAACCAAAATCTCAAAAACAAACTGAGGGGGATTTACAATGAAAAAGATATTAGCACTAACCCTGATCATGGTGCTAGCCATGGCAGGAATGGCCTCCGCTGCTGTGACGGTCGGCGGAAGCCTCAAGGTTGAGTATGTAATCGACACTGATGGGGCAGATGCAGGTAAAGGCTATCCTGATGCACCGCTGAAAGTAAACGTGAGTGCTGAAGACGAGGGTGTGTGGGATCTCAGCGTAGATCTGAAGGCTGATATTGAAGATATTAAAGAAGGTGATAAGGTGGTCAAAGTCGGCGACTGGACCTTCAATCTCAACGATGAGTGGTTCAGCGTTGAGCTGTGGGGCGGTGGTGTAGAGAAGGATTACCTGTCGACTCCGTTGGAGTTCGTCGGCACTGATGATCCTGCTGTTGCCGATACTGCACGGATGCGGCTATCCAGCGATCTCGGTGGCTTGCTGAATGTGACCGTTGATTACGAGCCGGTTCGTGAAGGAAGCAACCTTCTGTATGTCTTCGCCAGCAAGGCCATTGATGACGTGACTGTCGGTGGAGCAATTCGGAAGGACCTGAATATCGACGGTATGAAAGCCGCCGGGTATGTCAAGTATGTATTCGGCCCTGCCACCCTGACTGGTGAAGTCGGAGTCGATACCACCGAAGGCAGAGATAAGGATAATCTCTCCCTTGGTGGAAAAGTCGATTATAAGCTCACTGATAAGTTGACTGTCGGCGGTAAAATTACTCACAAGGGTGAGAAGATAGACCAAGATAAACCGTTGGTCATTGAGCCCAGCGTAACGTATACGGAGGATCTCTTCAAAGTAACTGGTAAATTCACCAGAACCGAGTTCACGGCTAAGGATGCTGCAGGCGAAGCCACGAATAAGCTGACTGCTAGCGTGACTTATAGGTCCAATCAGGACGTCGCATTTGACGATCTGTTTGACAGCTACGATGAGCTGACGGGCTACGCGGCCTTCGCTGAAGTGGCTTATACAACACCACGGGATATCGCTGACGACAAGGAGCCTGCCACATCCTTGACGATCAAGGGTGCCGGAGCCGCAGTTCCTGAGATGGTATGGCTGTACGGTGATGTTATCTACAAGGCTGACAAGGATATCACGGCAGAAGATGAAGACTTTGAGTTCATTGCTGGCACTAACACGCTAACCGACGGTGTAGTACTTCGCGCCAAGGATTATACTCGGTTCAGTGCTGAGGCAACTGTAAAGGTGACTGATAAGTTGTCTGTGGTGCCGTCAGTAAAATATGGCACTTGGACAGAGGCGGAAGTGCCTAAGGATAAGGATGGCGACATGGCTGATGACAAGTTGCTCGAGAACTTGACCGGTATGAAGAACGTAGATGTCACAGAGCTCGAACTGAGTGCTGCTTTGACCTACGCTCTGTCCGATGCCGCCGAGGTTGGCCTGTCTTACACCAACAGGACCCAGAAATTTGAGAAGGCTGATGAAGAGCAAGAGCTCAACGATAGCTTCATCAAGGTCTACTTCTCGACCAGCTTCTAATCTGGGCTGAATCCGAAGCCCCGGGGGTTTCCCCCGGGGCTTTTTTTATGTGTTGGCAGCAATTGCCGGCCTGAGTCTGGGGGACAGGAAAGAAAATACAAGATCATTCTTGAAGAAAAACCGCTTATGCAGGAAGGATAACGGAACTACCTGTTGAATAATTTTAACAAGAGAGTAACCCGAAGAAGGCCGCCCTGCGGCGTTGATATAGATACAATAGAAAAAGCAGTACCCCGCTGAACGGGTCGCACGTAGCTGTAACTATACCTATATCCTTCGGGTTTGAGTGCCTCTCTGAATATTCGTTCTTGTAGATAGAATCTCGGGACCCGGGGGGTGGTTAAGAAAGCGGTTTTTGTGTTATTGTTGAGTAGTTAATGGCAACTCGCGCCGTGTGTATATAGAAGGAGGTCTACAGACGAAATGGCCGGAGTTACGCTGCGAAACGTGACAAAGCGGTTCGGGAATGTGATTGCCGTTAATAATGCAAATCTAGAGATTAAAGATAAAGAGTTTGTCGTGCTGGTAGGCCCTTCCGGCTGTGGAAAGTCCACTACCCTGAGAATGGTCGCCGGCCTGGAAGAGATCACTGAAGGTGAAATCTTAATTGGCGATACTGTAGTTAACGACATTCCTCCCAAAGACCGGGATATTGCGATGGTCTTCCAGAACTACGCACTGTACCCCCACATGGACGTTTACAACAACATGGCCTTCGGTCTGAAGCTGCGGAAGCTGCCGAAACACGAAATCGACCAGCGGGTTAAGGCTGCTGCCAAGATGCTGGGTATCGAGAACTTGCTGGACAGAAAGCCCAAGGCTCTCTCCGGCGGTCAAAGGCAGCGCGTGGCTGTAGGACGAGCCATTGTGCGTGAGCCCAAGGTATTCTTGATGGACGAACCTCTGTCCAACCTGGATGCCAAGCTGCGCGTGCAGATGAGAGCGGAGCTAGCGAAGCTCCACAACCGCCTGCAGACAACCATTATTTACGTTACCCACGACCAGACGGAAGCCATGACCATGGGTGACAGAATCGTGGTCATGAAGGACGGCGTCATCCAGCAGGTGGGCGCTCCTCTGGACATTTACAACAACCCAGTGAATATTTTCGTAGCCGGCTTCATCGGCAGCCCGGCGATGAACTTCATAGATGTCATTCTCCGCAGGGAGAACGATGACTATATTGTCGACGGTGGTGACTTCAAGCTCACCATCGCTCGGGAGCGGGCGGCGAAGTTCAAGAACATCGACAAGTACCTGAACAAAGAAGTAGTCATGGGTATTCGTCCTGAGGACATAGAGGACGCTGCCTTGAGGTCTGAAGTAGACGAGTCGGCCTGCGTGACTGCTACTGTTGACGTAACAGAGCCGATGGGCGCTGAGGTCTATGCATACTTCTCCATTGGGCGCCACAGCTTTGTTGCTCGGCTGGATCCGACCACGAAGGCTCAGGACGGTGCACCGCTCAAGGTCATGTTCAATATGGCCAAGATCCACATTTTCGACAAAGACACCGAGCTGGCCATTGGCTAGTTGAGGAAAACAGCGATAACAGCAGCCGGAATCTTGCGGTTCCGGCTGTTTTTGTCTGCGGATCATGCTGTCCTTAACGGAAGTGATCGCCGCGGATCACTATTGCGGGTACATTTGTGTTGACTTTTGTCCGCAGGGGGTTGTTCTAGCTGTAAGGGGAGCTAGACCCTCGGGCGGCAGCTCCTAGTTACCAGGAGATATTTTTCCCTAGGAGAGAGGAATTAGGAATGTGGAGGTGGAATTAGTCAATCAAATTGACACGCCCGCTGCCGATCCAAAAGGGGCATTGGTACAGCGGCAGCATGGCAGGGCGGTTTTAACGGTTGCCTTAATCTGCATATAATAGGACTAATGATGGATGCGTTGGCATTCACCACAGGAGAGGGGCTACTCGAAGTGAGTTCAACCAAGCGGATCATGATCTGTCTACCGAGTACTCTACTGGAACAGGTTGATGAGGTGGTACGGGAGCTTCAGGGTAGTCGCAGTCAGTTTGTGCGGGAGGCCATGCGTTTTTATTTGATGGAAAGACGGCGCTCCAAGCTGCGGGAAGAGCTGATCGAGGGGTACAGGGAAATGGCTCAGCTCAATTTGCAGCTGGCTGAGGAAAGCGACGTTAATTACGATATTGATCTGGAATACTACGAAGAGCAACTAGCGGAGGCTAAGTGATAGTCAGTGGAAATCAAGCGGGGTGATATCTTTTACGCCAATCTGAATCCTGTGATTGGTTCAGAGCAGGGAGGCACGCGGCCGGTTCTGATCTTGCAGAACGATATCGGCAACAAATACAGCCCGACCACTATCGTTGCCGCCATCACCTCACGGATTAAGAAGGCCAAGCTGCCTACCCATGTGGAGATTACTGCTGCCGAGCACAATATGGAAAAGGATTCGGTAATCCTGTTGGAGCAGATCCGGACCATCGACAAACGGCGGCTGAAAGAGAAGATCACCAACCTCGATCCGGATACCATGATGAAAATTGACGAGGCATTGGCGATCAGTCTCGGTTTGGTGAAGATCTAGCGGGGCGGTCAAACCAAAGTTTGTGTTTGCTTGCTGCAAGACGCCATCGGCGTCTTTTGTCTTGTGCGGGAGTAATGCTGTTGAGGTGGTGGTTTGGTGAAGCCGATGATAGCCCTGACCTGCGGCTGCTCGTGGGAGGAAGGCATGTATTATGTCAAGGAGGCCTATGTCCGCTGCATTGAGGCAGCGGGAGGAATTCCTCTGCTGGTGCCGCCCCTGCAGGCAGAAGGGGATATCCAGGAAATCCTGAAGTCTGTTGACGGGGTGCTGCTGCCGGGAGGGGTGGACATCGACCCGGTGCATTTTGGAGAGGAGCCCAGGGAGGGATTGGGAAGAGTTGAACCCAGTTGGGACCGCTTGGAGCTTGCAGCTGCTAGATATGCCTTGGTCCGGGATCTGCCGATCTTAGGCATCTGCCGCGGGGCGCAGGTTCTCAATGTTGCTGCGGGTGGTTCTCTTTACCAGGATATCAGTTCTGAGACTCGCGGAGAGTGCCTGCAGCACAGCCAGAAAGCTCCCCGCTGGTATGCGACCCATAGCATCAAGATTGAGCGGGAGAGTCTGCTGGAGAAGATGCTGGGCATGCAGGCAGTCAGGGTGAACAGCCACCACCATCAGGCAGTCAAGATGCCGGCACCGGGCTTTAGGGCAACAGCTGTCAGTGCCGATGGAATCATCGAGTGTATAGAAAGCGAACACCACCGCTTTGCCTGCGGAGTGCAGTGGCATCCGGAACTGATGGTGGAGCACTACCCTGAGCAGATGGAGATCTTTCGCCATTTGGTCAGGTGCGCTGCAGAGGCGAAGTGAGTTCTTGTTGGGAGGTGCTTTCGGGCAGGGCCTCGGCCCGCCCTGGGTTGAGATGCTGGCAATTACCAATGCGAAGATTATCACTGTGACGCGGGGGATCATCGAGCAGGGTACGGTCCTTGTCGAGGATGGGAAGATTAAGGCTGTTGGGCAGCAGCTGACAGTGCCGCCGGATGCCGAGGTGATAGACGGGTCGGGTAAGG
>DUMM01000110.1 GCA_012839845.1 Bacillota bacterium | reverse complement strand
CCGCCAGCGTTCGTCCTGAGCCAGGATCAAACTCTCCGCCAAAGATCTATCCAAATCCCCAACGGGATTCGATTCTGGCTTCTTGCTCGCTAGGCTTTCTGCTCGCTGTTTAGTTTTCAAGGTTCAAAGCCGTATTAAATTCAGCGGCGATTCTAATTGTACCACAGACACTTTACTGGATCAAGGGGTGTTCTCGGCTGCCAGCAGTAGTCTAACACTACCAAAAGATTCTAGACAAGAACAGCTCACTTTGGTAATACTACTGCATGGGATGAGTTTTCGACAATCCCTACTCCCCTTCCACAAAGGCTGACCCCAGCGGTCAGCCTTTGTCTTTGGAAACAGGTTTCCTCAATCCTCGTTCTTACCGGCAACCAGTGCTACCGCCACCACCCGCTCATCTTCTTCCAGGCGCATCAGTTTTACTCCTTGGGTGTTGCGGCCGAAAAGGGGAATATCGGCAACGGACTGCCTGATCATTATGCCTCCTTGGGTGATCAGCATCAGTTCATCTTCTTCGCTAACCACCTTAACTCCTACAACTCCGCCTGTCCGCTCTGTCTTGTTGATAGCCTTAATGCCTTTGCCGCCTCGCCCTTGTGCCCGATACTCCTCCAGACTGGTTCGCTTGCCGTAACCCTTTTCCGTCACTACCAGCAGCTGCCCGTCGGGTACGGCTACGTTCATGCCCACCACTTCATCGCCGGGATTCAGGGTAATAGCTTTCACACCCATCGCAGCCCGACCCATGGGACGAACTTCAGTTTCGTTAAAGCGGATGGACATTCCCTCTTTGGTGACCAGGATAATCTCTTCATCGCCCTGGGTTAGCTTGACCCCTACTAGTTCGTCACCTTCCTCCAGCACAATTCCGATCAACCCGGCTCGAGGACTGTTAAACTCATCCAAAGCGGTTTTTTTAACCCGGCCCATCTTGGTGGCCATGACCACATATTCCCCATTACCGTAATCTTTAACAGCGTAAACGGTTTGCACCCTTTCTTCCGGTTCGATGGGGACCAGGTTTATCAGTGCAACACCCCTAGCCTGCCGGCTGGCTTCAGGAATGTCATATCCCTTGAGCCGGTATATCTTCCCCTTATTGGTAAAGAAAACGATGTGAGAGTGGGTGGAGGTGATAAAGAGGTGCTCAACAAAATCCTCCTCCCGGGTAGTCAGCGCGGTAACACCCCTGCCTCCCCGACGCTGGTTGCGGTAGCTGCTGACCGGCATCCGCTTAATGTAACCTTGATGGGTCAAGGTTACCACTATATCTTCATCAGCAACTAGATCTTCAATCTCGATATCCGTTGAACCGCTGACGATTTCTGTCCTTCGCGAATCACCAAACCGCTCCTTGATCTCCAACAGTTCTTCCCGAATGATGGCATCCACTTCTTTAATGTCAGCCAGGATTTCCTTATATCGCGCGATCTTCTTCAGGAGCTCAACGTACTCCGCTTCAATCTTCTCTCTTTCTAGTCCGGTTAGCCGGCGCAACTGCATATCGAGAATTGCTACTGCCTGCTTTTCCGTCAAACCGAACCGGGTCATCAGCCCTTCTTTTGCTTCCTGATCGTTGGCTGACTTCCTGATGAGATTGATAATTTCATCCAAATTGTCCAGCGCAATGCGGTAGCCTTCCAGGATGTGGGCCCTTTCTTCAGCTTTCCGGAGCTCAAAACGGGTGCGGCGGGTAACTACCTCCCGCTGATGCTCAAGGTAATGTCCCAATACCTCCTTAAGGTTGAGGATCTTGGGCTCGCCGTCCACCAATGCCAACATGATCACGCCAAAGGTTTCCTGGAGCTGAGTATGTTTGTACAGGTGATTCAGCACTATATGGGGATTTACATCCCGCCTTACTTCTATGGCTACCCGCAGACCGTCTCGGTCTGATTCATCCCTCAAGTCAGTAATTCCATCGACCCGCTTGTCCCTGACCAGCTCGGCAATTTTCTCGATGAGGCTTGCCTTATTCACCATGTAGGGAAGTTCGCTAATCACTATGCGGGTTTTCCCGTTGGTCATCTGTTCCAGCTGCACCCGGGCCCGCATTTGGATCCGTCCCTTGCCGGTGGCATAAGCTTCATTGATACCCTCCCGTCCAATGATCAAGCCGCCGGTGGGAAAATCCGGTCCCTTAATCACTTTTTGCAGATCATTGATGGACGCGTCAGGGTTATCTATCAGCATGACCAAGCCGTCTATTATTTCGCCCAGATTGTGCGGCGGTATGTTGGTAGCCATGCCGACAGCGATACCGGAAGCACCGTTTACCAGCAGGTTCGGTACCCGAGAAGGCAGTACAGCAGGCTGTTCCAGGGTATCATCAAAGTTGGGAACAAAATCAACGGTGTCTTTCTCCAGGTCCCGGAGCATTTCTTCGGCGAAGCTGGTTAACCTGACTTCCGTGTACCGCATAGCCGCCGGCGGATCACCATCGATGGAGCCGAAGTTGCCGTGGCCGTCTACCAACATGTAGCGATAGTTGAAATCCTGCGCCATCCTTACCATTGCATCGTAAATGGCCGCATCGCCGTGGGGATGGTACTTACCGATTACCTCACCAACGATACGGGCCGACTTCCGGTGAGGACGGTTGGAGCGCATCCCCAGTTCGTGCATGCTGTACAAGATGCGGCGCTGCACCGGTTTCAAACCGTCCCGGACATCTGGAAGGGCCCGGTCGATGATCACCGACATAGCATAGCGCAGATACGATTCGCGCATCTGTTCTTCAATACTTACGGGAACAATTCTTTCCTCAGAAACACTCACAGCCGCTTCACCTTCTTTTCCGTACTAGGCCCCTACAGATCCAAATATCCGACTTCTTTGGCGTGGGTCTCAATGAACTCTCGCCTGGGTTCTACTCTCTCACCCATCAGAGTGTTAAAGATCTCATCTGCTTCGATGGCATCTTCCAGCTGTACCTGGAGAATAGTCCTAGTTTCGGGATTCATAGTTGTCTCCCACAGCTGTTCGGGATTCATCTCTCCCAAACCCTTGTATCTCTGCACGGTGATACCATCACGGCCGATCTCATCCAGCAGTTTCTCCAGTTCTTCCTCGTCATAGGCATAGTACTGCTTTTGCCCCTTCTTCACGCCGAACAAAGGAGGAAGGGCGATATAAACATATCCCTGTTCTACCAGGGGCCGCATGTAGCGGAAAAGAAACGTGAGAAGCAAGGTGCGGATGTGGGCCCCATCCACATCGGCATCGGTCATCAAGATGATCTTGTGGTACCGGGCTTTGGAAATATCAAACTCTTCTCCAATCCCGGTTCCGAAGGCGGTAATCATGGCCCGAATCTCGTTGTTGGCTAGAATTTTGTCCAGCCGCGCCTTTTCCACATTGAGGATCTTGCCCCGCAAAGGCATGATCGCCTGAAACCGCCTGTCTCTCCCCAGTTTGGCCGAGCCGCCTGCCGAATCGCCCTCAACCAGGAATATTTCGCAAAGAGCAGGATCTGTCCATGTGCAGTCAGCGAGTTTCCCCGGCAGTGAGCTGACTTCTAAAGCGCTCTTTCTGCGGGTCAATTCCCTGGCTTTCCTAGCCGCTTCCCTGGCCCGAGCAGCGGCCACAGCCTTCTCGACTATTCGCTTAGCATCAGCTGGATGTTCATCGAGATAGACATTCAACTGCTCAGAGACAACCGACTCTACAATGCCCCGCAGTTCGCTGTTCCCCAGCTTAGTCTTGGTTTGCCCCTCAAATTGGGGTTCCCGCAGCTTGACGCTGAGTACAGCAGTACATCCTTCCCTAACGTCCTCACCAGCCAGGTTCTCTTCATTATCTTTCAGGAGCTTATTGCGGCGAGCATAGTCGTTAAGAGTCCGAGTCAGAGCAGACCGAAAACCGCTGAGGTGGGTACCGCCTTCGTGGGTACGTATATTGTTGGCATAAGTGTAGATGTTCTCCACATAGCCGTCGGTGTACTGGATGGCTGCCTCCACCCATACACCATCCACCTCAGCTTGAATGTAGATTACGTCCTGGTGGAGAACCTCCTTGTTGCGGTTCAGATACTCTACGAACGAAACAAGGCCGCCGTCATACCGATAAGTATGGGATCGCCCTGTCCGTTGATCGAGGAACTCGATCTTAATGCCCTTAGTCAGGAAGGCCATTTCCCGCAAGCGGTAAGCGATGATATCCGCATCAAAATCCACGGTCTCGAAAATCTCTGCATCGGGTTTGAAGGTAATCTTCGTGCCTGTACCTTCGGCCTCCCCTATCACTTCCAGCTCAGTGACTGGTTTGCCTTTTTCATATCTCTGCCTGTGCAGGTGGTTATTCCGCTTCACCTCGACTACCAGCCATTCGGAAAGGGCGTTTACACAAGATACACCAACCCCGTGAAGACCTCCAGAGACGGTGTAACCGCTTTTGTCACCGCCGAATTTGCCCCCTGCATGGAGATGGGTCATTACAGTCTCCACCGCTGATTTGCCTGTTTTGGGATGGATTCCCACAGGGATGCCGCTGCCGTTGTCGATTACGCTCAGGCTGCCATCCTGGTGAATGATCACCTGAATGTTGTCACACCGTCCCTGCAAAGCCTCGTCAATGCTGTTATCCAAGACTTCATTAAAAAGATGATGAAGACCTCGGCTGTCGGTGCTGCCGATATACATGCTGGGCCGACGGCGGACAGCATCCAAACCTTCCAGCACTTGTATCTGTTCAGCCTCGTAAACCTACTGTTTCTTGTCCATGCTCGATCCTCCCAAACTGGCACAAGCTCCCTTTTCTGCGTATCTGGTCATGTATCCCAAGCTTGGTAGTGTGGATTTTCCGCCCGCTTCTTGAGAGTAGTGCTGGAGACACTGGACAAATACACTGCATTGGGGGTAATAACCATTGAATGGGGTTTACCTCCGGCGATATCCCGCACTAGCTCCTTCGTCTGGGCTTTCTTGAGAAACAAATGGTTGTTCTCTGACCCCTCTACTGCTTCCCAGTTTATGATAGCTATTATACTACTGGCCCGAATCACGGTATCTTTACCGAGGTAAACGAACATGGTCCTCACCCTTCCCCTACCAGCCGGCCGTCCACAATCCCATATTCCCGATAGTGATCCAGCTTATCCTGCCTGAAATTGCCCACATCAGTAGTGGTCAGCAGCGTCTGCACCTTGCCGCCAATGATCTCCAAAAACGATGAACGGCGGGAAAAGTCCAATTCGGAAAGGACATCATCCAACAAAAACACGGGATACTCTCCCACCTCTTCCCGCATAAACTCCAGTTCCGCCAACTTAACAGCTAATACTACTGTGCGCTGCTGACCCTGAGATGCAAACTGTCTTGCATCTTTGCCGTCTATCCGAAAGAGAATGTCATCCCGCTGGGGACCAACCAGGGTAACCCCCCTGCGCATCTCCTGCTGACGATTGGCCTCCAGCCCTTGAGCAAAATCCTCGCCAATTCTGACAGCGTCGAAGTCGTGAGAGTTAAGAGTCCCAAATTCGTTATCACTGCTACCTTCAGCAGCATAGAACGGCAGATAATGAACTGTCAAATTCTCTTCCCCACCGCTGATCCTTCGATGATTGATGCCGGCCAGTTCCCCTAGCCGCTCAACGGCTTTGGCGCGGCGCACCATGATTTGAGTTCCGTAATGGATCAGCTGTTCATCCCAAAGCAGCAAGTCCTCCCTCTTACCTTTACCTTCAGCAATGCTTTTGAGAAAGGTGTTCCGCTGCTGCAGAACTCTGTTGTAGTTAACCAGATCGTGCCGGTATACTTTGCTGATCTGAGCCAACAGAAGATCAATAAACCGCCGCCTCATCGTTGGGCTTCCCTTTATCAACTGCAGATCATCAGGAGAAAACAACACTACATTCAAGAAGCCCAATAGGTCTGACTGGCGGCGCAGTTCTTCACCGCCAATCATAAAACGCTTGCGGCGGTCTCGGGATAACACGGCCCGCATGGTAAACGAACCTATTGCCGTAGTTACCTGCGCTTTGACCTGTGCTTCTTCTCCGTGCCAGTAGATTAAGTCCCAATCTCGATTGGTTCTGTGGGAGCGACCAGTTGCCAAAAAATAGACCGATTCCAGCAGATTGGTCTTTCCCTGAGCATTATCCCCGACAAAAATGTTGAGGTAGGGGTCAAGCTCAATGTTTAAATTCCGGTAGTTTCGGAACTGGTTTAACTCCAAGGCCTCTACGTGCAAAATGCGGCACTCCCAACTTCAGCGGGCCTCAACCCTGAGCAGCACCTTGTCCTTGACTTCAAACACATCTCCAACCTTGAGCTGCCTGCCTCGGCGCCGTTCTTCAATGCCGTTAACCAATACTTCTCCTGCTTGAATCAGCATCTTAGCTTGACCGCCGGTATTGGCGACTTTAGCCAATTTCAGCAGCTGCTCCAACTTGATGGGCTCAGCACTTATGGCTACGGACCGCTCTTCCATTTTCATATAACACCTTCATTCTGTCAAATCACAGCATTAGCTCTATATCACTCTGACGGGCATGAGCACGTATATGTAGTCATCATCATCGACGGGACGGATCATACCGGGGCTGAGTCCGCTGGATAGCCCCATCCTCACTTTATCGCTGTCAGTGGTTTTCAGCATATCGAGAAGGAACCGCACCTGAAAAGCGCTGGTGACCGACGGTCCTTTTTGCTCAATACTTAGGGATTCATTGGCTTCACCCAGCTCTACATCGCGGGACTCTAATTTCATTATGCCCTCTTCCACGCTGAGGGTGACAATGGCCGGACCCTTCTTTCCCATGAGCTCAGCCCGCTCCAATGCAGATATCAGCTCACTGCAAGAAGCCAGTATCTCTGTGTCCGTCTGCGACGGTATCACCCTGGTGTAATCTGGATACTGGCCCTCCAGCAGCCTGGACACCAATATGACATCCTCTGTCTCCAGTCGGAACAAAACCTGACTTCCCAAAGATGCTATTTCCAACATGGAATCAGGATTGGAAGGCAGGAGCCGCTGCAGTTCCACACATGTTCTGGCGGGCAGGATCATCTTGAAGTTCTCTCCGTTGGGTACCGCGGCGCGATTGAAACACAGCCGGCTGGTATCTGTGGCCACAAATCTCAACTCACCATCGGCATACTCCATCAATACACCGCCGAACACACTGTGACCCTGGTCCTTTTGCGCAGCATAAACTGTCTGCCTGATCATCCGGACAGCAATTTGACTGGGCATGCGCAGCAGAGGCTTCGGTTCCGCCGCAGCTAAAGCTGGAAACTGATCCGCAGCCATAGTCTGAAAGCGAAAGCTGCCGGTACCGGCCCTGATCTCCAGCATCTGATGTTCAGGCAGTTCTTGAACGAAGACATCCCCCCCGGGAAGCCGCCGCACCAAGGGTAAGAAGTACTTAGCCTCCACAACTACCTTCCCCGGCTGGTCACTCTCTACTGATGTGCAGGCTTCGATCCCGATTTCGCTGTCAGTAGCCCTGACAGTAAGTCGTCCATTTTCACACTCGAGGTAAATACCGGTCAGTATGGGATTGACATCTCTATTGGCGACCGCTCTGCCCACCATGTCTAGACAGCGGAGCATTTCTCCCTGAGTAGTTGCAAACCGCATCCCTGTTCCCTCCTGTTGAAAAACTGTGCATAAACCTTGAATAAGTTGTGGAGCTAGTTTTGGACCCCAGACTTTGTGTTGAAATGTGGAAAAATCTAGCCCAACGATCCCCATTCAGTCAACAACCCGGGATCCATATTCTACCGGGTTGTCGACCAATTTTCCACATGTTGCACAACCACTACTACTAAAACTACGATCCAAGATCAATATAGATCTGTATCGGGTGGTTGCGAAATTCTATCCACAAGTTAAAGAAAACAAGACAAGGCTACATACCCGGCGGCCCGGCGCCGGATCCCGAATCTAAAGGTTCTGGAGCTCCTGGATGATCTGGTTGACATCCCTCTGAAGACTGGGGTTCTTCTGGAGCATGCGCTGAACCTTTTCGTAAGCATGCAGAACGGTTGTGTGGTCACGGCCTCCGAACTCTTCGCCGATGCGAGGGAGCGACGCGTCTGTAAGTTCTCGGGCCAAATACATAGCGATTTGACGGGGAACGGTCACCGCACGGGTTCGTTTTTTCCCCCGCATGTCGGCAACTTTGATGGAATAGTGATTTGCCACGGCAGCTTGAATCATTTCAATTGTAACTTGCCGCTGGCGAGGCGAACCGACAATATCCTTCAGGGCTTCCTCGGCAATCTCTACACTGACGCTCCGGCGGCTTAAGGAGGCCACTGCTATTACCCTGTTTAATGCTCCTTCCAGTTCCCGGATATTGGAGTGGATACGGTTTGCAATATAGCTCAGTACTTCCTCCGGTATCTCCAGCGATTCGCTGGCTGCTTTTTTCCGCAAAATTGCAATCCTGGTTTCCAGATCAGGAGGCTGGATGTCCGTCGTCAATCCCCACTCAAAGCGGGACCGCAGCCTCTCTTCTAGGGTAGGGATTTCTTTAGGCGGCCGATCGCTGGACATAACGATCTGCTTATTGGCCTCATACAAGGCGTTAAATGTGTGGAAGAATTCCTCTTGTGTGCTTTCCTTGCCGGCGACGAATTGAATATCGTCTACCAAAAGCACATCAATGTTTCGATACCGATCCCGAAACTCTGCCATTGCCTTCTTGCCGATGGCATTTATGAGATCATTGGTGAACTTCTCGGAAGTTACATAGACAACTTTATAGCCTGGATTGTGTTCCAGTACATAATGGCCGATTGCTTGCATCAAATGGGTTTTTCCAAGCCCAACTCCTCCATAGATAAAAAGGGGATTGTACGCTCTGGCCGGTGCTTCTGCGACTGCCAGTGAGGCAGCGTGGGCAAACCGGTTGCTGTTTCCTACCACAAAGGTATCAAAGGTATACCTGGGATTTAGAACACCGGGTGATACCTCATCTTGGGGAGCAGATAAACCTGAAGAAGGCGCGCTGTCTTTGGACGGCTCAGCTTCCGCCGCCGTCTCCTCAGATTGATCGGGGATCGGCGTGCCGGGAAGAATGAACTCCAACCGCCAGTCTTGGCCCACCATCTTCTGCAGTGCTTGCTGCATGGGTTCTTTATAGCGCGAGTCTACCCAATCTTTTGCAAATTCATTAGCTATGCGTACATAAAGCACATTATTGCTGAGAGTCAGCGGGCGGGTTCCCCGTAACCATGTATTGAAACTCGATTGGGGCATCAGCGGTTCTATGCGAGAGAGAGTCTCCTCCCATATAGAAGCCAAATCTTGCATGCCGGACTCCTCCTGACAGAATGACTAATACACCCGCCATTGCGGTGCTGGCAGTTAAGAACTCAACGCAGCAATAACCCGGGCTCCAAGAGGGGTAAGACTTCGTTTGCCGTTGGCATCAGATTGGACTAAACCCATCTGCTCCAATACAACTAGATCCCGGAATGCAGTGCTGAGGGACATGTCTAATTCAGCAGCAGCAGTGGATGGACCCACTTGGCCTAAGTCTGCCACAAGGAAGAGCACTCTTCGCTGCCTTCGGGACAGCTTTGTCTGCAGATCGGAAAGGGCCTCCGCTACGGCAGGGCCCTGCACGTTCCGTTGAGCGAATCCAGCCCCATGCTGCCTATCTGGGCCAGTCTCTGAGTTGATGTGCAGGTAACTATATTCGGTTTTTGGCAATTGATCTCCTGCCATGTGGGGGGTAATTTCCCCCGCCTCCGAAGGGGGCAAAAAGCCTGTCAGTCCTTGGTCATAGGAACCGACACCAGAGGGTTGAGCATCTTTGCTACCCGCTGCAGCACTCATATCGATGGTGACTACAGTGCCTCCGCCAAGGTTGTCGCTTATCAGCACCTTTCCTCCCGCCGATGAGACCAAGTGGTCAGCTAGAGGCAAACCGGTACCCGCTCCCCGCAGAAGAGAGGAATACCGTTCAGGAGCCTTTCCGTAGTAGCCAAAGAGAAGAGCCTTCTCTTTGTCTGGAATGCCGGGTCCGTGGTCGCTAACGGTGAGACGATTGCCATCGGCCGAAATCGTCACCGCTGCTTCCTTAAAACCAGCATGGGCCAGGTTGGTGAGCAGTTCAACAGCAGCCACCGATGGGATACGGGAATTCTTTGTCTCTAAGAGGCGCAAGGTGGCGGAGAGCAGTTTATCGAGAAACGGCCTCGGCTCTTCATCTTCAATAATAACTACTTGCGGAGAGTCAGTGTCGGATTCTTGATAAGCTATCACAGCCCGCAGTCTCTCTTTCCACGGCTCAGCTGGTGTTCCGCTGCGCTGTTGCAGAAATCTCACAGAAACAGGTCACCTCCTTTTCAAAGCCGAAATGTCAACTAAAAATAGATTGTTGGAAACTGAAAAGCTCAGCTTCCCGGATTGAAAGAACGATATGCACAGGTACCTGTGGATAGGTTATGCAGGGGTATCACAGTGATTTCCCCAGAGTTTATCACAGTGATCTTAGTTCGCCGGATATACAGGAAATCCTTGCAGAATGTGGATTGGTTCAGGATCGGATAGAGTTGCTTGGAGACAGTATCCACAATATCAACAGGTTTTCCACAGCATGGGATTATAAATTGAAAGCTAACGGGTGTTCCCCAGGAGTTATCCGCAGAGTCCACAAGTTATCCACAGAGTCTAGCGGGGGGATCCACCTGATTAGCTGGGTTTTCGCGGCGGCAGCGGGTGTGGTGAAAGCCTCCTAGCTGGGCAAATGTAGTTATCCACAATGGTTTTTGAAAAGTAGAGTTCATGGGAAATGGGGCAGATGAGGCAGGGAGAGTAGGCTCGAGGGTAAAAGAAGGCACAATCGAGGCTGCACGGGGCATAATAGAAGGGGGATTGTGGTGGGAGGGTGTCATTGGTGCTGACTGGGCGGGGTTGACAGTGGGAGAAAGCCCTTGCTATAATCGGTGTGATATGTGCCGGGATTGTGCCCTAAATTGAGGAAGGTTAATTTAGGGAATCGGTGAATTGAGAAATTGGGCATAAGAGAATTTGGAGCAGGAGGTGGCGGAATTGAAGAGGACTTATCAGCCCAATCGCCGTCGTAGAAAGAAGAATCATGGATTCCGTGCCAGGATGAGCACCAAGGCAGGTCGCAATGTTCTCAAGCGGCGGCGCAGTAAGGGAAGATGGGTGCTTTCGGCCTAAGAGGGGCGAATTCTTAGAGTGAAGCGCATACAGCGGTTGCTGAGCCCGAGGGACTTCGAGAGGTTGTACTCAGAAGGCCAAGTCGTGAAAAATGAACTGTTGGTGCTGCATTACCTGGCCAATGAACTGGATGTATTTCGAGTGGGATTCTCCGTTAGCAGGAAGCTGGGTAAGGCAGTGGTGAGAAATCGGGTAAAGCGGCGACTGCGGGAAGCGGTACGGAGTCTAGCTGATGAGATCAAGCCGGGACATGACTTGATATTGTCAGCGCGGATAAGGTGTCGGGATGCTGCTTATTGGGAATTGGTCGGGGCCGTGGTGGACTTACTGAGGCGAGCGGATCTGCGGTTGAGTGGGGACCTGGGGGAAGCAGGTGAGCAGAGCTAGAGATGGCCAAAACGGTGGTGCTGGCTGTGATTCGGTTGTACCAGAAATGCATTTCTCCTCTGCTGCCGCCACGGTGCCGTTTTTACCCAACGTGTTCCGAATATGGACGGCAGGCTGTAGAAAAGTACGGAGTTGTCCGGGGGCTGATCATGTTGGCCAAGAGACTTGCCCGCTGCCATCCATGGGGAGCCGGCGGCTATGATCCCGTTAAATAGCGGAGGTACTGAACGGAGGCGGATTGTTTGGGATACTTGGAGACCGGTTTGCGCTGGTTGTTGATGTTCTTCTATAGTGTAAGCGGTAGTTATGGTTTAGCGATTATTCTTCTTACGATTGCCATCCGCTTGGTTTTGGCGCCGTTGACTCTCAGTCAGAGTAAATCAATGGAGGCCATGAAGAAGCTGCAGCCGGAGATGAATGCGCTGCAGCAGAAGTATAAGGATAATCCTGAAGAGTATCAACGCAGGGTCTTGGAATTATATAAGGAACACAAGATCAATCCGCTGAGCGGTTGCTTGCCTATGCTGATTCAGCTCCCCTTTCTATGGGCACTCTTTTCTGTACTAAGAAACTTCGATTTCGGTACCGGCTTTTTATGGTTGGCCAGCCTCAGCGACCCAGATCCCTATTACGTCTTGCCCGTGCTCTCTGGTCTGACCACCTATACCCAGATGGCAATGACCAGTGCTGAAGCCTCCCAGAAGAGTATGATGATCATCATGCCTATTTTCATTGGTTACATCAGCATCAGCTTCCCGGCTGGATTGGTTCTTTATTGGGTAGTGAGCAATCTGTTTTCCATGGTTCAGCAGTATCTGATCGCAAGGAAAATGAGCCCTCAAGAAGGAGGGAAGGCTTAAACATGAGATCGATTGAGCGCTCGGCTCGGACGGTGGAGGAGGCTATAGCCGAGGCTTTACAGGAACTGCAGGTTGCGAGAGAAGATGTCGAGGTGGAAATACTCGATGAAGGCAGCAGGGCATTTCTGGGATTGATCGGCGGTAAGCCGGCGCGGGTAAGAGTGACGGTCAGAGACAAACGGGAGGAAAAGGCTCAGGCGGTAGCTGCATTCCTGCAAGGTATACTAGACCGGATGGGAATTGCGGCCAAAGTGGAGCATTCTTGGCAGGACGACGATGTACTTAGGATGGATATTCAGGGTGAAGAATTGGGTTTAGTGATCGGGCGCCGGGGCGAGACTCTAGACGCGCTGCAGTACCTGGTCAGTCTAGCCGCTAATAAGAACGGCGAGTGGATTCGGATTATCCTGGATGCTGAGGGATACCGAGCTAGACGGGAAGAGACCTTGCGCAATTTGGCTTTGCGGTTGGGAGAGCGGGTGAAGCGCACGGGACGCAGGGCGGTGCTGGACCCGATGAATGCCATGGAGCGGCGGATCATCCATTTGGCTTTGCAGAATGATGCCGGTGTGGAGACCCACAGCGAAGGTGTGGCACCTTACCGGAGGGTAATCATCGCTCCGAGACGAAATCGGACAGAGCGGACGTAAGGGAATTTGTGAGGAACTTGGCAGATGAAGGCCATAAGGTTTCCCGAGTGGGAAAGCCCGCGGAGAGAAAAGGGGCGTGTCGTGATGACGCGTTCCTTTTTTGCGCTTAATAGTAGTGAAACTGGATAGGAGGTGAGTCGATGGCGGTGGAGTTCTGGAGTGATGATACCATTGCTGCCATATCTACTCCTTTAGGCGAAGGGGGCATAGGGATAGTCCGGCTCAGCGGCCCTGATGCGGTTTCACTGGTGGACCAGGCATTTGTGTCACCGAAGGGACGGAGGCTGGCTTCGGCCCGAAATTGGAGCCTAAATTTTGGCTGGATAGTTGACAAGCACGGCGAGAAGATCGATGAAGTGATAGTCAGCGTCATGCGGGCGCCTCACAGCTACACCCGCGAGGATGTAGTGGAGATCAACTGTCACGGCGGGTTAATTCCTTTGCAAGGGGTACTGGAGCGGATTTTGGAACTGGGTGCTCGTCTAGCTGAACCGGGGGAATTTACCAAACGGGCGTTCCTGCACGGCCGCCTGGACTTAAGTCAAGCAGAGGCAGTTATCGATGTTATCCGAGCCAAGACCGACCGGGGACACCGCCTGGCAATGCGTCAATTGGAGGGCAGTCTCTCCCGGGTCATCAAGGAGATGCGCGGTAAACTGGTGGGGTTACTGGCTGGCATTGAGGCAGGGATCGATTTTCCCGATGAAGTAGGAGATATGGAACCGGAAGCGATTAGGCAGATCATTGATGATGTATCCGGAGAGATTGCCAAGATGTTGGCAACAGCGGATACCGGTCGGCTGCTCCGGGAGGGCATCGATACTGCCATTGTCGGCAAACCCAATGTGGGTAAGTCAAGTCTGCTTAACCGTTTGGTGAGAGAAAACAGGGCCATCGTCACTGATGTGCCGGGCACCACCCGGGATGTGATTGAGGAAATAGTCAATATCGGAGGTTTTCCCTTCGTTGTCCGGGACACCGCCGGTATTCGGCACACTGAAGATGTGGTGGAAAAAATAGGGGTAGAGCGGGCCATTGCTCTTATGGAAGGTGCCGACCTTGTCCTGTGCGTCGTGGACGGTTCGAGTCCCTTGGACGATGATGACATTTCCCTGCTGCAGCAGGTTCACGGTAAGACAGCTGTACTGGTGGCAAATAAGTCGGATATCGGTAGTGCTGAATCCGATGAACGGTACCGAGAAATCCTGCCGGATGTGCCCATCGTGAGGATTTCAGCCGCAACCGGTGAAGGTCTCGAAAAGCTGGAGCAGACGATAGTTGAGCAGGTTATCCAGGGCGGCATCGACCTTACAGGAGATTCGTTGGTTGTTACCCGTGCTCGGCATAAACAGGCACTCAAAGAAGCAGCCGCTAGCTTAGAGGCGGCACGAAGGACCCTGGAAATGGGTCTGCCTCAAGACCTGATTGCGATAGATATCAGAGAGGCAGCGGAAAGTCTAGGCGAAGTGACCGGTGAGAGTGTAACGGATGAAGTCATTGAACGGATCTTCGCAGACTTTTGCATAGGGAAGTAGGGATTTCCTTGGACGCTTTGTACGAATACGATGTGATCGTGGTCGGCGGCGGGCACGCCGGGTGCGAAGCCGCCGTGGCGGCGGCCCGCCTCGGGTGCCGGACCGTACTTGTAACCATGAAAATAGATACCATTGCCGAGCTTTCCTGCAACCCGGCCATCGGCGGACCAGCAGCTAAGAGTCACTTGGTAAGGGAAATTGATGCCTTGGGGGGCGTCATGGGTCGGGTTATCGACCGGTCCTATATCAATATCCGAATGCTGAATTTATCACGGGGACCGGCTGTCCACGCCCTGAGAGCCCAGGCAGACAAGCGGCTGTACCAGAGAACCATGATTCAGATGCTGCAGAACCAGCCCGGCCTCGATTTAAAGCAGGGTATAGTGACGGATCTTATCGTTGAGGACGGCCGGGTGTGGGGAATTAGGACCAAGCAGGGTACTGTCATCAAAGGCGGTGCCGTAATACTTTGTACCGGTACCTTTTTGGATGGCTGGATAGTCATCGGCGATATTCGTTACCCCGGCGGTCGGCAGGGAGAACCTTCGGCGCCGGAACTTTCCCAAAGCCTGAGAAGACTGGGATTTGAAGTGAGGCGCTTTCAAACCGCAACCCCTCCCCGCCTGGACAAGCGCAGTATTGATTTCAGCAAGCTGCAGGAGCAGCCAGGAGCGGAAGCGCCTCTGCAGTTTTCCTTTTGGCAGCCCCGATTAGAGGTAAAGCAGATGCCCTGCTGGTTTACAACCACCAACGCAACTACCATCGAGGTGGTGAAGCAAAACCTCCATCGGTCTCCCATCCACACCGGTATGATCACCACCGAGGGGCCTCATTTTTGTCCGTCTATTGACCGGAAAGTGATGCGTTTTCCGGACAAGGTGGACCATCAGATTTTCTTGGAACCGGAGGGGTGGGAAACCGCAGAGATATACGTTCTAGGAATGACCACCAGCATGCCGGAGGATGTGCAGCTGGCGATGCTGAGGACTATACCGGGCTTAGAGGAAGTCAGGATTGTGCGGCCGGCCTATGCCGTAGAGTATGATTTTGTCGATCCGCTGCAGGTCAAGCCGTCTTTGGAAAGCAAATTGATCCGAGGATTGTTTACCGCAGGACAGATTAACGGTACTTCAGGCTATGAAGAGGCCGCGGCGCAGGGTATCATGGCGGGCATCAATGCTGCCCGGTTCTTGCGGGGAATGCCGCCTTTCTACTTAAGCCGCCGGGAGGCATATATTGGGGTGCTGATCGACGACTTAGTGACCAAGGGTGTGACTGAGCCTTACCGCATGATGACCTCCAGAGCTGAGTTCAGGGTTAACTTAAGGCAGGACAATGCCGACCTGCGGTTGGCCGATTACGGCTATCAACTGGGATTGGTATCGGAAAGCGAGTACAGGCAGTTTGAGAAGAAGCGGAACCTGATCAAGGAAGAGGTAGCTCGCCTGTGGGCAGTTAGAGTTACTCCGACGGATGCTGTCCGCAGGGTCCTAAAGGAAATGGGCAGCGGCGATCTATCCAAATCGGTAAGTGCAGCTGAGATTCTTCAGAGGCCGGAGCTGGCTTATAGAGATTTGTCTAAAATCGGCATAGAGATCCGGGACTTGCCTTGGGAGATCGAAAGGCAGGTGGAGATAGAAATCAAGTTTGCCGGGTATATAGAAAGGGAAAGGCGGCAGATGGCTCAGATGGCGAAGCTCGATGCTCAAGAACTGCCTCCGGATGTAGACTATCGGCAAATACCAGGGCTTCGCCCAGAGGCAGTTGAGCTGTTGCTGCGTGTTCAGCCGTTGTCCATCGGACAAGCCGCAAGGATTCCAGGCATAGATGCTGGAGACATTTCCATCCTGCAGGTTTGGTTGATGCAGCGGGGACAAATGAGGCGGGGATGAAGGATTGGACAGGTTCGATGTGATCGTCGTCGGAGCAGGTCATGCGGGGTGCGAAGCAGCCCTAGCTGCTGCCCGCATGGGATTCCGCACTGTGGTGTTTACCATCACCTTGGATAATGTGGCCTTGATGCCCTGTAATCCCTCTGTTGGCGGACCCGGCAAGGCCCATCTTGTGAGGGAAATCGATGCCCTGGGGGGAGAAATGGGTAGAAGCACCGACTATGCGTATATGCATATCCGCATGCTCAATACCAGGAAAGGGCCGGCGGTTCAGGCCCTGCGGGCTCAGACCGACCGTAAGCTTTACTCCTGGCGGATGAGGCAGGTCCTAGAACGAGAGCCCAACGTCTATCTGCGGGAAGGGTGCGTAGAAGAGATTCTTGTCCGGGGCGGGGCAGTAGAAGGGGTGGTGCTGGAGAGCGGCGAAAGGGTGACGGCCCGGGCGGTAATAGTGGCTACGGGCACCTATATGCGGTCTCTGATTCATATGGGAGAGGTGCACTATGAGGCAGGTCCCCAATCCCAGCGCACTACCCACGGACTCAGCCGCTCCCTGGAGAAGCTCGGGTTTAGATTGGCCCGGTTTAAGACAGGGACGCCTCCCAGGGCCAACAGCCGCTCCGTCGACTACAGCCGTATGACTCCTTTGGAGGGAGAGCCGCTGGTCCAGGGGTTTTCTTTTCGGGGGAAGCTGGCACCCAAGAGGCAGGTGCCCTGTTGGTTGACCTACACCACCAGGGAAACCCAAGCCATCATGCAGGCCAATTTACATCGAACGGCACTGTACAGCGGTGCCATCGTGGGCATCGGCCCCAGGTACTGTCCTTCGCTGGAGAGCAAGATAGTGCAGTTTCCCGATAGAGACTCGCATCAGGTCTATGTGGAACCGGAAGGGTGGGACACCCAAGAGGTATATTTAAGCGGGCTTTCCACCAGCCTGCCTGCCGACGTGCAGGTGGAGCTGGTAAGGACTATTCCCGGTTTGGAGAATGTTGAGCTGATGCGGTTAGCATATGCCATTGAATACGATTGTCTGGGACCGCACCAGCTGTGGAAGACATTGGAATCAAGGAGTATCAACGGCCTGTATTTCGCCGGGCAGATTAACGGCAGCTCTGGCTATGAAGAGGCAGCTGCCCAAGGGTTGATAGCCGGGATCAACTGCGCTTTGAAACTGAAGGGGGAGCCTCCCTTCATCCTCGGACGGGACGAAGCGTACATCGGCGTCTTGATCGATGATCTGGTGACGAAGACCATTTCTGAACCGTACCGGATGATGACATCCCTAGCTGAATACCGGCTCTTGCTGCGCCAGGACAACGCCGACCGGCGGCTGTCTGTGTACGGCAGAAATCTGGGGCTCTTGACAGATGATGAATACGACACCATCCAGCGGAAGTGGGAGGCAGTAGACAAGGAGATTGAGGCGCTGCGGAGCTGGAGGATCACGCCGTCAGAGAGGGTGAACGGCATCCTGAGGGAAATGGGAAGTGTGCCGCTCCAGCATGTGGTATCCGGAGAGGAACTCCTGCGGAGGCCGGAGATGTCATACAGCAGGCTGGCGGCGCTGGGCTGGACCAGCGGTGTGGATGAGGGTTTAGAACAAATAGTCGAGACTGAGATCAAGTATGCGGGTTATATTCAGAAGCAGCAAAGGGAAGTGGAGCGTTTTCGAAAACTGGAAGCCAAACGGCTGCCGGAGTGGTTGAATTATGGGGAAATTGAAGGCCTATCTCGGGAGGCGAGAGAGAAACTGACGGCAGTGAGGCCGGAATCAGTCGGTCAGGCCTCCCGGATTGCCGGGGTTTCGCCGGCAGATATCTCAGTACTGCTCATCTATCTGGAACAGAAAAGACGCGGTAGAGGCGGAGGTGCCGGGAGGATGAAGGACGGCGGACAGGGATGAATCTGGGAAAAGAAGTGCGGGAAAAAGCTCTGCAAATGGGCATTGAGCTGCCGATGCAGACAGAGGTCCTGTTCGAGAAACACGCTGCGTTGCTGGAGGAGTGGAATCAAAGGTTCAATCTCACCCGTATTCCCAGGGAGGAGATGGCGGAGAAGCATTTTGTGGACTCCTTAACTGTCTTGCGGGTGCCGCAGGTAAAGACGGCACAGAGGGTAGTAGATGTGGGTACCGGAGCTGGGTTTCCAGGTATTCCGGTGAAATGTGCATGCCCAGATATGCAGATGATTTTGGCGGATTCTTTGGGAAAACGGGTGAAATTTTTGCAAGTTGTAGTGGATAGTCTGGGTCTGAAGAACACATTGTGCCTCCATACCCGGGCGGAGGAGATGGGGCAAAATCCGGAGCATAGGGAAAAATATGACGCAGCTTTAGCCAGGGCGGTGGCGGGTCTCCCGGTACTGTGCGAGTACTTGCTGCCGTTGGTTAAGGTGGGCGGTGTTGCGGTGGCCATGAAGGGCCCCGGCGGCGAAGAGGAAGTAGAGGAAGCAGGAAGAGCTCTTGAGATACTGGGAGGAGAGCTGACTGATGTGATTGAGCTGCAGCTTCCCTCGGGTGATGTGAGGCGGCTTATCGTGATCGGTAAGGTGAGACCGACGCCGGAGAAGTATCCCCGTCGAGCCGGGGTGCCGCAAAAGGCCCCGCTGGTCTAGGGCGCAGCGGGGATAATTCAGAGGAACAGAGTAGAAGCCGATCCCCCAGGGACGGCTTTTTTCTTTGAGTAAGAAGGGGCAATGTACACATGCGAAGGGGGCCGGTAGTTCTGCAAGGTGAGCAGGATGCTTGAAGTCGGGAGAAGGGCAGGAATGCGCCCTCGGGGAGGCGAAAAGCACAATGAAGGAGAGGACTAGAGTGGGGACCTGTTGGGGAGGGAGGTAGACTATGCGCCTAGGCGATGTCCTGAAGGCTATGGGGAAACATGCCGGAGGTGCCGGCGAAAGAAGGAGTAGAGAAGAGGGGCGTGAGGTGGTAAAGGAGATTCCGGTCTCAGCCATCCAGGGCAATCCCTTTCAGCCTCGCTCAGATTTCGATGAAGAGAGCATGGCCGAGTTGATCCAATCCCTGCAGGAACACGGACTGATCCAGCCGGTAATCGTGCGGCCCTCTCCAGGAGGTTACCAGTTAATCGCAGGAGAGCGGCGTTTACGGGCGGCCAAGCAGCTTGGCTGGGAAACCATCCCGGCAATTGTAAGGGAGTTGGATGATGCGACCAGTGCTCAGATGGCGCTGATCGAGAACCTGCAGCGTAAGGATCTCAGCTATTGGGAAGAGGCCGAAGCGTATCAGCGCCTAATAGACGAATTTGGCATGACCCAAGAGGAACTGGCGAAGAAGGTGGGCAAGAGCCAATCAGCCATTGCCAATAAGCTGCGGTTACTGAAACTGAGTCCTAGGGTTCGCAGTCGTATTTCCCGGGAAATAATGACCGAGCGCCACTGCCGGGCGCTGCTGGCCTTGGAATCAGAGGAGGCTCAGTTGGAGGTTATTGATGCCGTAGAGAAGAAGCAGCTGTCTGTGAAGGAAACGGAGGCATTGGTACGCAGACTTCTGGAAAGGAATGGGAGAGAAGAAGGGCCGCGCCAGAAGGTGGTTAGGCTGTGGCGTGATGCCAGATTGCTGCAGAACAGTGTTCGCAAACTGGTGGAGGAGATGCAGGCCGGAGGTGCGGTTGTGGAGTTGGAAGAGAGGAAGGAGCCGGGCTTATTGGAGATGACCATAAGGGTTAGGGAAAGGGCGGATACGGAGAAGGAAGCTCCAGGGGTACCGGTGGAAGGCAGGTGACGTAGGTGGGACGAGTGTTGGCAATAGTGAATCAGAAAGGCGGAGTGGGCAAGAGCACTACAGCTGTCAATCTGAGCGCCTGTTTGGCTGAAGCGGGGAAACGGGTTCTGCTGGTGGATGTGGATCCCCAAGGCAATGCCACAAGCGGTGTGGGGGTGGAGAAGAGCAGTCTGGACGGCTGCATGTATGATGTCCTCATCGGAGGACGCCGGATTGAGGATGTCATTCTTCCCACGGAAGTTCCTGGTCTAGAGGTAGCTCCTGCCACGCTGGACCTCGCCGGTGCGGAAATCGAACTGGTGTCCGCCATGTCCCGGGAGTACCGACTGAGGGAAGCGTTGAATGGGGCAAAGGATAAGTATGATTATGTCTTGATTGATGCCCCGCCTTCATTGGGCCTGTTGACTATCAACGCTCTCAGCACGGCGGATGCTGCGCTTGTCCCCATACAGTGCGAGTATTATGCTTTGGAAGGCGTGGGACAGTTGATGAGCACTTTCAACCTGGTTCGGCAGCACCTAAACCCCAACCTTGAGATAGCTGGCGTGCTGATGACTATGTATGATGCCCGGACAAATCTTTCGGAGCAGGTTGTTGATGAAGTGAGGCGCTTCTTTGGCGAGAAGGTCTTTAACACGATTATACCGAGAAATGTTAGGTTGAGTGAGGCTCCAAGTCACGGCCAGCCGATAATCCTCTACGATCCCAAATGCCGCGGCGCTGAAGCTTACAGGGAACTGGCGAAGGAGGTGTTGGGGGCATGAACAGGCCGGCATTGGGGAGGGGTCTGAGAGC
This sequence comes from Bacillota bacterium, assembly GCA_012839845.1. Taxonomy (GTDB): domain Bacteria; phylum Bacillota; class Limnochordia; order DTU087; family DTU087; genus DTU087. Next base: position 2,587 of record DUMM01000110.1, on the reverse strand, counting down.
ACTAATTCCGCAGGCCGAGGAGGAGCACCGTGAGGAGATCAGGAGAATTCCGGTAAGTGCGATCCGGCCTAATCCGTATCAGCCCCGGCACCAGTTCGATGAAGAAACCTTGACTGAGTTGGCGGCTTCCATAAGGGAAAAGGGAGTCTTGCAGCCGATAACGGTGAGGGAGAAGGATGGCGTCTTCGAACTGGTAGCGGGGGAGCGGAGATGGCGGGCGGCTCAGATGGCGGGGTTAGCTGAGATTCCCGCCGTGGTACGTCAGCTTACGGATCGGGATGTCATGGAAATTGCACTAATTGAGAATCTGCAGAGGGAAGATCTCAATCCCCTCGAAGAAGCTGAGGCCTATGCTGTACTCATGCGAGAGTTCAACCTCACGCAGGAAGAAGTAGCCCAAGCAGTGGGTAAGGGTCGGCCTACCGTTGCCAATCGGCTGCGCTTGCTGCGGTTGCCCGCAGCGGTGAAGGCGTGGATTGCAGAAGGCCGCCTGAGTGCGGGACACGCTAAGGCTCTGGCAGCGCTGGAAGCCGGACAAGCGGAGGAAGTGGCCCGCCTGTGTGTGGAAGAGGGTTGGTCGGTAAGACAGTTGGAAGAGTTCCTAGAGCGGAAGAAGAACAAGGGACAGAAATCAAAGCGGTCCGCAGTGCACCAAGGGGAAAGTCCGCTGCTGCGCGAGGTTGAAGAGCGGCTGCAGGAGCTCTTGGGCACACGGGTGAGGATCAAAGATAGAGAGGGTAGAGGCAGAATCGAGGTGGAATACTATTCCACAGATGAGCTAAATCGGATCCTGGAGGTTATCGGCGGGCAGGTTCTCTCGGACTAGAGCCCGGCGGTAAGAAGAGCATGCTGCGACTAGTAGGGGAACACAAAACTGCGGATTGCTGCCTGATGTGGAGTGTTGGGAGTCCGCAGTAGGGGTGTTGTGCGCAGAGGGCGCAGGCACTTGTCTTAAAGCTGGGATGTAGGGAAGAATTGACAGCTGGTTTGCGGTGAAAAAAAGGCGGCTGCCTTGGTGGAATGGGCAGCTGTGTTCGTGGGATGGGAAACGTGGGAGCGAGGTGATGTTCCACGTGGAACATTTCGCCGTTCGGGTAGTCGAAGGAGGAAGAATGTTCCACGTGGAACATCTAGTGTTTGGGGTCAGCAGTAGAGGTACGTAATGTTCCACGTGGAACAATGCGGTTGTTCCGCAGGGCGTGTGCAGCGGCCCGTTTTATCTGCAGCATTTAACGTCTCTGAGGAGGAGGATGAGAGGTCCCTGGTCTCCAGGCGAGAAATGCAGGGGCTTCGCGCAGCCAATGTGGGCTTACTTGGACTGTTTTTCAGGTATCAGCGGGAACATGCTGCTGGGGGCTTTACTGGATGCAGGCGTTCCGCTCCAGGTATTTCAAGATGCTGTCACATCCATGGGGCTGACAGCTGTCGAACTCAAGGTCAGCTCAGTGACAAAACACGGGATAGCAGGCATCTATGTAGAGGTGTCCTATCCAGAGCAGCACGGTCACAGATACCTGCACGATATCCTTGAAATTATAGACGCGGCAGGGTTTGAACCGTCTGTCAGCAGCAAGGCTGCGGAGATTATCAGGCGGCTGGCAGCGGCAGAAGCAGAAGCCCATGGGACTACTATTGACAATGTTCACTTTCATGAAGTTGGGGCAATCGATACTATAGTTGATGTGGTGTGCGCTGTGGCGGGATTCCATTACCTGGGAACCGCTGAGATCCACGCATCTCCAGTTCAGCTGGGGACCGGATTCATTAAGAGTGCTCGCGGTATACTGCCGGTACCGGCGCCGGCAACTCTAAACCTTCTCAAAGGAGTGCCTACGTATTCCCGGGGGATAGAGGCAGAGTTAACCACTCCTACTGGAGCTGCCCTGCTCACATCCCTTGCCAGCTCCTATGGCCCGATGCCTGCGGGGCGCATTCTGGAGACAGGTTACGGCGCCGGAGGTAGAGACCTGCCGATACCGAATCTGCTGCGGTTAGTATTAATCGAACCTCTGCGTGAAGACAGCAGCACTGCGGGTCATAAACCCAAGCACTGCTAGGCCTGGAGCAACTGGCACAGGTGGGTCGAATCATCGGCAGAAAAGAAGAATGGAACAGGATGCATTAGTGAAGGCTCCCGGGGAGACACTACAGATGCTGTGCTCCCAGGGAGGTGATCAATACGGACGTACAGCCTATTATCGCCGTCGATGACCAAATAAGTGGCGTTAGGCGGGCATTGGAAGAAATGGGCTACCAGGTCCAAGACCTGAGTGAAGGATGTGAGCAGGCAGCAGCCGTAGTTGTCAGCGGCATGGATGACAACCTGATGGGCGTGCAGGATAGGCCTACTGACGCCCCAGTGATCCGCGCTGCTGGAAGAGATATCGACGAAATAGTAGCCGACGTTAGACGCATTGTCGAACTCAGAAGTTAACAGTTAGCAACAGCTGTACTTGACACAGATCGAGTAGGGCAGCGCTAGCTGATCATTTCTAGCGCTGTCCCTCTCACAGAACCGTGCGTACGGGCCTCGTACACGGCTCCTGGTAAACCTCAGTCAAGTCGTTTCGTAGTATTGATGCAAGAT
>DUMM01000109.1 GCA_012839845.1 Bacillota bacterium | reverse complement strand
ATTCTAACCGAGGGACACAAGAAATGGCTTCTTTTATTTCATGGGGAAACCAATTTTACACAATTATACGGACTCAACTGTTTCTTGGCAACCAAGGAATACGGCACAATGTTCACCAATACCCTCCAGCAGCTCTCCGCTGTGCCGGGAGCTGAGCCTGATAGTGAGCTTCTGGCAGAGGTAGTGGTATTGATGGAGGAGTGCGCAACACCCTATCTGATGCTGACAGCTTTCCGGTACGGCCAGCCCAGCGGGTCGACCTTACTGCAAAATGAGCTCCAGGGGGTCTTCGCTGGAGAGATCACCGTAGATGAGGCACTGGCCAATATTCAGGCGGGACTTGAGACTTGGTACGAGCCCTTCCAGAAATAATTTGATGATCTCCGGTAGGAAAAGCCTCGGCTGGCTGAGACTTTTCCTACCGGATTCTCAGGAGAGTGAATCCTTTGGTGAGCCGCTGGTTTCAGAAACACATTTACGTTTTTTTCCTGCTTCCCGGCCTGGTTTTATATGCTGTATTCATGGTATATCCCCTGACCTCCGCCCTGGGTTTTAGTTTGTTTTCCTGGGACGGATTGGTCAGAGGGGCTTTCAGCGGTCTGGATAATTTCCGAACAGTTTTGCGGCAGGCACCGTATAACATTAGGTTTTGGAATGCACTAAAGCACAACACCGTGTTTTTCATCATCACCTTTGTGCTGCAAAGCACCTTAGGTCTTTTCCTCGCTGTGCTTTTTACGAGACAGCGGAAAGGCTACGGCCTTTTGCAAACACTGTTTTTCATGCCTTACACGCTGTCTATGGCCGTTGTCGGTTTTCTCTGGCTTCTGCTGCTCAATCCCACTTGGGGCGCTTTTAACAAAGCGCTGCGGCTTGTGGGCCTAGGCCATTGGGCACAGCCTTGGCTTGGTCAGACGGAGACTGCTCTTTACACCGTGATCATGGTCAACGCCTGGCGGTGGCTGGGGTTTCCCATTCTGGTGTTCAAGGCCGGACTTCAGGGAATTTCTGAGGAGTTCCACGAGGCGGCTAGGGTGGATGGGGCCAACGGCTGGCAGGTATTCAGATACATCACACTGCCCTTGGTTATGCCCACCATCGGCATGGTGACTATCCTGACCTTTATCTGGATTTTCAATACCTTTGAGCTGGTGTTTGTCATGCAGGGATCCAGCGGCAACCCGTACTATTCGACAGATATTCTGGGTACTTTCTTCTATCGGACTGCCTTCGGCGATTCCACCACCGGTGGAGAACCCGGTCAGATCGGAATTGCATCCGCCATCGCTATCTTGATGTTCCTTATCGTAGCCGCTGTTTCTTACTTTGGTGTCCGCCTGATCCAGCACAGTGAAGTGGAGTATTGATGCCTAGATGAAATGGGGAGAGTTCATGATGCACAACAGGTCAACGGTATTTAAGCGCTGGCTGGTAGAGGGAGCCATCTACCTCTTACTCATCATCCTAGCCTTCATATTTGTCTATCCAATATTCCTTATGATCATTACCGCCTTCAAGCCCACGAGGGAGATATTCATGGATCCCTTCGGTCTGCCTAAGGTGTGGAGTCTTGAGACTTTTGTCAAGGTCTGGCAAAGAGCTCATTTCAACACTTACTTTTTGAACAGCGTAAGCGTCACCTTGGTCTCCACAGTCCTGGTCTTGACCTGCTCTTCACTGGCGGCCTATGCCCTCAGCCGCTATCAGTTTCGCTTGAGCAGCTTCTTTTATATGTTTTTCTTGGCAGGGATCATGATCCCCATTCGCTTGGGAATTCTCCCCCTGTTCCTGCTGATGCGGGACTTGAACTTGTTGAACACCCACTGGTCCTTGATTCTCACTTACGCGGCCAGCGGCATGCCTATGTCGGTCTTTTTGCTGACCGGTTTCTTCAGGACAATACCCAAGGATTTGGAGTACTCAGCCCGTATCGACGGCTGCAGTGAGCTTCAGATTTTCTACCGCATTATGCTGCCTCTGGTGCGGCCGGGACTGGCCACTGTGACCATAGTCAACTTCGTGCCCTGGTGGAACGATTTCTTTTTCCCTCTGCTTTTCATCCAGTCAGATCACTTGAAGACTATTCCCCTCGGGATGACCATCTTCTTTGGCCAGTTTATGACCGATTGGGGGATGCTCTTTGCAGGTATGGTCATAGCCAGCGTACCCCTGTTGGTGCTATACCTGGCCATGTCCCGCCAGTTTATCTCAGGCCTTACCGCCGGTGCCCTGAAAGGCTGATCAAGAGCGACATGATGTTTGGTATTATGTTTGATCTGTTTGTTTGTGTTGACTTTTTGCAGGGATCTTAGCCCAACAGGAAGAAACAGTCGGTATAGTTGAAGTCCGCCGCCCGTTGGATGGGTTCGAATTAGGCGGGGATGTGGTAAATGATAGATGCAAAAGTGGGGGGCGGTGAGGTGCATTTTATTGTCTGCATCAAACAAGTACCCGAAGGTACTGAAGTAGAAATCGATGAGGAAAAGGGCATCCTCAAACGGGAAGGAGTAGAATCCAAGCTAAATGTGTACGACGCCTATGCCCTGGAAGCGGCAGTAAGGCTGAAAGAGCAGTACGGCGGAACGGTCACTGTAATCTCCATGGGTCCGCCCCAGGCTGCGGCGGTTATCCGGGAAGCGTATACTCTGGGGGCAGATGAGGGGTATCTGCTATCCGATCGGGCATTTGCCGGTGCAGACACTCTGGCTACGTCTTACACCCTTTCGGAAGCCATTCGCCGTCTGCCGCCGTTTGATCTGATCTTCTGCGGTATGCAGACTACCGACGGCGATACCGCACAGGTAGGACCCGGCATTGCTGAGCTGTTGAGCCTGCCCCATGCTTCATATGTGACCAAGATTCACGAGCTGGCAGGCGACGGCATAATTGTGGACACAGATATGGGGGACGGCATCGAGACTCTGAAGATCAAACTGCCGTGCCTGTTGACCTGTACTAAAGAGGTCAATGAGCCCAGGCTGCCGTCATACAAACTTAAGAAAGCCACCCGGGGCAAGAAGATCACCATCTGGGACAGCAAAGCGCTATCCGGGGCCAATGCTGCCTATTTTGGCCTCAGCGGTTCTCCCACTCAAGTTGAGCGGATCTTTCCGCCCCCCCGAGGGCGGGACAAGGAAATGTGGGAAGGTTCGCCGGAGGAGCTCGGCCGCCGCTTCTATCATAAGCTGAAGGAGCTGAAGTTTGTATGAGCCGCATGCGGGTGGACCAGGAACTTTGCATACTATGTGGTCAGTGTGTTGAAGCTTGTCCTTTCAATGGGGTCGAAATACGGGATGATGCTGTAGTATTTACCGAATCCTGCCGCCTCTGCCGGGTGTGTGTCAAGGCCTGTCCGGTCAGCGCCATCTGGTTGGAAAAGTCGGAGCCTGTCAGTACCGTGGATAAGGAGCAGTACAAAGGCGTCTTGGTCTTCGCGGAACAGCGGCAGGGCAGCGTACAGCCGGTAACTTACGAGCTGATCGGCAAGGGACTGGAGCTGGCCGGGAAACTGGGCGAGCAAGTGTGTGTGTACCTTGCCGGCAGCAACCTATCCTCACAAGCTGAAGACCTTTTGTATTACGGAGTGGACCGGGTGTATCTTTACGATCATCCCCTTCTTGAGCGTTTTCGTATTGAGCCTTATACGTCCCTGATGGTGGAGTTGATCGACCAGATTAAACCCAATATTATTCTGATGGGCGCAACACCTGTAGGTCGGTCTCTAGCTCCTCGGGTAGCGGCTCGCCTGAGGACTGGTCTGACCGCTGACTGTACCTTACTGGATGTGAAGCCCAATGGGGACTTGGTGCAGACCCGGCCGGCCTTTGGAGGCGATGTGATGGCCCAGATAGTAACTCCCCGCCATCGGCCTCAGATGGCAACCGTAAGGTACAAAGTCATGCCTGCGGCTGAGAGGATAAGCAACCCTCACGGTGAAGTCGTCCGCTGCCCGGTGGATGAGAGATTCCTGCAGTCGGGGATCGAGATCCTGGGGTTCAAGCCTCACGAAGCGGCAAGTTCCATTACCGACGCGGAGGTTATCGTTGCTGCAGGAAGAGGAATCGGCAAGCCTGAGGGTTTGGAGCTCTTAGGGGAATTGGCCGGGCTCTTGGGGGGCGTCGTCGGGGTGACCCGGCCCTTGGTAGAGCAGGGCTGGGCTGACTATACACAGCAGATAGGAATGAGCGGCAGAACAGTGCGGCCGAAGCTGTACATTGCCTGCGGCATATCTGGCGCCATTCAGCATGTCGCGGGTATGCGGGGTTCGGAAGTGATATTCGCCATTAACACCGATCCTCATGCACCCATTTTCGACACAGCCCACTACGGTCTGGTAGGCGATCTGTACGAAATTGTGCCGGCCCTTATAGAAGCGATAAAGAAAGGGGGAAGCTTCGATGCAGTATTCCAAGCTGGTTGATGCCGATATTGAATTCCTAACAAGCATTGTGGGCAGTGAACATATTTACGTAGGTGATGCCATCCTGGAGGACTACGCCCATGATGAGCTGGGTGAGGCACGAGCTTTCCCCGAAGTTGTAGTGGAGCCAGACAGCGCCGAGGCCATTTCGGCAATCATGCGGCACGCCTATAACCGACATATCCCAGTGACTGTCCGGGGTTCCGGTACCGGCCTGGTGGGAGGCTGTGTGCCCATATACGGAGGCATCTTGTTGTCTACGGCTCGGCTAAATAGGATCTTGGAGATCGATACAGATAACCTGATGGCCACAGTAGAACCGGGGGTTATTCTGCTGGATTTCCAGGAAACCGTAGAAAAGATGGGCTTTCTCTACGCACCGGACCCGGGGGAGAAAAGCGCTACCATCGGCGGGAATGTAGCTACCAACGCCGGCGGCATGCGGGCAGTAAAATACGGAGTTACCCGGGACCATGTGACCGGCTTGGAGGTAGTGCTTCCCAATGGGGACATAATCCAGCTGGGAGGTAAGGTTGCCAAGAACTCCTCGGGCTACAGCTTGCTCCATCTTATGATCGGCTCTGAGGGGACCTTGGGGATTATCACCAAGATCATCGTCAAGCTGCTGCCTTTGCCCCGCAAGGTGTTATCCCTATTGGTGCCTTTCCCCTCTCTGGAACAAGCCATTGAGACTGTGCCGAAGATTATCCGCAGCCGGATCATACCCCAGGCAGTTGAGTTTATGGAACGGGATGTAATCCTCAGTGCAGAGAAATACCTAGGCAAGGCGTTTCCCCACAAGACGGCCCCTGCCTATCTCTTGCTGCGGTTTGACGGCAACAGCCTGGTTCAATTGGAGGAAATCTATGAGACGGTGGGGGACATCTGCCTGGAGTCGGGCGCAGAAGATGTATTAATCGCCGATACTCCCGAACGGCAGGGCGGCCTTTGGGATGCCCGGGGAGCTTTCCTTGAGGCACTGAAGGCAGAGAGCGAGATGGACGAGGTAGACGTGGTTGTTCCTAGAGACAAAATCGCTGTGTTTATCCGGTATACCAAGGAGCTGGAGAAGGAATACGGGATAAGGATCCGGAGCTTCGGCCATGCCGGCGACGGCAACATGCACGTCTACATTCTGCGGGACGACATGGATAGAGAGATGTGGAAAGCCAAGATGGAAGAAATCATGGACAAGCTTTACGCCAAGGGCAGCGAGCTGGGAGGTCAGGTTTCCGGAGAGCACGGCATCGGCATTGCCAAGCGCTCCTACCTATTGCGAGACCTGGGTGATACCTTAATCGCTTTGCAGCGGCAGATCAAAGAGGTCTTTGATCCCAAGCACATTCTTAATCCCGGCAAGGTGATTTAGCGTTACGTGTTAGTGCAAACTGCCGTCGGGTGAAGGGTTGCTGAGAGGCCCTCACCCGATTCTTGTTTTTGGGAAAGCTGTGACGTGGGGGAGATGGGGAAGCGGCTGTGTATAAAATTTCTATGACCAAGAGGAGATCGGCCTCAGGTTGAGGATAGATACATAAGTAAGGTTGAGATAGAACGGGGAGGGTTGAAGGCTGAACTCTCAGCACTTGTTAGATCAAATTCGCGGTAAGCTTATAGTTTCTTGTCAAGCATTGGAGGATGAGCCGCTGCACGGGTCGGAGATCATGGCTGCAATGGCGAGGGCGGCATGCTGCGGCGGGGCGGCGGCCATTCGAGCAAATGGAGGCGAAGACATTAGGGCTATACGCAGGGCAGTGGAGGTGCCCATAATAGGGTTAAAGAAGCGGGTTTATCCCAATTCGCCCGTGTTCATAACTCCAACTCTGCTGGAAGTAGAAGAGGTTGTAGAAGCCGGGGCCGATGCCGTTGCAGTTGATGCGACGCTGCGCAGACGCCCCGACGGCTGCAGCCTGCAGGAGTTTATCGGCTCTATACGGGAGCGCTGGTCAATCCCGATTCTGGCTGATGTCAGCAACCCGGAAGAAGCTCGCAAAGCACTGGAGTATGGGGCTGATATGATCGCAACTACCTTAGTGGGCTATACTGAAGACAATTTGCAGGCGGATCCATACAACCCGGACCTTTCTCTGTTCGAGCAAATCGTTAAAGCGGTCTCACCTGCCCCCGTTATAGCAGAGGGGAGAATTTGGGAGCCGCACCATATTAGGAGCTGCTTTGAGATCGGCGTCTGGGCCGTGGTAGTCGGGTCTGCTATAACCAGACCGCAGCTGATAACCAAACGGCTGATAGAGCTGAGCAAGTAAGAGCAAATGGATCAGTGTATTATGCGGCATACTTGACGGAGTGTGATTGCCAGTGGAAGTCATGGAAAGTCCCCGGTACATACGGGGTTTTGGCGTGCTCAATCAACTGGGCGACGCAGCCAAGGAGTACGGCACCCGGGCATTGGTTGTAGCTGGAGAAAGGGCATTCAGCGCGGTGCAGGGCAAAGTCGAGGCTAGTTTAGCAGCTGCGGGGCTGGACTACCGCGTAGTCATCTATAAAGGTTTTTGTTCAATGGTCCATATTAAAAAAGCCCTGATCCAAGCAGGAGATTTTGCGGCAGATCTGGTGATAGGCATCGGTGGGGGAACGGTCATAGATGCGTCCAAAAAAATCGCACATGATTTGGGGCTTCCTATTATCACAGTTCCTACCATTGCTGCCACTTGTGCTGCCTGGACGCCGTTATCTGTAATGTACGACGAATGTGGTGCAGTTACAGCTGAAGAGTGGCTGTCCCGCTCACCCAAGGCAGTTATCGCCGACACTGAAGTGATCATGAAGGCGCCGGTGCGGTATCTAGTCGCGGGGATTGGGGACAGTATCGCCAAGTGGTTTGAGCCTAGTTTTGTTAGACAAGCCTTGGATGTCAAAGCCGACTGCTTCTTGAGAAGCACACTGGATCTGGCAAAGACAGCTTATGAGATCTTGTCAGATAACGGCGAAAAGGCCGTAGAACAGTGTAAGGCAAATAAGGCCGGACCCGAGCTTGATGCGGTGATTGATGTCTGTATTGCCGTCACCGGCATGTTGAGCGGGATGGCCGGCGATGCAGCCCGTTTTGCGGTAGCCCATGCCTTCTACAATGCCTTTAGCGCGCTGCCGCTTTCCCATGCTTTGCTCCACGGCGAGGTAGTCACTCTTGGAATTCTTCTGCAGGAAAGTCTTAGAAATGGTGATGGTGGGGTTGCCGACAAGGAGCTGATTTCATTCTACAGCAGGATGGGCTTGCCGACTAGTTGGAAGGGAGCGGGGCTGAGGAAGCTCACAGAAGATGAGCTGGATCTGGTTGTCAGCCGGATGGAGGCAGGCGATTCACTGACGGCATTGAGGAAGCTGCCCTTGGGTGTTGACCTTTCGGCACGCCGCCTCAAGGAAGCTATAGCTGGCATGTACCATATGCACCACCAATAGATATGGTTTTTTCTTCGGCTCTAGGACCACTTTCCTATGCACAGGAATAGAATGGGGTGGAGGTGATTCCTGTGCACGAACGGTTCTGGGAAATGGTTGCTGAGGCAGCCCAGGATGAGGCTGATGCGGTCGGTTTTTACCGCCGGATGGCGGATATTGCTCCCTGTCGGGCTATCGCCCATTCCATCGAAGATATTGCTAGAGATGAAATGCGGCATCTAAACTATTTGGAATCGCTTCTTTGCAGCCGCCAGGAGAGAGGGAGGTATTACAGAGACAGACGAAAGCGGGAGGGAAGCGGCGAACGGCCTTTGACTATTCCCACAATTCCCGATCCGTATCCGGCGGTCCAGGTGGAAGGCCCTAATCCAGAATACGCCCGGCTGCTGTTGGATGACTATGCCGGGATAGTCAGTGAGATGACTGCCATCACTCAATACCTGTTCCACCACTTTGACATGCCGGAGGAACTGGCCGATGTTGCCCAAATGCTGGAAGATGTGGCAATCGTAGAAATGCATCATATGGAAATTCTGGCAGAGCTCATCAAGCTTCTCGGCCAGCCGCCCATGTACATGGATGGTCAAGGTTTGTTCTGGAACGCAACCTATGTGCCTTATCTATCCGGCTGTCCCTGTGAACAGCTGAGGAGCGATATTCATGCAGAACAGACTGCCATTGAGACCTATCGCCGGCACATTGAGCTGATCGACGACCGATACATCAAGGAGATCCTGGCCCGCATCGTCATGGATGAGGAACTGCATCTGCAGCTTTTCAGCGAAGCCTATGAGAAGTACTGCGCCGGCGGTCGGCACAAAGAGGGTTAAGCGGCAAGTGAGGGTACTCCTTGAACTCCCCCCTGGTGAAGATGGGGGGTTCTTGTTTTTGGAGAACCGTTCCCTCAATTGGGATCGCCTTCCCGTTGCGGTGACTGGTGGGGGACGTATATTGTAATAAGTCACTAGGGAGCGGGTCTTGAGCTCCGGAGCTGCTGGCCGCGCGATTACAATTCAAGAAAGGAGCATGGGCATGGGAAGGCGTCGCTGCCGAGACTTCTTTGATTCCCCCATTATTTGGATCATCATCATAGTATTGATCATCATCTTCCTTTTCGACTAACTCCTGAGCCGAGAACTTGGTCCTTAGACATCTGCCCGAAGAGTGAGCGCTTCTGTTCTGGGGAACAGGGGCGCTCTCTTTGCAGTCCAGACGGCAGAAAGGAATAAGAGGGCGAAGGCGGGAAAATACATATAAGACCCAAACTGCTTTTCGAAGGGAGAGAGGAAAGATGAGGACAAGCTTACCACGGAGTGGGCAGGCCAGCTGGCAGATGCTGGTCGTAATCTTGCTGACCAGCGGGTGTCTGATGATGTGGTCAGCGGCGGCAGCGGCTTTTTCCGATGCTGAAGCAGAAAAGGCTTTGGCAGAGGCTTTGGAATACGCCACAGTGCAGTACTGGTTTGAGGGAGAGCCGCATCAGGGGGTTGCCTACCTTTACGGAGGTCAGGACACAGTATCTCAATACATAGCCAAACTGGAGCAGGGTGCGGAACCCGGCGTTCAGGCAGGTATCGATGCTTCAGGTTTGGTGATCAATGCTTATAGGGCCGTGTATCCGGAACTGCAGCTGGTCTCCGTGGTCGGCTCTCGGGAAGTACTGGTGAAGGATGCCAGCAGTGAAACCCTGTACTCATGGAATGTTCGACCCTTGACCGTCGATGAGCTGCGGCCCGGCGATTTGCTATTTTTTGGGACCGAGGGCAGAGGTATTAACGGTGTCGCGTTATATGCCGGTCGACGGGGCAATCTCTTGGAGATGGTAACTGCCTCTCAAAGCCGGGGGAAGGTGGTACTGACTACGGTCCGCCTCGGCGGTGACTATTGGGAGAGCAGTTTTGTCGGCGCTGGAAGGCTGATTAAGCGCTAGCTGCAGGAGGTTAGGATGAAGAACGAGGGCGGGTACTGATTCTCCGGGAACCGGTACCCGCCTTTCGCCTTTTGGCCTGCCTATACCTGGTTTTCTGCTCTCTTCAGACTCACTATCTTGCTTTTCAAGCTTTGGTAGACAACCATGGTCAAGATGGAAGTGAGGACTCCCTTAACCAGGTTAAACCCCATCATGGCGATTATCAAGGGCATAGTGATCTGGTGGGTGGGAAGCCCGTATAGAGGTAAGAAAACGAAATAATTGGAGGTTACCATGACGACGGTCATGGAAACGGTCCCCACCAGCAGTGACAGAACCAGCGGACGTTTGCCTAAGGCATAGGTCTTGCCTGCAGCTACCACTAAGGTGCCGCCGGCCACCAGTGCCGCTGATGCTCCCACCAATCCCTCTGCCGCCTTGCCTGAGAGGAAAAACAGGATGCTTTTTATCAACTCCACCGTAAATCCAGCCGCCGGTCCAAAGGAGAAAGCCGCCAGTAAGCCGCAGACATCAGACGGATCGTACTTGAGATACGGCGGAAAGCCGGGCAGAGGAAACTCCAAAGCGAACATCAGGAGAAAACTGATCGCGGACAGTAGTGCCAAGATGGTCATTCGTCTTACACTGTTCATCCACCCTCACCTTTCTTTTTCGGCCTTCAGGGGCAAGGGCATACATCGAGAAGGCCTCGGAGATCTCTCCGAGGCCGCAGTGACGTATCATATGTCCTTGCGTCTTCTCCCATCCAGACTATACTGTCGGCTCCGGAATCTCACCGGATCAACCATAAGGCTCGCGGGCTTACCCACGCAGGGATCACCGCCGGTCAGGAATTGAAGGGTGTGCCCTTCTCACCTAGCCCCGAAGACTTACTTGATATATTTGATTTGTCTTTAGTGTACGCCCAACATCTCTCCGCTGTCAAGGTCCAGGATCGGCTTGATCCGGGTCAGGTCTATTCGAGATCTTGACCTTGGTCAGCGTCTCCGCTAATTCCCAAAGGATCCCCTTCAATAATCAGCACAACCTCGTAGCCTTTCTTGCGGGCCCGGTTGTACAGGGTGGCCACGGTACCTTCGCTGATTCCCAGCCGCTGGGCTATAGCTTCGGCAGAATGGCCCGACTCCTTAAGGGCCACTACTTGTCTTTCTCTCCAGCTGAGCTTTTCTATACCCCGGATCTCCAACCGCATTGCAGTGCCCCTTGCTGTGAATTGAATGAAAAGTTATCAACAGCTGTGGATAACTCTGTGGACAAATTTTATACAGTGCTTATACATATTTCATATACTTCCCGAGACAGCGGAAACATCCTGCCCATTTGAGAAAAAGTTGCAGGGGGCAGGTAAACACCAGGAGACAGTTAATATTCTACATGAGACTGGAAGGAGGCACTGAAACAAACCATGGCTTTATTCGGCTTAGTCATCATCATTTTTTGGTTTTCTCTGTACGTTTACGTACCCATTCTTCCCAGCTACGTCACCCACCTCGGCGGTTCGTTAAAGATGGTGGGACTGGTGGTGGGATCTTACGGTCTAGTTCAGATGGTGCTGCGGATCCCTTTGGGCCTGGTGTCTGACGGGCTCGGCAGAAGAAGATGGTTTATCGTCCTCGGCATGGTTCTAACCTTGATTTCCGGCCTGCTGATGGGGCTCTGGCCCAGTGTGGCTTCTATGCTGGTGGGTAGAGCCATGGCCGGGGCAGCAGCTGCCACTTGGGTCGCCTTTACGGTTTTGTTCTCCAGTTATTTCCCCAGCCAAGATGCGTCCAAGGCTATGGGCTTGGCCATGTTTTACACCAATTTGGGCCAGATTTTAGCCACCTACATCGGCGGATACCTAGCGGAACTTTTGGGCTGGCAGGTTCCCTTTATTATGGGGGCGGTTTGCGGCTTGGCTGGTTTGCTGCTCAGCTTGCGCCTGCAGGAAACTAGGCAGGTGAAGCGGGAACCGCGCCAGATATCCCAGCTGCTGGCGGTCATAGGGCAAAAAGATCTCTTGATTGTCTCCGGTCTGGCAGTTCTCGTGCAGTACATGACCTTTGCTACAATGTACGGTTTCACGCCTATATACGCTGAGCGGTTAGGTGCTGCTGCTTCAGAGCTGAGTTTGCTGACCTTTTGGTCAACTCTGCCTATGGCGCTGGGTTCCCTGGCTAGCAGCTGGGGAATTGCGGCGAGATTCGGTACAAAGCGAACGATAGTCCTCGGCTTCATATTGGGCGCCTTAGCTGCTGCTGCAGTGCCCTTTTCCAGGACTCTGCAGCAGCTTTATATCACCCAGGCAGTTGGAAGCCTGGGACGGGGTGTCATCCTTCCGGTGTTGATGGGTATGAGCATCCAGGCTGTCGAGGACGAAAAAAGGGCTACGGCCATGGGCTTCTTTCAAGCTGTCTACTCCTTGGGCATGTTTGGCGGACCGATTGCAGCGGGTATAATAGGTGATGTATCGGGATTGACCGGAGGATTTCTATCCACCGGTGCCGTTGGTCTTTTGGGGAGCTGGCTGGCGCTGAGACTCTTGCCTGAAGGGAAGGCTCGGGCTGGACAAGTCCAGCGGCAAGTGGAAATGGGAGGCAGATGAAAACCGCCCCAGGAGGAAACAGCTGAAATGCGCACCGATTAGTCTGTTCGCTGTTGACAGCAAGAGCGAACTTGAGGTATAATATAACCGAAATAACGACAGACAGGTACAGCAGTTGAAGATCTGCGGTGTGCTGAGGTCGGCGGAAAGCTAATTACCAAGGGAGGTTGAGATTGTGGTTCAGCAGCTGTCTGATGCTACCTTCGAGGCCAGTGTATTGGAACAGCCCGGCGTAGTGCTGGTGGATTTCTGGGCGCCGTGGTGCGGGCCCTGCCGTATGATAGGCCCGATAGTCGAGGATTTGGCACAGGAATATGCGGGTAAAGCGACCATCGCCAAACTAAACGTCGACGAGAACCACGCAACGGCCATGAAGTACGGTATCATGAGCATCCCCACTTTGATGATATTCAAAAACGGCGAGCCGGTAGATAAGATTGTAGGTGCGGTACCCAAGCAGGTCATCGCTGCTAAGTTGGATCAGTATCTGGATGGGGAAGCATAAGGGACACTTTGGTAAAGATGGAATAGGTTTCATGTCAAAAGGCACAAGGGGGCGGATGCTGCCGCCCTTTTCCTTTTGCAACATTTCTCCGCAAGAGACATAGGATAAGAGTACTGAAGTTCCGTCTTTACCGGCAGGACAGCCAACTGCATAGGAGGAAATGCGCAGATGAACCAGGGAGGGCGGATTAAACGGGTCTTTCCAGCCAGTAATACCGGTGTGGGTTTCTATTCCTTTTTTGACTACATTGCCGGTCCAGAGATCAAGCGGGTCTACATACTAAAGGGTGGACCGGGAACAGGCAAGTCGACTCTAATGCGGAGGATAAGCGATGAGGCAGTCTCCAAAGGCTTAGATGTAGAATTTCACCACTGCTCATCGGATCCCGCATCTTTGGATGGGCTTGTAATCCCAGCAGCGCAGACGGCGCTGCTGGACGGTACGGCGCCCCACATCTATGAGCCCGCGTTTCCCGGGGTGGTGGATGAGATCATCAACTTGGGAACGTATCTAGACACCGCCGGTTTGCGAGAGCATTCCCAAGAGATTAAAGCAGCCAGCCTAGAAGGCGGCCGCCGCTTCCGCAGCGCTTACCGCTATCTCAAGGCAGCTCGTCTGCTTTACGAGAATCTTGAAGACAAAATCAAGGAAATGCAAGATTGGGGGTGGGTCAATCAGGAATCAGAGCGCCTGTGTAAAGAGATTCTGGGCTTTTCGCCGGTGGCCCGTAAACCCGGCAGGCAGCGGCATTTGTTTATCTCAGCTTTGACCCCTGATGGGCCCATCACCTATGTAGAATCTCTGATCGGAGCCGATACCAGGGTTGTGGTTGTCAGCGGACAGCCGGGAACCGGCAAGTCTACCTTGTTGAGAAAACTGGCCGATGCAGCCGCAGAACGGGGTTGGGGAGTAGAGATTTATCACGACCCTGTGGACCCAGCTAAGCTGCAGCATGTCTTTATTCCTCAGCTGGATGTCCTGGTGGCTACTAGTACAGAGCTGTTCCCCCTTTCCATTGATAGAACAGTCCCCGTCATCAACCTCGACCACGGTTTGGATGCCGGTAAAGTCCACAGCCATCACGGTGAGCTGGAAATCGACCGCCAGACGTTCCACCAGCTTCTGAACACAGCCATAAGTTTTATCGCCAAGGCCAGGGAAGGGCACAAAGAGCTGGAAAAGCATTACGAGCCCAACATAGACTTTGCCGGACTTGACCGCTTAGCCGAAAGGCTGACCGCTGAGATTTTTCAGGGATGCCAGCCTGCGGGAGACTCAGCTTTAGGCAGGATTAACGGCACCTAGAGGCAAACTAGAGGCAAAGATGTTGTAAGAACAGGGAGGGCCGTGGTATGTATACAGTCGGGAAGTTGACTAAGCATTACAGGGCGCTGGTGATGACAGCGCTGCTGATCCTGGCTGCTGCTGCATGGGCCCATGCAGATGAGCTCATCATTCATTTCCTCAATGTCGGTCAAGGTGATTCTATTCTCATCCAGACGCCTGTAGGAGCCAATATTTTGGTGGATGCCGGGGATACCCGGGCGGGAACCCAGGTTGTTGTGCCTTATCTGCGGAGCTTGGGGATCAAGTCATTGGATACAGTGGTTATAACCCATCCCCATCAAGACCATATCGGGGGCTTGATTTCCGTGCTGGAAGCCTTTCCCGTAGGACAAGTTCTAGCTGATGGGCAGATCCACACCAGCCGGACTTACGAGAATCTGCTGATTTTGATAGATGAAAAAGATATTCCCTTTCGCTTGGCCCGGGCGGGAGATAGGCTGGACATACCGGGTATTGATGAAGCTGTAGTGTTAAATCCCCAAGAACCGTTTCTCAAGGGCCTCAACAACAACTCAGTGGTGCTGGCTTTAACATACGGCAGAATCAAGATGCTTCTGACAGGCGACATTGAGGCCGAAGCGGAACGGCGGATAGCAGAAGGAAATTTTGTAACTAAAGCGAATATTCTGAAAGTAGCCCATCACGGAAGCCGCACCAGCAGCACGCCGATGTTCTTGGAAGCTGTGCAGCCGGAGACGGCGGTTATTTCGGCAGGTGCGGACAACCAGTACGGTCATCCCCATCCCGAGGTGCTGGCCAATCTAAGAAGTATAGGCAGCCAGGTTTTCCAAACAAGTCTGGCGGGTACTATTATCATGGTCAGTGACGGCTCTTCGTACCGGATTGTCCTCGCGGAGGAGAGTCGGGAAGTTGAAGAGGCGAGAGCCGGGGGAGTGGAGTGATGTCAACAGTAACACTGATAGCTACCCTTGACAGGTTCGAAGGCGAGTACGCGGTACTGCTGGTGCCCATGGGGGAACAGGAAGTTCCCGTTGACTGGCCCGCGGCTCTTCTTCCTGCTGGCGTTGGGGAGGGGAGTAAGATTAAGTTCAGCTTAAGTCGGGATGAGGATGCGGAGGCAGCAGCCCGCCAGCGGGTAGCTGAGCTTTTGAAAAAACTTACCCAAAAGACTAGAGAATAGTCCGGATAATGATTGTCGGAGTCCTCGGGAGTGATGTATTCGTGTACGTGATGATCACTAGAAGACTGCGTGAAGCAGGTTTTAGGGCAACTCCTCAGCGGGTTGCTATCTATATGACTCTGGCTCAGACAAAAACCCACCCCTGCGCCGAGCGGATATATGAAGAGCTCCACCAAGAGTTTCCCAGTCTCAGTTTGAACACAGTCTACAAGACCCTGCAAACTTTTGAAGAGCTTGGTCTCATACGCCGCCTAGATATCGGGGAAGGTATGTATCGGTATGATGCTAACCCTGCACCCCATATTCATTTGGCCTGCAAGGCATGCGGCGAAGTGCTGGATATCGACTACGACGGTGAAAATATCCTGGAGACAATGTCCCAGTACGTGAAGGAAAACGGCGGCCATGAAGTGTGCGACTTTAACCTGATCTTGTACGGTTACTGCCATGACTGCTCTCGCCGGGAAACCGATTCCAATTGAATCAAAGGGCAGCCCCCAGCACTAAGCTGAGGGCGCTGTACCAGAGTTTCAGTCTGCTTCGGTTAGTTTCTCCAGGAGAGCGGCGATGTTCTCTCGTACCTTGAAGGTTGCTTCTCTCTCCAATTCGTACGGCCGAGAGGGATCGCCGGTGGCTCGAAGGATGTCGCCTTCTTGGGCGAATTTGACAACCTCGTAAGGCACCAGAACTACCTCACCTGGTTGGGAGCGGGACAGCAGCACGGCGGTGTCTGCTTCGATGGAATCGACACTATACAGGGAGCTTTGTATAGTGCCGATTCCGCTGGCATCAACGTCCATGGGGCTCAAGGTCCGGTGAATTTCCATGGACTTCCGCAGCGTGCAGCTGCCCCAAGAGAGACTGATGCCTAGAGCGAAGACTATAAGATGCAGATACTGCCTGGAGAAATTGCCTGGTCTCATCGCAAGCCTCCTTTAGGAGGCATGGCTGGTGATCAGCTCTCCAGGGATGCTACCGACATCTGCGGCAGCAGGTGCACTGAAAGACCCTGTCTAGGGTTGCCTGCATATTGTCCAACTTGTTGTTGATTTCCCGCAGCAGGCCGTACCGTTCACAGGCCCACTCCGGATAAATGGAGGCTGCCAGGGCCTGGGGAGTGTCATATCGCACCGGATACATAGTTTCACCTCCGTCCAGGTTTTTTTTGTCTGGTCGTAGTTCACTATATGTGCTTTGCTGGCCCCAGGTGCCCTGAGGAAGCCGTCTCAGCATCAAAACAAGAGCAAAGTCCTAGATTACTTTTCGAAGCACTGTCAGGTTCTGGTTTTCTCTATCCGCGCTTGGAGATTTTTTAACTCCTCCTTGTCGAAAAGGTATTGCGCTCGACAAAAACGACAGGTCAGCTCGGCTTTTCCTTGTTCTTCGATGAGCTTGTCCAACTCCTCTGCCCCCAGTGCAATGAGGGCTGATTCACACCTTTCCCGAGAGCACGTACAGGTAAACCGGAGGGGCAGCATGCGGAGATACTTCGGCTGCAGGTCGCCGATGGTTCGCTGGATGATGTCCTCTGGGGTGCTCCCGGTGTCAATTAAGCCGCTGACGGAGGGCAAATCCGCGACCATCTGCTCTACAACAACAGCCAGACCTTCGCTGGCTTCCGGCAGCAGCTGGATAATCAAACCGCCGGCTGCCCTTACGCCGCCGTCAGGCCCGGTCAACACCCCCAAAGCGACAGCGGAGGGAGTCTGTTCTGACTGAGAAAAATAGCTGGCAAAGTCCTCGGCAATTTCTCCGCTGACCAGCGGTACACCGCCCCGATACGGTTCGCCTAAACCCAGGTCTCTAATCACCCATAGGTGCCCTTTACCAACGGCGGCGCCGACATTCAGCTTTCCCTGCTCCGTCAGCGGAAGGTCCACGTAGGGATTCTGCACGTAGCCCCTTAGGTTGCCTTCACCGTCGCCATCGGCTGTTATTTGCTCTAAAGGGCCGTCTCCTATGATTTGAACCGTTACCTTCTCTTTGCCCTTCTGCATGGCTCCTATCATGGCAGTAGCAGCCAAGGTTCTGCCCAAGGCAGCAGCGGCCACCGGCCACATTTCATGTCTTCGAGCTATTTCATCGGCGATGCCCGTAACAACTGCGGCCAGGGCCCGCACACGACCGTTGGCGGCGGTTGCCTGGACTACATAGTCCTTTGTATTGACCTCTATAGATTGCTGATTACAATTTGCCAATGCAGTTACCTCTCTCTCAATACCAAGAGCTTGGCTGACTTTATTTCATGAAGTATTGTACCACATGGCTCTAGAGAAAGTTAATCAGTTAACTTATTGTGAAATCCATCACTAGCCCATTGTGCTTTCCCCGCCCACATGGTATCATGGGGTTGTGAAAAAAGGTACGAACTTGGAAAAGAGGGCTTGATATGCTCACCATCGCTGTGTGTGTCGGCAGCTCCTGTCATCTCCGAGGCTCCTATGAAGTGATTTCCCGATTTCAGGCCTTGATTCGCCGGTGGGAGCTGCAGGAGTTGGTAGAGCTCAAGGGCGTTTTCTGTATGAACCACTGCACTGGAGAGGTGTCGGTCAGGATCGATGACGGGCCGGTAATAGCTGTTTCTGTCGATGGTGTAGAGGAGGTCTTCCGGCAGGAGATCTTGCCGAGGTTGGGGGTGAGCTAGTGGGGGTCTTGACCACAATAGAGACTGAGTGTAGGGACTGCTACAAATGCGTGCGGGGTTGCCCGGTCAAGGCCATTAGAGTTAATACAGGCCATGCCCAGATTTGGGAGGAACAGTGCATTCTCGATGGCCATTGCATTGGTATCTGTCCGCGGCAGGCCAAGCGGGTTAGAGACGATCTGCCGACTGTTCAGGCATTACTGACTGGGGAAGAGGCTGTGGCGGTGAGTCTTGCGCCTTCTTACGTCTGTGCCTTTGATTTGCCTGATCCGGGATGTCTGGTCACCGCTCTTCGCAAGCTGGGGTTCAAATATGTTTCCGAGACTGCCGTCGGCGCAGATCTGGTAGCTGTAGCCCATGCTGCTTACTTGCGGGAGCGTCCTAAGAAGGAGCCGAGGATTACCAGCTCTTGTCCCACTATCGTAAACCTCATTGAGAAGCAT
>DUMM01000108.1 GCA_012839845.1 Bacillota bacterium | reverse complement strand
GGGCGATAATCCGCACCGGCGGCCGCTGACTTTCCATCACCCGTATCTGCACAGGCGATGTCTGGGATCTCAAGAGAATGCCTTCGGTGATAAAAAACGTATCCTGCATGTCACGGGCGGGATGGTCAGGGGGAATGTTCAGGGCCTCGAAATTATAGTAGTCCAACTCAACCTCCGGCCCTTCTACTACTTGGAAACCCATACCTATGAAGAAAGCCTTAATCTCGTCCAAGACCTGAGTAAGAGGATGCTTGCGGCCCCTCGCGGGCTTCCGTCCAGGCAAGGTAATATCTATCTTCTCTGCTTGAAGGCGCCGGGCCAGTTCCGCGGCCTCGAGGCTGGCATAGCGTTCTTCAAGAAGCTTCTCCATTTCCTCCCGCAGCTGGTTAACCATCTTGCCAACAACAGGGCGCTCCTCGGGGCTCAGAGAACCCATGCTGCGCAAAAGAGCGGTGAGCTCGCCCTTCTTGCCCAGATACCGTACTCTGATCTGGTCCAGCTGTTTCGTATCACCGGCCTCTGCAATCTGGCGCCAGGCTGTCTCTCTTAGCGTCTGCAGTTGCTCACGCATACGTGACCTCCCTTTCCAAATCCGTATATACAAAAAAGTTGTCTTCCGTTAGGAACGAAAGACAACTTGCGCGGTACCATCCTACTTACCTCCACAGCCATCCAAACCTGTGAGAGGTCAACTCAGCGGAATGGGACTCTAAACCCACTCCTCTCCTGTTAACGGCGGATACTCCGGTACGGCCTACTAAACTTCAGCCAACGGCTCCAAAGCGAACTTCACCGGGCCGACTTGCCCAGAGTGCTTTCAGTCGGCGGCACTCTGTCCCTGCCGGCGTCAAACCCGGCTACTCCTCTCCTTCATCGCCTTTATCAAAGGATATTCATTAACCAAGGTTCAGTTCATGATGGTCTTCACTGAACGATAGTGCCTATACAATAAGTAAGCGGTGATCGAACCGGTGGCTTCGAACAACTTCCAAAAGAATTCGGCGGTCAGCATCAAGGAGACCCCACCCTTCCAGTTAATCCCCGTTCGATGCATACATTATAGCATACAGGCTGCCCATTTACAAGGCCGTAACATCAGGCTGCACTGTGGGATAACTGCCGAACTCCCCGGATAATTACAAAGCAAATGGATACACTACCGGGTGATTCTACCTTGCGGAGACGCATTTAGAAATGGGGGGAAACCGATGCCGAGCCTAGAAGAGATGCAGGCAGTCGGCCAAAGCTGCAGTGAATACACACCTATGCACTGGGGACCTAGAGCTGCCAGGTTTGAGCCGGAAAACATCAGCTGCGCGACCTGCGTACACTGGCAGGGTGAGGAAGAAATGTGCGAGCTGGACATTTTCGAAGAACAGCTGCTCAACTTGGACCAGACTTAGGGGGCAGGCCCGCTGAGAGCAGTCCCTTCTAGATGGCGGAACCGCACTGCCTCATAGAGCAGGATGCCGCAGGCTACTGCAGCATTGAGAGACTCAACTCCCAAGGCCAGCGGAATCCGTACCCTAACGGCAGCAGCAGACAGCAGCCCCGGGTCGATGCCCTGGCCTTCATTTCCCACTACTATCCCGATACAGCCGCTGTAATTCGCCTCAAAATGATACTGCTCACCATCTATATCGGCGGCAATTAAGCGGCACCCCCGCCCGGACAGCTCCTCTAAAAGCTCCTGCGAGCCGCTGTAAAACGTGATTGGGACTCGAAAAACGGCTCCCATGGTCGCCCGCAGCGCCTTGGGATTAAAGGGATCCACCGTCCCTTTCAGGCATAAGACACCGTCGACGCCGGCTGCAGCCGCTGTTCGGATCATAGTGCCCAAATTGCCGGGGTCCTGCACCCGATCAACGACGAGATAAAACTCCCTGCCGCAGCTGGAATGTTGGGGAAAAACCGGACGGGTTACTGCCGCAGCTATGCCCTGTGGTGTCTCGGTACTGGTCAACTGCCTGAACACGGATGGTGAACAGCAAAAGATCTGGCGGGCAGCGGTGCCGGCTGCCTCTAGTAAAGCTTGCTGTTCAGGCCCTTTTTCATTGAAACCTGCCTCATAAAACAGAGCCTCGACGGCGGTCACACCTCGGCGGGCAGCCGATAGGGCTTCGCTCACAAACCTAATGCCTTCCACCGGCACCAAACCGTTTTTTTCCCTCCCCTTGCGGGTGTAAAGGGACCTCATCAATTTGGCCATGGGATTCTGTATGCTTGTTAGCTCCCGGACTCGCGTCATATATCTGCTCCTGCAAAGCAGCAGTCAATGAAAAAGCAGCCTTGCCGGTAGTGCCGTTTAGGTTCACCCCCGCCTGACTGCTCTCCCCTTTAGTCTGCGCCGGTTTGTTACTGCATCCCCAGTCCTTGCTTAGCGACGTCCACTAACCGGCTGAATGCCTCAGCGTCGTTAACTGCCAGCTCAGCCAGCATCTTGCGGTTAATCTCCAGCCCGGAATTCTTCAGACCCGAGATAAACTTGCTGTAAGAAAGGCCGTTAACCCGGGCTGCAGCGTTGATTCGGGTGATCCACAATCTGCGAAAATCTCGCTTGCGGTTCCTTCTATCTCTGTAGGCATAGGCCAGCGATTTCATCACCTGTTGATTAGCAGGACGAAACAGCCTGCCGCTGGCGCCGTAATAACCTTTGGCCTGCTTAAGCACCTTCTTGTGCCGTGCTCTCGTAATCGTACCACTTTTTACCCGTGGCATTTCCTTCGCCTCCTAAAACCATGTAAAGTACTGCGATCGCCTTAACCTCTAAGCATAGGGCAGCAGCTTTTTCATCCTCTCCTGGTCAGCGGCACTGATCAAAACGGCATTGCGCAAACGGCGCTTTTGCTTCGGGCTTTTCTTACCTAAATTATGTCTGCGATAGGCGTTGCTCTTCTTGAATCTGCCAGAAGCAGTGGCTTTTAGTCTTTTCGCCGCTCCCCGATGAGTCTTCAGTTTTGGCATGTTGATCTTCCTCTCTTACCTCAATCCTGTTTGGGAGATAAAATCATGATCATCTGCCGACCTTCGATGGCAGGCTGCCGATCGATCTTGGCTATATGCTCGATGTCCTTAGCCATCTGCAGCAGCATGTCCCTGGCCAGATCCGAGTGGACAACCTCCCGACCTCGAAAACGGACCGACACCTTGACCTTATTGCCTTCCTTCAGGAAACGCTCGGCATTTCTGAGCTTTACTTGGAAATCATGCTCCTCAATCTTCGGAGACATCCGCACTTCCTTGATGGAGACTATCTTCTGCTTCTTTCTGGCTTCCTTCTGCCGCTTGGTTTGCTCGTACTTGTACTTTCCATAGTCCATTATGCGGCAGACCGGCGGACGGGCATTCGGAGCCACCTCCACCAAATCCAGGTCCAGCTCTTGGGCAGCCCGTAAAGCATCTTTAATAGACATAATGCCCAGCTGCTCGCCTTCCGGGCTGATGACCCTCACATCTCTGGCCCGGATCTGCGAGTTGATACGCAATTCGCTGCTAATGTCCTATCACCTCCGCAAGACTCTCCCATACACTCTGTAAAAATGCTCTCCAATAATTCTACAACCCTTGTCAACGTTCTTGACCACTGCTGCTAGATCCAAAATAGGAGCGGAAATACCGCTCCTACGAAGGCATTACAATCCGTTGTGCCGTCAACGGCACGGAGATTCTTCCAATAAACCCTGACAGCAACCAACGCGGCGCCGCAAGGTGAGAAGCGGTAACTTCTACTTTGCAGATACTAACACCTATCTAGTTTTAACCGTTCTGCCGGCCTTAAGAATACCACAGATGTCTAACCTTGTCAAACTCCCCTGCCGGTATTTTTAGTCCGCGCCTGCACCGACCAGAAGGGGCTTTAGAGACATGGATGCCACCTCTTCCCGCAGCAGTTTGCGGAACTTCTCCACCGGTATGCTCCCCAGGTCTCCTGCCTGCCGATGCCGTACCGACACAGTACCTGCTTCGACTTCTTTCTCGCCGACGATGAGCATATACGGAATCTTCTCCAGCTGAGCACTGCGGATCTTGTAGCCTACCTTTTCATCTCTCACATCGACATCTACCCTCAGATCATCGGCGAGCAGCTGCTTCTGGACTTCGGTAGCGTAATCTACAAAACGCTCCCCGACCGGAATCACGCGGGCCTGTACCGGTGCCAGCCAAGCGGGAAAGGCTCCGGCAAACTCCTCAATGAGAATACCGATAAACCGCTCCAGTGCACCGAAAATTACCCGATGGATCATCACCGGCCGGTGCTCTTTGCCGTCTTCGCCGACATAGGTCAAATCAAAGCGCTCGGGCATCAAGAAGTCCAATTGTATCGTGCCGCACTGCCAAGTTCGACCCAAGCAATCCTCCAGGTGAAAGTCTAACTTCGGGCCGTAAAAAGCTCCGTCACCTTCATTGACCTCGTAAGGCATGCCCTTGGCCTCTACTGCATTGCGCAGGGCATCGGTGGCAGCCTCCCAGATCTCATCGGGTCCCATGGCATCCTCAGGCTTGGTGCTCAGCTCCACCCTGTAATTCAAACCAAAGACACCACGGTAGACATAATCGATGAAGTCAATGACACCCGCGATCTCATCCTGAATCTGAGATGGCAGCATGAAAATGTGGGCATCATCTTGGTGGAAACACCGCACCCGCATCAACCCGTGGAGGGTTCCCGACAGCTCGTGGCGGTGGACAAGTCCTAATTCACAGTAACGCAGGGGCAGGTCCCGATAGCTTTGCAGCCGCCGCTTGTACAGCAGGATGCTGCCCGGGCAGTTCATGGGCTTGATGGCATAAGGCCGACCGTCAATCTCGGTAAAATACATGTTCTCGCGGTAATGATCCCAGTGCCCTGACCGCCGCCACAGGGACTCGCTCAGGATCATCGGGGTCTTGACTTCTTGATAACCCCGCCGCCGGTGTTCTCTCCGCCAGAAGTCCTCCAGGCTCCGCCAGATTACCATCCCATTGGGATGTAGGAAGGGGAAGCCTGGACCTTCATCTTGAATGCTGAACAGGTCAAGCTCTTTCCCTAGACGGCGGTGATCTCGGCGGGCAGCCTCCTCCAACCGCTGCAGGTATTCATCAAGATCTTTCTTCTTGGCAAAAGCCGTTCCATAGATCCGCTGCAGCATGGGGCGGTTGGAATCCCCCCGCCAATAGGCCCCTGCGACGTTCAGCAGCTTGAAGGCCTTCAACTTGCCGGTCGAGGGAATGTGGGGACCGCGGCAAAGGTCCACAAAATCCCCCTGCTTATAGATACTCACTTGGCCGTCTTCCATCTCCCGCAGAAGCTCCACCTTGTATACTTCTCCCATGGCGGAGAATTCATTGACAGCAGTCTCCCTGTCAAGCTCCCAGTGGCTGAACTCCTGGTCTTCTTCCACTATCTTGCGCATCTCAGCCTCGATGCGCTCCAGGTCCTCTGGAGAAAAGGCTTCGGGCACGTCAAAATCGTAATAAAACCCGTTCTCAATGGCCGGACCAATGGCCAGCTTAGCATCTGGATACAGCCGCTTGACAGCCTCGGCCATGATGTGAGCGGCACTGTGTCTCAGGATCTCTAGTCCTTCCGGCTGATCCACAGTGATGATCTCCACCAAGCTGTCCTCATTGATCTCATCCTTGAGGTTCTTCAGAACACCGGATACCCTGGCCGCCACAGCATCCTTAGCCAGGCGCGGGCTGATATCTTCCGCTATCTTTGCTGCGGTTATTCCCCGGGGATATTCCTTCACACTCCCATCGGGGAGGGTAATCTTCACCGTCATTCTCCACACCCCATTTCTCAACGAATTCCCACAAAAAAACCCCATCCCAGTAGGGACGAGGTTTAACTCGCGGTTCCACCCTGATTAACCAGCACCCGATAGCCGCAATGCCCTCACCGGCAGTGGACTTCTGCTGGTTCACTCAAAGCGCTGTAACGGGCAGTTCCCGGCCGCATTTACTTGAAGGTCCATGACCTTCTTTCCACACGGCAACTCCAGGGCGGTTTTCCAGCGCCTGCTCAGAGAAGTGCTTGCAGTCTACGGCACTTCCTCCCTGCCAGAGCCCAACGCTGTACTCTTCCCCTTCATCGTCTTTATCCATTTTGCCCAATTATAACTTCACCTTCAGCCGCCTGTCAAGGCCAAATGACCCTGCAGCTTAGTAGTATACCGTTTGACCGTCCCACATATACTACTCGGAGAAGGGGGAACGTCCTTGATTACCATTGCCGTCCAATGTCCAGATACCGGGAAAGAACTCTGGCACAGACTGCAGGAGGATTTGGCCCATCTCGACCCGGAAGATGCGCCCCAAATCCGCTGTTCAGTCGCAGATCGGCAAACTATAATTACCTGCCGCTTTGCTGATGCTGAACCGGCCAGGAACGTGCAGATCTACTATATAGCCAGCTCTCTGACAGATCTTATCGTCAGCCACTATGAGCAAGGAATTCTAAGGAGGCTCATCCGGAAAGATCATGCCTCAGCACCGCGGGACGAACTGGAAGCCATCCTGAAGGAAACGTTGGAGATGCTCGCCGGCCGCAGCCCTGCCAAATCGGCGGACAACATCCGCCTGCAGACCAAAGCAGACATCATGTACACCCTTCTGGACTATCTGAGCGCCGAAAAACTGCTAATTCTCGAGGGATTTGTCCGTTTTCGACTGTGGAAATACCGGAACAACCTCCGCCGCCTCATCGGCACAGCTGCGGAATCCGTCCGAAGAAAACGGGCCCACAGGGAGTTCGTGGCTCTTCTCAAGAACTTCGTGGAGTTGCAGCCTCCTCAAACAGACATCGTCCACGTAATCGTCCGGCCGAATGGACTGTACCAGATCCTGAACCGGGATTTTTCGGCAATTGAGACAGAATACCTTCAAGGTCATATGGCGGGCCTCATTGAACACGAGCTGGACGTTGAGGACCTGCTCATCAGCGCTTTGCTGAACATCGCACCCCTTCGTATCCGGCTGCATTTTCCCCGGAAATGGCCTGTTACCGACGCCGTGGAAACCATCTTTGCCGGGCGGGCAGCGTACTGCACAGGCTGCCGCTACTGTGAAGAAAGCCGAAAGGCCATTGCCACCATCTTGGCCAACCGGGCTAAGAAATCGTAGGACTACACCAGAAGAACTCGATCATCCAGAAGCCGCTTCCCCCTCACAGCCTCAAACTGATCCAGTAGCTCATCAACAGTCATATCCGCTCTTTCAGGGTCTTGGAGATCCAAGATGATCTGTCCCTGGTCCATCATAATAGTGCGGTTGCCCAACTCCAAAGCCTGCTTTAGGTCATGGGTAACCATCAGCACCGTAAGCTCCCGGTTCTCAACAATCCTTTTGGTTAGCTGGCAAATCATTTCGGCAGTCTTGGGGTCCAGTGCAGCGGTGTGCTCATCCAGCAGCAGCAGCTTGGGGTTGGAAATGGTGGCCATCAGGAGAGTCAACGCCTGCCGCTGTCCTCCTGACAGCAACCCCACCGGTTCCTGCAAGCGGTTTTCCAGACCCAAACCTAGAACCGCCAAGAGCTCCCGAAACCGGGCTCGATCCTTGGCTGTCACCCCGGGGACAAGCCGCAGCCGCTTAGCCCTTTTCATGGCCATGGCCAAATTCTCCTCAATGGTCATTGATGCGGCAGTGCCGATCATAGGATCCTGAAAGACCCGGCCGATGAGGTGGGCTCGGCGGTACTCCGGCTGGTTGGTGACATTCTCTCCGTCAATCCAAATTTCTCCTTCATCGACTTCATATACTCCGGCTATCACATTCAGCAGCGTTGATTTCCCCGCACCGTTGCTGCCGATGATGGTTATGAAATCGCCGGGGCGCACATCGAGATTCACATTGTCCAGGGCAGTCATCTCTACACCGCTGCCGTTGGAAAACACCTTACGCAGCTGGGATATTCGTAGCACGCCGCTTCCCTCCCCCCAACTTTGCCAATGAGCTGGACCAAACTGAGCCGGACAGGGCAAGGACTACCAGCACAGCGGTGATCAGCTTTAGGTCTGTCGGCGCCAGACCCAGCCGCAAAGCGGCGAAGATTGCTCCCCTGTAGATCAGGGAACCGATTATAACCCCTGTAGTTGACCAGCCCAAACCGGGAACTCGCACCAAAGCCTGCCCCGCAATTACCGAAGCCAAACCGGCAACTACTGTTCCCACACCCATCCCCACATCAGCAAATCCCTGATACTGTGCCACCAAAGCGCCGGACAGCGCTACCAGGCAGTTGGCAAGGCTGAGGCCGATGAGTTTCATACTGTCAGTGTTAACACCGCAGCTGCGGATCATCTGCTCATTGTCGCCGGTTGCCCGGATGGCGAAACCGATCTCGGTCCTCAAGAATACGTCCAGCAGCATTTTGAGCACTGCCAGTGTGACCAGAAACAGTACCCAAGGGGCCATGCCCCTTTCTCCGAACCAGCTGACCAGAGTCGGCTTGCGAAGCAGCGGAATATTGGCCCGGCCCATGATCCGCAGGTTGACCGAGTACAGAGCAGTCATGGTCAAAATTCCCGAAAGCAGGCCTGAGATTTTCAGTTTGGTATTCAAAAAACCGGTGGTCAGTCCGGCGAACATCCCCGCAATCACAGCTAATATGGTACCCAATAGGGGACTTCCGCCGTAGGCAATGACCCGGGCAGCGACGGCAGCTCCCAATGGGAAACTGCCGTCGACAGTCAAGTCAGCAAAGTGAAGGATGCGGTAGGTGATGTAAACGCCTAGCGCCATAATGCCGTATACTAAGCCTTGTTCTAAAGTGCCGATTAACGCAGATAACAACATCTCCGATGCTCCAATCTGTCTCTTAGTCAAAGATCTGACCGGCCTGTGCCACTAGCTCAGCGGGAAGTTCCACTCCCATCCTCTCAGCAGCTCCCAAGTTCAGCACCAGCTCAACATCATCTAAGTACTGAATAGGCATTTCCGCCGGGTTAGCGTTCTTTTCCAGGATTTCCAGAGCCATTCTACCGGTCTGTCTTCCCAGGGCATAATAGTCGATGCTGATGGTCCCCAGAGCCCCTCTTCTCACCGAATCGGTTTCACCGACGATCAGCGGGAGCTTTGCATTTTCCGCTACTATCACCACTGACTCCAGTGCCGATACCACGGTGTTGTCAGTGGGTACATAAAGGGCATCTACCTTCCCCACCGTGGACTGCGCGGCTTGATACACACTGCTGCTGCTATCCACAGGTACTTCAACAACTGAAAAGCCCAAGCCGGCTGCTGCTTTCCGGGCCAGATCCAGCTGCACCAAGGAGTTGGCTTCCCCGGGGTTATACAAGACCCCTACCCTCTTAGCCTGTGGCGCAATGGTCTTCAAAAGCTCCAGCTGCTTAGCCACCGGAGTCAGGTCTGAAGTACCGGTTACGTTGGTACCAGGTCTTTCGATGCTCTCGACCAATCCAGCCGCGACAGGATCGGTAACTGCGGTAATCAGGATGGGGATATCTCTGATGACATTTGCCGTTGCCTGGGCCGTCGGAGTTGCTATGGCCAAGACGAGATCCACCTTACCGCTGGCAAATTTCTCCGCAATGGTCTGGGCAGTGGCAAAATCTCCTTGGGCGTTCTGCAGGTCATAGCTCACCTTGTTTTCGTCGTAACCGAAGGCGGCCAACTCATCGATGAAGCCTTGTCTTGCGGCATCCAAAGCGGGATGTTCGACAATCTGAGTAATGCCGATCTTTATCTTTGCATCCGCGGCTGCTGCCGCATTTGTACCTATCAACGCTGCCAAGATCAGAACTGCAATTCCCACTCCAATGGTCCATCTTCTCATCCTGCTCACCAGTACACCTCTCAGGGTGCACTGCCTCCCCCCTTCTGAGATTATATTGACTTCACTTGGTTGCAGAAAAAGCGGGCCTCAAAACAAAAACATGCCCGGATAAGAGGATGCGCAAGGTCAGTAGGTTCTCTTGCACACCTTCATAATCAGTGATGTCTGGGAAGCCACCACACCGGGTATATCCCGAAGTGTCTTTGTCAGGAATCTAAAAAGGTCCTCATTTGATTCCGCTACCAGTTCCAGGATCAAGTCAAACTCGCCGGCTGAAACCCCGATGTAGCGAACATTGTCCAGAGGCTGAAGCCGGGCTATTACCTCATCTACCTTGTCGCCGTCGACTTTGACGCTGACAATGGCCTGGGTGTGCAGTCCCAGCTTTTCATTGGATGTTACTCCTACGATCCGTAAGATGCCCTTTTCAATAAGCCGGTTTACCCGTTTTCGCACTGTGGCCTCGGCGACTCCCAACTCAGCTGCCAGCGCAGTATATGGCATTCGCCCATCCTCCCGCAGGCGGGCAATGAGTTCTTGATCAAGTCTGTCCAGCTTCTCCTCCGCCATTTTCTGCACTTCCTCTCACTTGCTGCCTTCCGTCACCCTCCGCCGCTTGTGAATACGAAAACAACATAGTTCTTGGCACAATTATATTGACTTCGTACCAAAAAGGCAACACCTAAATAAGAATCGGACTAGGAAGCTAGGCAGGAAAGCAAAGTGCAAATCCAGTAGTATGCGGGATTATGGAAACAATAGCTGATCTGAGGGGATACCTACAGCAAGATATCCCGCAATATGAACATCCGGATTTGGGCCATCTAAATGAAGCAGACTAGAAGGAGAGATTGATGTGCTGAGTTGGCAGCTCCTCACCATGCCGGCAGTAGGTGCGATAATCGGCTGGATTACCAATGTTATCGCTATCAGGATGCTGTTTCGACCCTATCGCCCCGTTAAGCTGCCGCTGCTGCCCATCACCATCCAGGGCTTACTGCCCAAGTTTAAGGCAGAGCTTGCAGCCAGCATCGGCAGCGCCGTGGAAGCAGAGCTCCTTCCTGTAGAAACCCTCATCGATCAACTGAGTGCGAGTGCCGCCCAGGATGGAATCATCGAAGTAATTGAAGTACACGTGGAAAACCGTCTGAGAGAGAAGCTGCCGTCCTTTGTACCTGAAGGTCTGAAAGCAGCTATTGGTGGCCTCATCCGAGATTGGCTCGGTCAGGAACTGCCTCCTCTTTTGGACGAGCTGACGCGAGAACTGAAAGAGCGGCTGAAAGAAGACCTTCATATCTCCCAACTCGTTGCGGACAAGATTCTGGCCCTTGACCTGGCAGAGCTGGAGGCCTTGGTTGTTGGCATATCCCACCGGCACTTGCGTCACTTGGAGATCCTCGGCGGCCTCCTCGGCTTTATCATCGGTCTCGTTCAAGCCCTAGCGGCGGCTGTCTTCGCAAACTAACGCGACCAACCGGCTCGACCACTACATGTGAACCAATAAACCGTTACTTTCCCATACAAAACAAAGACCTGCCGCCTTAAGCGCAGCAGGTCTTTGTCGATCTGGTGGGGAAGCCCGGGATCGAACCGGGGACCTCTTGCATGTCAAGCAAGCACTCTAACCAGCTGAGCTACTCCCCCAACCCGTGGAGGCGGCACCCAGATTCGAACTGGGGAATAGAGGTTTTGCAGACCTCCGCCTTACCACTTGGCTATGCCGCCGTCTGGAGCGGAAGACGGGACTTGAACCCGCGACCCCCACCTTGGCAAGGTGGTGTTCTACCGCTGAACTACTTCCGCATGCTCTCTGGTGCCGAGAGCCGGAATCGAACCGGCGACACGGGGATTTTCAGTCCCCTGCTCTACCAACTGAGCTATCTCGGCCGGCATGGCGGAACCGACGGGACTTGAACCCGCGCTCTCCGGCTTGACAGGCCGGTGTGTTAACCGACTACACCACGGTTCCGGGTGGTGGGCGAAACAGGACTTGAACCTGTGACCCCCTGCTTGTAAGGCAGGTGCTCTCCCAGCTGAGCTATTCGCCCGGGGTAAAGCCATTTTGCCAGCCGCATGACTAATTATAGCATCGCCTCTGCCTGAAGTCAACCATTAATCAGCAGCAAAAAGGGTCAGCCGTGACTTGTCCACTCAGATGCCCTATGGCTTTACCCACAGTCTTTATATTCGAACGACTGCTTAGGCCTCCACTGCCTCTTCATCCAGCAGCCGTTTTTCACCCTTCAGCTGCTGAATGCGGGTGATGTTTTGGGTAACCTCTAGTACACCCATGTATTCGCCGTTTTCGTCTCGCACTGGGAAATAGCGGATGTATATGAGCTCTCCTTTGAGTCGAATCCAGAACTCAGCCACATCCCGTCTGCCGGCCTTGAAATCCTCGACGATCTTGGTCACCACGTGAACGCTTTCCGGCGGATGGCATTTTTCCACCCGCCTGCCGATCACCGCCTTGGTCCGGGTAAAGATCCGCTCCGGCCCTGCAGAAAAATAGCGAACAACATTATCTTTGTCCACAAAGGTGATGTCAACAGGCAGATGATTGAAGATCAGTTCTATCTCCTTTAAAGTCAGCAAGCCTGTGGAAAGCTCCAGGTATCCTTCCGGTACCTTTGCAGGAGCCGCTTCGACTTTTGCACTCCGTTTGGGACGCCATTCGCCTGCGGGCTTTACCAATGTGTAGCCTATCTCATCGCTTTCTTCGGCAATCGCCAGCCACTCGTCTTCGGTAAGTGTTTCTAAGGACATAGGCAGCAGGATTTTTTCTTCCTTGTAGATCATGCTGTCCATTTCCTGCAAGACCGGAAGTACTTTAGACTCGATTCGGGTCTTCAGCTCATCAGCGGACAATGACTCGGCTTGGCCCATGAGAGCGGAGATCTCCTTCAGGCCTGCCCGGATATCATCGTGCAGGGACCACATGACACTGGAGGGGCCAGATATGCCGTTCCGCTCCAAAATGGGAAACAAGAGGTTTTCCTTCCGGAGGTAGTGCTTTTCTGCTTCGCACAGCTGCTGATGAAGGTCCTGCCACTCCCTTACCAATTTGGCTCGGTCTCCATCTCCAGCAGCCGTCAGTTTATCCAATATTCCCCTTACCTGTGCTATCACTTTAGCCAAGGCTTCGTTTTCCAAACGCATAGTGTGGACTGGGTGCCCAGGGGTGCTCTCCGGAGCTGGCTCCAGTTCCAATGCGTCTTGGAAGACCTGGACATGGACATCGCAGAGCCGCTTCACTTCTTCCTCCGGCAGCCCTTCACTAATCAGCATCTGCTCCAGCTGAGCGATCTCCGTAGCCCCCACATCCTTGAGCAGGGCAGCAAAGCGTTCCTTTACTTCATCCACTGTCTTGCCGCTGTGCAAATCCTTGATGATCTGCTTCAGCTGTTCCTGGCGGTAGGCGCGGTTGTTGATCAGCTCACTCACACAATTCACTCCTTTCGCCGTTCATTTGATTATTTTCCCCAACCGCCAAGTATCGAAACCAGCTACAATCTCTTGCTCCCGATAGCGGTGATCTTATACACAAACTGCCCCGCCGGGACATCTACTTGGACCAGCTCCCCCACCTTGCGGCCCAAGAGCGCTTGGGCAACAGGGGAGAGATAGGAAATCTTGCTGGCAGCAGGATCTGCTTCCACTGGACCTACAATCATGAATTCCATCTCTTCTCCGGTGTTCATATCCTGTATGCTGACCATATGACCTACCCGCACCTTGTCTGTACTGGTCTCCTGTCCGTCAATTACCTTGGCATTGCCCAGTAGATTTTCCAGTGTCTGAATTTGCTTTTCAATATAGGCGAGTTCCATCTTGGATATTTCATAATCAGGATTTTCCCACGTACCGCCGGCAAATATCGCGTTTCGTAGGCTGGCAGCCGCCTCCTTGCGCCTGACAGTCTTGAGATAAGTCAAATCCTCCTGCAGTTTCCGCAGCCCAGCCATGGTAATAAAAACTTCCTGCTCAGCCATGGGAGACTTCAACTCCTCGTGTAATGCTTGCTAGCAGTATATTCACTACACCTTGACTACTTGCTGGAGAAAGCTTCCACGGGCAGGCTTCAGGATAAACGCCGAATACTGTGCTTATCCTACCTATGAAGGCAAAAGGGAGATGGTGAAATGAGGAGCCTCTGGAACGGCAGTATCAGTTTCGGCTTGGTAAACATACCTGTTAAGCTCTACGCCGGCACAGCCAGTGAAGACCTGAGGTTCAACTACCTGCACAGCGTCTGCCGCACCCCCATCAAGTATGAAAAGACTTGTCCTCGGTGCGGCAAAGCAGTTCCCGATAATGAAATCGTCAAGGGCTACCAGTTCCAGAAATCTCAGTATGTGATCATGGAAGAAGCAGACTTCGAAGCAGCGGCACCGGAAAAAACCCGTTCCATCGACATCGTCGATTTTGTCAATCTAGAAAGCATCGACCCCATCTATTTCCACCGAACCTACTTCCTGGAACCTACAGAAACCGGCGCTAAAGCCTATCATCTGCTGAAGCGGGCGATGCAGGAAAAAAAGAAAATCGCAATTGCCAAGATCATCATCCGCTCTCGGGAAAACCTTGCAGCAGTGAGGGTACACGGACCTGGTTTGGCTCTGGAGACAATGTACTACGCCAATGAAATCCGCTCCATTGATCAGCTGGTCAACGCAGTCTCAGAACCAGAGATCAATGAAAGGGAACTGGAAATGGCCATGATGATCATTGATAACCTCACCACAGATTTCCAACCTGAAAAATACCGCAACGAATATCGGGACATGTTGGTCGCCTTAATTGAGAAGAAAATCGCAGGCCAAGAGGTCGCCCCTGCCGTACCGCAGCCAGCAGCTGGCAAGGTCATCGACCTGATGGCAGCCCTAGAAGCCAGCGTTCAGGCAACGAAGGGACAGACAACCCTCAAACAGGAGCCCTCCCCTGCAAGGGAACCTGCGGAGCTTACAGCTAGACTTAAGGGGCGCCGTCGGCAAACGACTGAAGAGACGGGTTGAGGACTATGGCAGATCTTCCCCAGGACCTAAAGCCCATGCTGGCATCGACAGCAGAACCCT
Source organism: Bacillota bacterium (assembly GCA_012839845.1). GTDB lineage: Bacteria > Bacillota > Limnochordia > DTU087 > DTU087 > DTU087. The sequence goes on along the minus strand of DUMM01000108.1, from coordinate 10,614 downwards.
TTGATTCCCCTGATTTCCTTTTTGAGCCCAAGTGGGACGGCTTTCGCTGTCTCGCTTACTTGGAAAAGGGTACCACCCAGCTCAAGAGCCGCAGCGGTTCCGACCTTTCCGGCTCCTTCCCGGAACTGGCTTCACTTCACAAGTGTGCCGCCGGCATACCGGCAGTCTTGGACGGCGAGATCATCGCCTTTCATGAGGGCCGGGAATCATTCTACCACTTGCAGCAGCGGGTGAGGCATGGTCATCCAGGAACTCCTCTAGGTAAGCATGCCCAGCTTGCGCCGATCATCTTCATAGCCTTCGATATCCTCTACAGCGGCGGCAAATCTGTCCTTGCCGCTCCTTTGGAGGACAGAAAGGAACTCCTTAGAAGGACAGTCGCAGATGAGAATCAGCACCTTCTCATTAACAGCTATATCCTCGAGGCGGGTGAAGCCTTGTATGCAGCAGCCGTCGCCCAAGGCCGGGAAGGAATTGTGGCTAAGAAGCGGGACAGCCCGTACCTTCCCGGCAAGCGCAGCAAGCTGTGGCTCAAGATCAAGCCCAAGAAAACCGTCGACGCGGTAGTGGTTGGATATGTTCCCAAAACCGATGATTCCTTCGTTTCCCTTGTCTTGGCCCAATACTCCCCTAAAGGTGAACTCCTGCATGTTGGCAGTGTAGGTACCGGTTTTACCGAGCAGGAAACAAGAGAAATCTTGGCTGAACTTAAACCCCTGTCAGGGAAAAAACCTGCAGTCCAGCGTCTTCGTCAGCCGGCAGCGGATGTCATTTGGGTTAAGCCGGAGATGGTGGTAGAGGTGCGCATCTTCGAGTACACTCCCCGCGGCACCCTTCGGCACCCTGTGTACTGCCGCCGGCGGGAAGACCTAAACCCAGAGCAGTGCGTGATCAAGAGCTGGTTGGAAAAAGGAGATGGCTGATGGTGGCAGACAAGCGGCAGACTGTGTATATAGACGGACAAGAGGTCGAGATCACCAACTGGGATAAAGTCCTATGGCCGGAGGCAGGCTGGACTAAAGGGGACTTGATCCGGTACTACACCCTAGCAGCGCCTTATCTTCTCACCCACCTGCGGGACCGTCCCCTCACAGTGACCCGCTATCCCGAAGGAATATACGGAGGCTCCTTTTACCAAAAAAACTGCCCGGCCTATGCGCCGTCCTTTGTCGAAACAGTTCCCATAGCTAGTGGTGAGAAAACCATCAACTACATTCTGGTCCAAAACCGGCTCACTTTAGTGTGGCTGGCCAATCAAGCCTGCATTGAACTGCATCCATGGCTCTCCCGCTGCTCCCACGCCCAATTCCCCGACTGGTTGGTCTTCGATCTCGACCCTGCAGAAGGCTGCGACTTTGACGATACTCGGGAAATCGCTTTTCTGGTCAAAAAAGCCTTAGATGAGCTGGGCTTGATATCCTATCCTAAGCTTTCCGGCGCTACAGGTATCCATGTTTACGTGCCGGTCCAACCCAAATACCCTTACAGTGTCACCAGCAGCTTTGTGGGCGCTATCGGCAAGATTTTGGAGGCAGTCTACCCGGCCAAAGTCACCACTGAGCGATTGGTAAAAAACAGGACCGGCCGAGTCTACATTGATCATCTGCAGAATCTGCAGGGCAAAACTCTGGCGGCACCCTACAGCCCCCGCCCGCATCCTCTGGGCACCGTCGCCGCCCCAGTGACCTGGGAAGAGCTGAAAGTGGTTTATCCCCACGACATACATCTGGGAAATGTTCTGACAAGGCTCCAGACTAACCCAGATCCGCTGGCTGCCGGTCTTGACAACCGGCAGTCCCTAGATGAGGCCTTAGCAGCCATAGGCGCAGCAGTAACGTAAGCAATGGTAACAGGAGCTGGAGACAACTCACTGTATCGCTCTCTGCCTTTCTGTCCACACTAAAGGCGGAGGTGACTTGCTGTGGCTCGTCGGGGCAAATTGGCCTCCGAACGGCTGAAGATGGAAGCCGCGGAGGAAGTCGGTTTTGCGGATAAGCTGCGGGAAAGCGGTTGGGACAACGTCACCACCAAGGAAATCGGCTTGATGGTGCGGGAAATGATCCGCAGAGGTGAAGAAGTTCTCAGCCAGAGGCAGCAGAACCAGAACTGATAGCCCGAATCTTGCACTGAGCAGGCATAAACCTCCCCGGTCAGTGGCATCCTAGTACCGAACCTCGAACTTGACTCGTTTTCCCTACATATCCTCCACCGGCAGGGATATGTGCAGGGAACCGGGGCGGAACCAGCCCGGGAGGCCGCTGTGCTGCGGGCAGAACCGTCCTCGGAGAGAGTGACAAGTTCGAGGCAGCCGATGAACTAGGTCGCTTGGAGGCATCGATGCCCAGGGCTGGGCGATACAGTCTGGCCTCCAAGTATGACCGGACTGGGCAGGAAAAAGGAGTTTCCTGCCCGACTCTTACATCCCTGTCCTGGCAAGTACAAAACCGAAGGTTGCGCCCTCTCCTGGCTTGCTGGTGGCAAAGACTTCTCCCCCATGGTTTTCGATGATCCCTCGGGAGATGGCGAGTCCCAAACCTGTACCTTTCTTGCCCTTTTCCCTCGACTTGTCCGCTTTGTAGAACCTTTCCCAAACATACGGCAGCTCCTCCGGGTCGATACCGCTGCCGGTATCGGAGACTTTTACTATCACCCGGGTTTCCGATGCCTCGACGGAGATGGTTATTGCGCCGCCGGGTTCAGTATGCCGCAGGGCATTGTCCACGAAATTGGTCAAGACTTGCTGCAGCCGGTCGCTGTCTCCTAAAACCAGTATTTCTTCTCCCTCCTGGGCAGATATCACCTCAGACCGGAGCTCTATACCCTGCTTAGCGGCTTGAGGTGCAAAGACATTCTGCACTCTCTGGACAAGCTCTCTGACGTCAAGCAAGTCAAAATTGATGCTCATACTGCCTGACTCAAGCTTCGCCAGATCCAAAATGTCGTCGATTAAGCGGCTCAGCCTCACGGCTTCGTCCCTAACTATTGCCAGGTAGCGCTCCTTTGTCTTTTCATCTGTGACCGTCCCGTCAAGCAGCGGCTCAACAAATCCCCGGATGGATGTCAGCGGCGTGCGAAGCTCGTGAGTCACATTGGCCAGAAAATCCCGACGCATATTCTCTAGGCGCCTTGCTTCACTGACATCTTGCAGAAGGATCACGCTGCCCACCGTCTCCTCTCTTCGGCGTATGGGACTTCCATAGGCCCGGAGAACAACCATGGGGAAGGGAGAAATATCCAGTACCTCAACCTGTCCCGTGGTGCTCACTTTCCGGACAAGGTCGACCAGGGGAACGGGGAAATCACCCAGCTTCAGCTTGTCCAAAGGTATGTGACCTACCCGCAGAAGTTCCCGGGCTTGGGAGTTGATCCACAAAAGCTGACTGTCCTTGCTGGCAGCGATGACTCCCTCATCGATTCCGGAAACGATACTCTGGAATTTATCCCTTTCCTCCTGCAGATCAGCCAAGCTCCTCTCCAAGTTCTCTGCCAAGAGGTTAATGGCTTCGCCCAATTCTCCCAGTTCATCTTTGGTATCCACAGGCACTCTCCGTCCAAACACACCCCGGGCCATCTCCTGGGCCAAATCCGTCATGGCCCGCAGCGGACCTGTGATGCTGCGGGACAGCCCCACTCCCGCTAGATTAGATACTACCAGTGCGAACAGCGAAGCGATAAAAACGAGGTTCTGCACTTGGTCTACGGTTTGCCTCACCGCCGATACAGGCGTGTACATAAACAAAGCGCCCAGCACCTGATTTCCCATGGTGATAGGCACCGCTACTGTGACCATAGGAGTCTTGAACTGCCCAGAACGTCCTCTGCGGGTCACAACCGTGCCGTTCATTACTTCCGCAAACTCCCGGGCATCCAGGCGCAGTCCCTCCCACTCCATGGCGCCTGATGATGTGGCTACAACCAGGCCTGAACGGTCGATCAACCAAACCTGGGCCTGCAGAAAGTCGCTGAGGTTCTCCAGCACCATTCTGGCCTGGAGTGTCAAGGGACGCCCCTGCACCACGTCCGTGACAATCTCTGCGACGGCTTGCCCCCGGGAAACAAGGCTCTTTTCTTGCTGTGTAAAGAAATAGTCCGAAAGCATGCTAGAAAACATCACACCCAACACGCCGAGACTCAACACCGTGACGATGATGTAAGACGCTATTAACCTAGTTCTAATGCTGACTTTTGCTGCCACCGCCCTGCTCCTCCCGGTGCTCTTCGAATTTATACCCAACACCCCAAACTGTAGCAATGCTCCAGGGCTGCTTCTTACCGGGTACCGCCAATTTCTGCCGCAAACGCTTAATGTGGGCATCTACCGTTCGCCCGTCGCCGACGAAATCGTAACCCCACACGTGGGAGAGGATCTGCTCTCTGGTGTAAGCCCATCCCGGCCTTTCGGCCAGGAAGACCAAGAGGTCAAACTCCTTGGGAGTCAGGGCAACCGATCGCCCCTCCACCGTCACCTCGTGGCGGGCTACGTCTATGTGCAGTCCAGGAAAATCCAACACTTTCGCCTTATGCTCCTCCCGCTGTACCCTTCGGAGAATGGCCTTAACTCGCGCCACCACCTCTACCGGGTTGAAAGGCTTCACCACATAATCATCGGCTCCCAGTTCCAGTCCCAGGATGCGGTCATAGTCCTCTCCCTTAGCTGTCAGCATAATGATCGGTACAAGACTCTCCTGCCTGACCGCTCGGCAGACTTCCCAGCCGTCTAGCTTCGGCATCATCACATCGAGGATCAAGAGATCCGGGTTTTGCTCTCGGGTTACCCGCAATGCTTCCTCTCCATCGAGGGCAGTAAGAACCTCATAGTCGTCTTTCTGCAGATAAAGAGATAAAAGCTCAAGCACATTGGGATCATCATCGGCTATCAGTACTTTCCCTCGGGTCACCAGGCCACCCCCCTACTGCCAGTCTGTATTGCTTTAAGTATATCATGGAGTCTGTCCGGACACCAAAAAAAGACCCGCCGCTGCTGCGACGGGTCTAGCGAACCAAATACCCGACAGGCTAATCAATACCCACCTGCTTGCTGAGAAAACTAGCTGCAGTCTCAGCCACCTTCAACTCGAAGTCCCCAAGCTGCCGATGGTCAGACGCCAAGAGAACGGTCCCCAGCAGATCTCCTGTAGGGCTGATAATCGGCGCAATGACCAGCGAACGGATGGCATAGTCCTTGGGCCACTCCAGGTAAGGTTCCTTCTCCAATTGGTCAGCCTGAACTACCATGGACTTCCGGTCTACAGCCACCTTCTTGAGAGCGCTGCTTATTTCCTGCTCCTGCATTGCCTTGATGCCTTGACTGCCAGCAATTACCTGATCCTTGTCGGTAATGAGAGCATCACACCCTGTGGACTGCTCCAGAGCTTCTACATAACCCTTGGCTTCTTCCCGCAGTCCCCAAAGGGGAGAGAACTTCTTCAGGACGATTTCGCCATTGGCTTCTGTGAAGATCTCGATGGCATCGCCCTCGTCGATCCGCAGCTGCTTTCTCAGTTCCTTCGGCACGACCACTCTCCCAAGCTCATCTATCCTACGTACGATGCCTGTTGCTTTCATGATCAGCCCTCCTCGCTACTATTCTCACCACGAGAGTCAAAATCATACTCGGCCTCGGGGTGGAAAGAGCGAGGAGATAAAATATCTCAATGTCTCGGCAAAGCTGCTGGCTTTATGCCAGATAGATGAACCGGAGAATAAACAGCAGTGCCAATAAGTGGATAATCCAATGGACTTCTCTACCCTTGCCCGAAAGCAGTTTGATGACACTGTAGCTGATGAACCCAAAGGCTATACCGTTGGCAATGCTAAAGGTAAAGGGCATGCCCGCTAGGGTCAGCAGGGCAGGAATTGCCTCGCTGAACTCGCTCCAGTTGATGTTGGTAATTGCGCCCATCATCATCACCCCAACCAGGATCAAGGCCGGAGCAGTGGCTGCTTCAGGAACAATGCTGACGATGGGCAAGAAGAACGCTGCCAGGGCAAAACACACGGCGGTTGTCAAAGCAGTTAGGCCAGTTCGGCCGCCGGCTGCCACTCCCGCTGCTGATTCAACGTAAGTAGTCACTGTCGGAGTACCGAACAAGGCACCGCCAACGGTCCCAATAGCATCTACCAACAGGGCCTTGTCCGCCCTGGGAAGGCGTCCCTTTTCATCCAGGAACCCGCCCCGGGTAGAAACGCCGATGAGGGTCCCCACGGTATCAAACATGTCGACAAACAGGAAAGCGAAGATGATATCGAAGATACCCCAGGAGAGTGCACCGCCAATGTCGAGTTTAAACAGGATGGGCTCCCAAGCGCTCAGGCTCGGCCACTGAACAATGCCCTTGGGGAATGTGGTAACCCCAAAGGGGATAGCTATAGCGGTGGAAATGAGAATACCGTAGAGTATAGCACCCCTCACACCGCGTACAAGCAGGATGCTGGTTATAACTAGGCCGATGATGGTCACCACTGTGTTGGGGTTTGTCAGCTTTCCAACAGCCAAATAGGTAGACGGATCGGAAACAACTATGCCCGAGCCCTTAAGTCCAATGAAGGCGATAAACAGCCCGATACCAGCTCCAATAGCACTCTTGAGGGTGCTGGGTACGGCGTTGACAATTTGCTCTCTTACGCGGCTGACCGACAGTATTACAAATACTACACCAGAGATAAACACTGCACCTAGGGCTGTCTGCCACGGCATGCCCATTCCCAGAACAACGGAATAGGTAAAGTAGGCGTTCAGCCCCATCCCAGGAGCTAGAGCAAAGGGATAGTTAGCAAGAAAAGCCATCAATACAGTGGCAAGGATACTAGAAGCAATGGTCGCGTACATCAGCGCCGCAAAGGGCATTCCCGTCTCCGAACAGATGGATGGGTTAACGAAAATTATGTAGGCCATGGTCATGAACGTGGTGATACCCGCCATGATCTCGGTCCTTACACTGGTTCCCTTTTCCCTAAGGTGAAACGTCCTCTCTAGAAATCCTTCGTCAACTATTGCTTTGCTCACTTTACTAACCTCCTACTAAAATCGTAGAATTACCCGGTTCTCATTCCACGAAAGCACCGATTATTCCTTCCAGATAAGTCGAATCGCACTGGATTTCTTTGTAAAGTAAGAGTTACATTTTCTTTACCGCTGCTTTTCTCTCTTGCCAAGGCGATACAAATGGGAAGGATTCCTGAAGCATACAGAGGAATGCTCTTGGTAAGTATACCCACAAAGCCCGTAAAGGTTGCCGTTTTCTGTCTCTGCCAACATAGTTGAAAAGGACGTGAGTTTGGTGTACGACTGCATTGTAGTCGGCGCAGGACCGGCGGGATGTGCCGCCGCCTCCAGGCTAGCTAAAGCAGGTGTTCGGGTACTTGTGCTGGAAAAGGAGTGCCTTCCCCGTTACAAAACCTGTGCAGGAGCGGTGTCTAGAAGAGCCCTGCGCTGGCTGGACGTGGATTTTATGCCGGTGGTTGAAGACATCATTCTCAAGGTCAGGATCCAATGGGCCAACCAAGACGCCGAGCCAGTGGAATACCAGTCGGATACCCCCATTGCCTATCTAGTCATGCGCTCCCGCTTTGACAAGCTCCTGGCAGAGCAGGCGGCGGCCTTCGGTGCCGAAGTTCACGAGGGCGAAGCCGTCAAGTCCGTCCAGGTTACTGAAGATTTCGTGGAGGTACGCTCTAACCGCTCCGTTTACCGGGCAGAGGTCCTGATTGGAGCAGACGGCGCGGTGGGGATTACTGCCCGGCAAACAGGTCTGTATGTCCCCAGGGCCAGCGGTATCGCTTTTGAAATAGAGGCCCAGCTTCCCGGCGGTATAGAGAGCTGGCAGACTACCGTCTTGGTCTCTTACGGGGTCCCTGAGCAAGGTTATGCCTGGCTGTTCCCCAAAGCCCAGCTTGCCTCTATCGGCATGGGCACCTTTGTGCCTTGCCGCCGTAGTTTCCTCCCTGAGTTTGGTAAGTTCACGGCTTCCCTGGGAGTAGACCTTGAGAAGCAGCACCTCAAGGCCCATCCCATCCCCCTAGGAGGCATAGATCGCCGGTTCTGTCGACCCCGAGTAATGCTGGCCGGAGATGCTGCCGGACTGACTGATCCTTTATCCGGTGAAGGCATTGCCCACGCTCTGCACAGCGGCTCTTTAGCAGCGGACCACGCGCTGGCGGCCTTGAAGGCCGGGGATTTTTCCATGGCCAGCTACCAAACAGCCGTTGAAGAGGCGATTAACTATCAGCTGCGGACGGCACGCAGACTGTCCGCGATCTTCTATTCGTTTCCCCAGTTCTTTTCCAGACTATTTGTTGTACGTCCGGAAGTGCTCCAGTGGTACTTTGAACTAGTGCAGGGTCGGAGAGAGTATCGGGATATGTGGGACCTGGCCAAGCAGGTTCTAGGACCCAGCAGGGTTTTCAACCTCGGCAAGTCTTAAAAAGATCCCCTTGACAACCTGGGAAATTTGGATATATTAGGTCTTGGTAGCACTCGCGGCCCTTGAGTGCTAACAAAACAAGCATCTCTAATCAGCAAGGTAAAGCGGGAGGTAGGTTGGATGCTCAAGCCACTGGCAGATCGAGTTGTGGTGAAAGCTATTCAACAGGAAGAAAAAACCAAAGGTGGGATTGTACTTCCCGACACAGCTAAGGAAAAGCCCCAAGAGGGTGAGGTCGTGGCGGTAGGGCCCGGCAAGCTCTTGGACAACGGCGAGCGGGCCCCGATGGAAGTCAAGCCCGGCGACAAAGTGCTCTACGCCAAGTATGCTGGAACGGAGGTCAAGATCGACGGCGAAGAATACCTAATCATGCGGGAGTCTGATATCCTAGCCATTCTCTAATACTGAAACGCTTTCTATAAGGGGGTTTTTCAATGGCTAAGCAGCTTCTGTTTGATCTTGAAGCCCGAAAAGCACTGGAGCGTGGGGTCAGCGCCGTAGCTAATGCTGTCAAAGTCACCCTAGGACCCCGGGGACGCAATGTCGTTCTTGAGCGGAAGTACGGTTCCCCTATCATTACCAAAGATGGAGTCAGTGTAGCTAAGGAAGTCGAAGTCAAAGACCCCTATGAAAACATGGGCGCCCAGCTCTGCCGGGAAGTCGCATCCAAGACCAATGACGTGGCTGGAGACGGTACCACCACAGCGACTGTTCTTGCCCACGCTATTGTAACTGAGGGCTTGAAGAACGTAGCTGCCGGTGCCAATCCAATCGCCATCAAACGGGGTATCGATAAGGCTGTAAAAGTAGTTGTAGAGGAGCTCCAACGAATTGCGATCCCGGTGGAAGGTAAAGAAGCCATTGCTCACGTAGGAGCTATTGCCGGCAATGACCAGAGCATTGGCGAACTGATCAGCGAAGCGATGGAAAAAGTCGGCAAGGACGGAGTCATTACCGTTGAAGAAGGTAAGGGTACGGGCACCACTGTGGAAGTTGTGGAAGGCATGCGGTTTGATCGGGGTTACATCTCCGGTTATTTCGTCACCAACACCGAAACCCTGGAGGCCAGGCTGGAGGACCCGTACATTCTCATCCACGAAAAGAAGATTTCCAATGTGCATGAACTGCTGCCCTTACTGGAGAAAGTTGTCCAAGCCAACCGTCCGCTGCTGATCATCGCAGAAGATGTGGAAGGCGAAGCACTGGCTACCTTGGTTGTCAACAAGCTGAAGGGCACGCTGAAAGTCTGTGCCGTTAAGGCCCCCGGCTTCGGCGACCGCCGCAAGGCTATGCTGGAAGACATCGCTGTTTTGACCGGTGGAACCGTTATTTCCGAAGCTCTGGGCCAGAAACTGGAGAACGTCAACCTGGATATGTTAGGCCAGGCTAGACTGGTAACTGTAGAAAAAGAGAACACCACCATCATCGAAGGCAAGGGAGATCCGCAGGCAGTCAAGGGTCGCATCGAGCAGATCAGGCGGGAGATCGAAGAAACCACCTCTGACTATGACCGGGAGAAGCTGCAGGAGCGTCTGGCCAAGCTGGCAGGTGGAGTAGCCATCATCGAAGTTGGCGCAGCCACCGAGACAGAGCTGAAGGAGAAGAAGAAGCGCATCGAGGACGCGGTGAGTGCAACCCGTGCTGCCGTAGAAGAAGGTATTGTACCTGGTGGCGGGACAGCCTTGGTCGACTGTCTCCCTGCTCTGGACAAACTGGACCTGCCGGAGGACGAAGCAGTTGGTGTAGCGATCATCCGCAGGGCCCTGACTGAGCCGCTGCGCCAGATCGCAGCCAACGCCGGTTTGGAGGGTTCAGTAATCGTAGAGCGGGTCAAAGCGGAAAAGCCGGGAATTGGTTTCAATGCAGTTACCGAGGAGTTCGTCGATATGGTTAAGGCCGGTATAGTTGACCCAGCCAAGGTTACCCGGACGGCTCTCCAGAACGCGGCCAGCATCGCCGGTATGCTGCTCACCACCGACTGCTTGGTGGCTGAAATCCCAGAGAAAAAGCCGGCCAACTCCATGCCTCCCGGAGACATGGATTACTGATAAACACCTGAACGTCACATCGAGTAGGGCAGCGCTAGCTGATCATTTCTAGCGCTGTCCCTCTCACAGAACCGTGCGTACGGGCCTCGTACACGGCTCCTGGTAAACCTCAGTCAAGTCGTTTCGTAGTATTGATGCAAGAT
>DUMM01000107.1 GCA_012839845.1 Bacillota bacterium | reverse complement strand
TGATTGCAACACCTGGAGAATTGTGGTATCGATTACATTTTGCTGTATGAAAAACAAAAATCGGGAATGGTTAACTCAGTGTTACATTCTCCATGCTATGCGTGATTCCTGCTGCCTGTGTATCTTTATTTTTACACTATCTTCTTGCCTGCTGGGAATCCTCGTCATTTTTAGTTGACCAACATAGACCGATAGAACACCTCAGATATCCACCCGCCCTCGGCTATAGGGTGACAGTATGGGATCGTATCATTTTATTCCATTTTGTGGTATATTGTAATTTGTCGAGTTGCGTTGCAAAGGTAACATCTTGGATAGCATTTTCATGTTTGTGAATGTGCCAAACTTGAAAACCATCGTGATGCCAGCTGCCGCAGTCGACAATTCACTATCCAAGAAAGAGGTGTTACAGGACAGATGCAGTGGTTTTACAACCTGAAAGTCGCTCAGAAGCTCGCGGTATTGGTATTGTTAACTCTCGTCTGCTTCGTCTTTACGGGTGTCATGGCTTTCAATTCCCTGAACCGAATTAACGCCAATGTCGACATTATGTACCATTGGATGCTCATTCCTATTACGGAGATCGAAAATGCGGTTAGCAGCTACCTAGAATTGGGGAACCTCATCATGCAGTTGAAGACTGGCCCGTCAGCCGCATCTACACCCAACTTACAAGAACAGGCCAGAAAACATATTGCAGTCATTCAAAGTGTTGTCAACAAGTATTTGTCAGATTACGCACTCTATAAGGACCCGGACAGTGTGAGTCTACTTACTGCGGCCGGAAAGGCAGACCTTCTAACTTCAGAGAGGGACGCTGTCCAGTGGTTGGCAGACAATCTAAATTCCCTTCAGCAGGCCGCTGACAATTTGTTCAAGACCCTTGACTTATCCGCCTGGGAAAAAAACGGAGAGACAACTCTCAAGGAGGGGAGAAACAAGCTGGGGCAGCTGGTCTCTATCAATCTCGAAGCAGCTGCCCTTGTTGATGAGCACTCTGACTCAGAGTACATGCAAAGCCGCAATGTCCTGGTCATCGGCATCGTGACAGCAGCCGCAGTATCCATTGCCATCGCGTCCGTCATTACCAGATCAATTATCAAACCTCTCACGGAAATTGATCAGTTAGCAGTAAGTATCTCGAATGGCGACCTCACAGCGAAAGCAGTTGTGAAAAATAAGGATGAGCTGGGTGAGATGGCCGGCGCACTCAATCAAGCGGTCGACCGTTTGCGAGAGACAGTGAAAGGAGTACTGACGCTCTCAGATAGTGTTCTTAGAGCCAGCCAAGAACTATCGGCAAGTGCCGAAGAGGTAAGCGCCTCAATAGAAGAAGTAGCCAGCACTAGCAACGAGTTTGCTGCTACGGTGGAGGCCATGAACAAGAATGCCCAGCAGGTGTCCGAGTCTGCGAACGGCATTGCCAACACGGCTGCAGCCAGCCGCAGCGACATGGGGACTGCTGTAAACAGGATCGACGATCTAAGGTCTATCATGGCTGAACTAGCCAACTCAATGCATGAGCTCCACTCCAAGTCTCAGGAAATAGGTAACATCGTCAGTCTCATCACAGATGTGGCAAACCAGACTAATTTGTTGGCCTTGAACGCCGCCATCGAGGCGGCAAGAGCAGGCGAACACGGCCGCGGTTTTGCCGTTGTAGCCGAGGAAGTCCGCAAACTTGCCGAACAGACCGCCAGCGCTACTGCTAACATCACATCCTTGGTTGCGCAGATCCAGCACCAGACTCAGACTGTAATGACCAGTTCAGATACCGGTGCTGCTGAGGCAGACGAGAGCTTCGATCTCATCAGAGAGAGCTGGCGAAAGCTAGATGATATTCTGCAGGCCATAAGCAGCATTGCCAAGGAGACAGAGCAGCTGGCAGCTGGAACTGAGCAAATGGGAAGCGGCAGTGAAGAGATAGCTGCTACTACCGAGGAGCAGTCTGCTTCCATACAGCTTGTGGCCGCCGCCGCTCAGAACCTCAGCCAAATAGCCGAACAGCTCCAGCGAAACGTGGCATTCTTCCATGTGAGTTGAGGAACTCTCGTATGCTAAGAAAAAGACAGAGCCATGCGTATCCTCAGTCTCATAAGGCTCAATGGATGTCTCTTGCTAAAATCGCTCCAAGAATGACTTTTTCTCCGGTTACTTCCCAGCAGTGCATCAGTGGACCTATTCCGCTGCGGAAGAAACCTTTACTCACCCCGAGGCACGAGATTTGAGACTTTCGCAAGTCAAAGGCGCTCCTCCTCGCTGGGAAGAGCGCCCTTTCGCGATCCGCATCACTCAACGTCGAACTACTCTACACCCCAATGACCAATATCACATGACTAATGCTTCGCATGCTCTCTTGACCTGCCCCTTCCTAACGTTAACTCAGCTGCTTCCTCAGCTCCTTAACCGTTCTTCATAGGATTCATGATGGATCGGATGAAGAACAGGTCAACAATGCCCTGTGATGACACCCACGCCGCGTTAACTGTCATAAGACAATTCCAGTTTTGTTTACCTTGACACAATATACTAGCTTTGTTAGTATGAACATATAACAGGTTCTTCGCATTCTGTTGAACATTGATCAAATCGGGTGAATGCCTTGGCTGTTAATCCTCTTACCCACAGACTGTCAAATGCATATGACCATCTGACGCCGTCAGAGCGAAAGGTGGCTGAATACATTTTCGCTCACCCTGAAAGTGTGGTAGATATCACCAGTCGGGAGCTTGCTGCGGCAGTTGGAGTAAGCTTGGGAACTGTGATTAATTTCTGCCGGGCCATTGGAGTTGGCAGCTTCGGCGGCCTCAAGGTTGCTCTTGCCAAAGAACTGGGACAAAAGCAGTTGTTGACTGCATCAACAGCGGATACACATCCCGTTTTTCGTCAGTTGATTGAAACCATCGCAGCTACCTCCCGCACTGTCGACCTTGAACAGTTGGAGCAAGCATCTAGAATCCTAGAGGAGTCTTCATCTGTTGTCCTATTTGGTGGCGGAGCGTCCGGCATAGTGTGCCGTCTGGCCGCAGAGATGCTAGTATACTTCGGTCGGTTGGCAACCAGCTTTGATCAATTATCTACTTTGCAGGTGGCTGCTCAGCATGTAACCACCGGCACAGCCGTGATAGTCGTCTCTCATCGAGGATGGGAACCTAATGTTGTTGAGACTCTAAAACTGTGCCGGCAACGAGGCGGCAGAACGATATGCATAACGAATTCAAGTACAAATCCTCTGGCCCGTGAATGCGAAGTCGTACTTCAAACATCAGTGAAAACGCTGGGTTCCGACCTGGACTTCGTTGTACAGCCTGTCCGTGAAACACAGCTGGCTGTTCTTCGCCTTCTTATCCTCCATACGTTTGGCCAGCGGTATCTTCTTCAGACAGAATCAACCTCGGTAAAAGGGGGGTGACAGGCAGTCTCAATTTAGGCTCACAACCCTGGTACCGGAGGTGGGACTATGAGTAAGAGAAAGCTATTAGCGGCCTTCAAACCGTATCTGTTTATTGCTCCAGCGTTTGTCTTCTTGGGCACTTTTACGATCTTCCCCATCCTGCATACATTCTACACCAGTTTTTTCCGCTGGGGAGTACTGTCTCCCGAACCTGTGTTTATCGGCTTGGCGAACTACCTCGAGGCGGTGTCTTCACCGGTTTTTTGGCAGGTTTGGAGAAACACCCTGCTGTACTCCATCTGCACCGTGGTGGGAACGGTGCTTTTGGGCCTTATGTTGGCACTTCTTGCCAATAATGAGAAAATCAGAGGGCAGGCCTTTTTCCGAACCTCCCTATTTTATCCCCATGTGCTGCCTTGGGCGGTAGCCGCTATGGTGTGGATGTGGATGTTTCAGCCCCGAAGGGGTCTGATCAATAACTTATTTGACCTCAGAATTGACTGGCTGCGTAACGCCGCTTACGCTCTTCCGGCGTTGATTATCGTGGCTATCTGGAAAGGCACAGGTTTCAACTTCCTGCTGTTCTTATCGGGGCTGCAGAGCATTCCGAAGGAATTCTACGAAGCAGCGGAGCTGGAGACCAACAGCTGGTGGCACAAGTTTCGCTACATTACCTGGCCGATGCTGAGCCCGACAACTTTTGTAGTACTTCTACTTGCCATCATCGGTTCATTCCAATCGGTTGATCTGGTGTACATTATGACCCAAGGCGGCCCGGCTAACCGCACCAATGTAATCATCTATTACATATACCAACAAGGAATTGCCAGCTGGAGATTGGGCTACGGTAGTGCCTTAAGCTTCTTGTTGTTCACAATTCTTCTGGCTCTGACAGTGGTCTACCTCGTTTCTATGGAAAAGAGGGTGCACTATGACAGGTAATTCTCGCCGAAAAAACCTTGGCCTATTGTTCAACTACGCCGTGCTGACATTTTTTGCAGTCCTGATTGTAACACCTCTCTTTTGGATTTTCGTAACCAGCCTTAAGGGCCAAGCAGATATCTTCCGCAGGCCTCTCGCTGTATTTCCCTCCCAGGTAATGCTTCTAGCCAATCTGCAAGAAGTGCTGCGCCGAGCCCCATGGGCTTTGTATTTCAAGAATACTGTAGTACTGGTGTTCGGGCTGCTAGCTGTTCAGCTGGTAGTAGCAGTACTGGCAGCCTATGCTTTTGCTTTTTACGACTTTAGAGGCAAGGCTGTTCTCTTTATTCTAGTCCTTCTGCGGTTGATGATCTCTCCTGATAGCGTAGTCCTGCCCAACTACCTGACCATCATGAGGCTCAGGATTATGGATACTCTACTTGCCGTCGGGCTGCCTTTTGTCGGGTCTGCCCAAGCCATCCTATTATTCAGACAGGCCTTTTTGCAGCTTCCGCGGGAACTGAGGGAAAGCGCACAGGTAGACGGCTGCGGCGATCTGAGGTTTCTTCAGCAGATAGGAGTACCATTGATCAAACCGGCCATTTTGACTTTCAGCATCATCAGCATTGTATACCAATGGAATGCCTTCTTTTGGCCGATGCTGGTTACCGAAAGCAATACAGCCAGGACTCTCCCGGTGGGACTGGCCCAATTCGGTTTGCGGGCAGAAAGCGGCTCAGAGTGGGGCCTTACAATGACTGCCACTTTGCTGGTTATCGCTCCCATCTTAATTGCCTTTGCTGTTTTTCAGAAGCAATTCATCAACAGCTTCTTGCGGTCTGGTTTGAAATGATAAGCTGCTCAGCGAAGGGGGGGATTTGGAAAAGAAAAAGGCGTTTTGTTGGGACAGCAGTTGTAGTCAATCTAATTCAAAGGGGGAGCAAAATGAAGGGTCTTAAATTGACTGTGCTGTTGATTCTGTTGACGATGGTATTTGGTCTAGCTTCTTACGCAGGCGCAGCTCCGATAGAAGTTCGTTTTCTCTTTCCGGTTCAGACCGCTGGACCCCTGGCTGTAGCCATGGAGGAAATTGTAGACGAGTTCAACCGGGCGAATCCAGATATCATGGTGAATGCCATCTTCACCGGCAACTACGCTGCTACCAATGACAGAATTCGCACCACCACGTTAGCCGGCAATCCGCCCCATGTAGCCCTAACGGAAATGGTGCAGGCAATTGCCTTAGATGAACTCAATGCTGTTGTAGACCTTACGCCATACATCGAGGCCGAAGGGCCTGATTTCTACGACGACTTTATCGATGGATTCTGGCGAGGATTCCAACTGGAAGGTAAGATTCTCGGTCTGCCTTTCCAGCACAGCATTCCACTAGCTTACTACAATCTAGATGCCTTAGCTGAGGCCGGTCTTGACCCAAGCAACCCGCCCACCACATGGGATGAAACGAAAAAGGCTGCACAGGCTCTGGTGGCACATGATCCAAGCCGTCTGGCCATTGTCTCTCCGGCTGATGCTTGGATACTGCAGGGTTTTGTCGAATCTAACTCAGGATCTTATATAAAGGACCTGGAAACACCTACATTCAATGACGCTAAAGTAATTGAAGCCCTTCAGTTCTTCTACGACATGATCCACACCTGGAACCTCCTGCACGTCCGCAGCTACGGTGAAGCTTCTGAGGATTTCCTGGCCGGGGATGCCGCCATAATGTATAACTCCACCGGTTCAATGGCTTTCGTCCGAGACAACGCCTACTTCAATTGGAGCGTTGGACCGCTGCCCCGGAACACTGTTCATTCCTTCCCCTATGGCGGAGGCGGTTTATACCTCTTTAAGGGGCACTCTGCCGAGGAGGAAGCGGCTGCATGGCGGTTCATGAAGTACCTAACAAGCCCTGAGATTACTGCCCGATGGTCTCGGACTAGTGGGTACTTCGCCGTACGGAAATCTGCTTATGAATTGCCTGAGATGCAGGCTTACTTCCAGCAGTTCCCGCAAGCAAAGCAGGCAGCCGACCTGCTGCAGTATACCAACAAGCAGTGGATTCTGCGCCGATACGCTGAAGCATCTCAATTGACCAACAGCATTTTTGAAGCTATCCTCGTGTTGGGTGAAAAGACCCCGGCACAAGGTATGGAGGAACTGCAGACTAAACTAAGCGAGCTTTACAAATAAGAATATCGGCTGCTGCCCTGCTGATGGTAGGGCAGCAGCTCAGCAGAGGAGGATCACGGTGGAAATCTTCGCAAATCATGCCCATGTCTTTCCCCGGGAGTGTCGACCCGAGGGCACGATAGAAGCCCTGCTCGAGCTGATGGACAGATGTCATATTACGCGAGCAGTCGCTTTTGCACCCTTTGTTGACCAGGTGCAGAATCTGGGTATTGACCCCAATGAGTGGTTAGCCCAAGAGCTGGAAAGATATGACAATATCTACGGCTTTGGCACTATTGATCCGAGTAAACCAGATCTTGCTAAGCAAGCGGAAACCATTGCTCGTCTCGGGTTCAAAGGCGTTAAGCTGCACCCGGCGTACCAGCGATTCAATATAATGGCGGACAAACTACAGGATTTCTACGCAGCTGCCGAGGAACTAGGCTTACTGCTGTGTTTTCATCTGGGGGTGCACTGGCACAGGATCAAGGACTACCATCCCCTCCTCTGCGATGAGCTGGCCTACTTTTATCCCAAGCTCAAGTTCACCATGGAGCATGTAGGGGGCCTTAGTTTTTTCTTCGATGCGTTAGCTGTGCTGACCAACAATCTAGAAAGAGGCAACATCTACGCGGGAATCACCAGTGTATTGAACAAGGACAAGAATCTGTTGTGGTATCTAGGCCCAGAGCGCATGGAGCTCTTGGCTTCCCTCATCGGCAGCGAGCAGATGATCTTCGGCCTGGATTTCCCATACAACGGTGCAGCTGAAGTCCAGGAGGCCATTGACGTGATCATGGGACTCAGTCTTTCATTAGAGGACAAAGCCAACATCCTTGGAGGAAATCTGGCCCGCTTGCTCGATGGCACCAATTGAAGGAGAAATTCTTCAGAACACAAAAGGGAACGAACCACCCAACAGCACATAGTAAGGCAGAAACCCCGATACACTCGGGGTTTTCCGTTTTGCAGAGGTCTCATTTTCCAAAGCATTTACGTCCCAGACGGCATGTCTTTCACTAATCTAGAGCTCAAACCCTATAAAGTTCTCAAGCTCCCCAACCGTCTCTTCAAAGGATTTATGATGGATGGTGTAAAACCCAAATGGCCGAGCTCCCTCTATATTCTCCCGCATATCATCTATAAAGACGCTGTCTCTCGGCTCAATCCCATACCTGTCGATCAGCGCCTGATATATCCCCGGCTCAGGCTTGATTGCGTGCACCTCATAAGAAATTACCATACCGTCGAAGAGATCAAACCAATCGTACTTCCCTCTCACATGCCGGAAGGCATCTCTGTGGAAATTAGACAGAACGTACAGCCTGCAGCCGGCACCTTTCAGCCGGGGCAAGACCTTAACCGCCTCCAGGGGAACGAACATGCTATACCAGTCGGAAAAAACCCGTGCTATGCCCTGGGCATGCTCCGGGTATGCGGCAGTCAGCTGAGCTACCGCACCGCGCTCATCTATCACTCCTCGGTCCAGGTCCAGCCAAAGGCTGCTTCCGAAAATGATCCGCCTGTAAAGCTCTACCTCTTCTTCACTAAACCCCAAACTGCGCAAATACTCCTTGGGCCGATAGCTCAAGAGGACATTGCCTATATCAAAGACGACGTTCCTTACCTTTACTTGTTCAGCCATCATACCACACATATTAGGCTGTACTAGACAAGACAACCGTATCTCCTACCTTTCATTCCCCTCGGAACTTCCTCACCGTCTCAATCATCGCCAGGTAACCACAAGCCGGCACATAGTCCGGGACAGAGTTACCGGTGCCGATGGCAACCCCTCCCCAGCCGTGAGCTGCGTAGCCCAAAAGATCATTCACATAGTCCCTGATGGACTCTTCATCAGATTGGCAGATAACGTCCATATCTACGCCGCCGAAGTTACCGATTCTGTCCCCATAGCGCTCCAGCCACACCCTGAACGGTGCGATGGCGTCTTCGTTGGAATGCTTGGCATCGATCTCTGCCACTGTAATAATATCGTCCATGATCTCGAAGATGTTGCCGCAGCAATGGAAAAGGAAAGGTTTACCGTAGGAATGCACCAGAGACACGATACGCTTATACTGCGGCAGTATATGGGTGCGGATATCTGCGGGTGGAAGAAGGGTCGATGTACGAAAGCCCAGATCGTCGCCAAAGCGGCAAACAGCGTAAATATCGCCGTATTTCCGCATAAACCGATCCCAGACCGCCAGCATCATATCTCCTACCCGGGAAAACAAGTCAGCATACAGCTCGGGATCATCAACCCTTATGTAGCACAGCTCTTGATAACCCACCACATCCTGCACCAGCTCAAAAACTCCGTTGCCGGGACCTCCTATGGCCTTCATGCCGGGAGGCATGGTTTCCCGCAGCAGCTCAAAATCCCGGCCGTATTTTTCAAAATACCAATCCGGGATGTTTTCCCAGGGATATCTTTCAAAGTCCTCCCTGGTGGCAATTACCCCCGGCTTGTGTTCCCCCAGAGCCCCACTTCCCGGCATCGCGGGCCCAATGCAGCGTTCGAAGCTGACCGTATCATATCCCATTTTGAGGAAAAACTCGGCGTAAGACCGAAAAAACTCCAAACGATCCTGCTCATCGCCGCCGTATAGGTCAGCAAAAGGCCGTTCCAGTATCTCCTCCATCACTTTTTCAGAGATGATATGCTCATACAGCGGCAGACGGACGGGGGTTTGATTCTTAGCTGCCATGACAATGTTTCTGTAATCCGGTTTGAACTCAGGCATACGGTATCCCCTTCCTTGATTGTCAGTCCCACACAAGTTGATCTTCACTTTACTCATCTATTGCACTATTACTTCCCGTATTGCCCCTAGTTGAGTCCGTATAATTGTGTAAAATTGGTTTCCCCATGAAATAAAAGAAGCCATTTCTTGTGTCCCTCGGTTAGAATGAAATTGCAACCATAACATCCTAGAGAGGAGACATCAGAAATGGCT
>DUMM01000106.1 GCA_012839845.1 Bacillota bacterium | reverse complement strand
CGCCCGGGCAGCCGTAGAAGGCCGGCTGGACGTGTCTGATGCCGACGCCGTGGCTAAGGTGTTCGCTGAGGCCGCCGGACTCGAGTCTGTACAGATCCGCAGACTCAGCGACAACGGCAACTTCTACTTGTTCACTCTCCCGTCTGTTATCTTTGGGGAGACTGAAATCTAAGACTGCGAAAGTTAGCAGCATACAAGCAGCCTACGTGTTATGCTAAGGTATAGGGGCAGAGCTGTCTATAGCTTATGCCCCTATAGCCTTGCATAGATGGCATAAGCAGATATTGCTTCCTTAGGCAGTGTGCTGGAATCCTTTGTGTTGGAAGGGGTAGTTAGAGAGTGGCGTACGCACTAGAGATGCGGGGAATAACCAAAAGTTATTTCGGCAACACCGTCCTCAAGGGTGTGGACATCGCTGTAAAGTCTGGTGAAATCCATGCCCTGGTAGGTGAAAACGGTGCGGGCAAGTCGACCCTGATGAACATCCTGTTTGGTATGCCCGTGATCCACAATACAGGCGGCTTCGAAGGCGAGATTATAGTCGACGGCCAGAAGGTCGAGATCACATCTCCCATTGATGCCATGAACTTGGGAATCGGGATGGTTCACCAGGAGTTCATGCTGCTGCCGGGATTTACTGTCACGGAGAACATCAAACTCAATCGAGAGTTGGGTCGTCCAAATATAGTCAGCAGGATCCTGGGTAAGAAGTTTGAGCTCCTGGATATGGACCAAATGGCCAAGGACTCCCGGCAGGCTCTGGACAAACTCGGGGTAGATATTGACGAATGGCTGCCGATAGCGGGATTGCCCGTGGGCTATATGCAGTTTGTAGAGATCGCCCGGGAGATAGACAAGAGCAACATGAGAATTTTGGTCTTCGATGAGCCGACGGCTGTGCTGACTGAGGCAGAGGCAGAGTTGTTCCTCCGGGCGATAAAACGGCTGGCCGAAAGCGGTCTTGCTATCCTCTTTATCTCTCACCGGCTGGATGAAGTAGTGGGGGTCGCCCACGAAGTCACAGTGCTGCGGGATGGTGAGGTAGTAGGGCACTTACCCGGGAGTGAAGCGAGGGTCGATAAACTAGCCGAGCTCATGGTTGGTCGAAAGGTAGAGCGACCTGCGCTGCCCCCGCGGAAAAAAGAGCCTAGCGATGATGATATAATCCTGGAGATTAGAGATCTATCGGTGGACATGCCGGGTGAGCGGCTGTCTGGCTTTAATCTGAAAGTTCGCCGGGGTGAGATTATCGGAATCGGCGGCTTGGCTGGGCACGGCAAAGTGGGGCTCGCCAACGGCATCATGGGCCTTTATCCCTCCAGCGGTACAGTCCTCAAGGACGGCGAGGAACTGCCGCTAAACAACCCAAAGGAGGCTCTGAGGCGGGGTTTTGCCTTTGTGTCTGAGGACCGGCGAGGTGTTGGACTGCTGCTGGATGAGTCCATCGAGAATAACATCGCTTTTACCAGTTCTCAGATCCAGAACCGCTTTCTGAGACAGCGCTTGCCTTTAGAGTCCCTTCAAGTAAGGGACAATCAAGCTGTGAGACAGTATGCTCTGGAGGCTATCAAAAACTTGGATATCCGCTGTCAGGGACCTGAACAGCCGGTGCGAAGGCTCAGCGGTGGCAATCAGCAGAAAGTGTGCTTAGCCCGAGCCCTAGCCCTTTCGCCCGAGATCCTCTTCGCTTCCGAACCTACCCGCGGTATCGATGTGGGCGCCAAGAGCCTGGTCTTGGACTTACTTGTGAGGTTTAACCGTGAGCTCGGCATGACAGTGATTATGACCTCTAGTGAGCTTGCGGAGCTGCGGATGATCTGCGATCGAATTGCCATCGTCTACCAAGGCCGACTCGTCGGTATTCTGAGTCCAGATGCTTCTGATGTGGAATACGGCCTGATGATGGCTGGCAAGAAACGGGCGGAGGTGAGCTAGGATGGTGGAGAGATTTCAAGAGATTAAAGCACGGCTCGGAGTTCCCCGGTTGATCATCATTGGGTTTGTCTTGGCACTGTTTGTTACGGCTTTCGCAACCGGCATGCCCATTGGGCCTTTGGTCAGTGCTTCCCTCGTTAGGATAGGAATGAACGGCACATTGGTCCTGGCTATGGTACCGACTATCGCCGCTGGGGTAGGCCTGAATTTCGGTCTCTCGGTGGGTATCCTCTGCGGTCTAGTGGGAGCCCTCATAAGTATGGAAATGGGGCTCAGAGGCTTTACTGGTTTTTTTGCAGGGATACTGTTTAGTCTGCCCTTTGCAGTTATAGCCGGCTGGGCTTATGCTGTGCTGCTGAACAAAGTTAAGGGCCAGGAGATGATGGTAGGAACGTACGTGGGCTTCTCCTCAGTTGCGGTGATGTGCATTTTCTGGTTGTTAGCTCCTTTCAGGAATCCTGAAATGGTCTGGGCTATTGGGGGTCAAGGACTGCGGTACACTCTCACCTTGGATAAGTACTTCGGCAAAGTGTTGAACAAGCTCCTGCTTGTGTCTATCGGTCAGTGGGAATTTCCCTTGGGTCTCTTGGGGTTCTTCGGTATTCTGTGTCTCCTGGTACACCTGTTTTTCAAGACCAAGGTAGGTATGGCCGTCAAGGCGGCAGGTGCCAACCCTCGATTTGCCCAAGCATCTGGGATCGATCCAGATCGGACCCGAACCGTAGGGGTCATTCTCTCCACGGTGTTGGGTGCCATCGGTATCATAGTCTATGCTCAAAGCTATGGTTTTCTTCAGCTCTATATGGCACCGCAGATGATGGGCTTTCCGGCGGTGGCGGCCATTTTGATCGGCGGAGCAACTCTAAGAGATGCCCGCATTTCCCATGTGGTATTGGGAACGGCGCTCTTTCAGACTCTGTTGACCATCGCCCTGCCGGTTACAAGTCGGGTAATTGAGGGAGACATCTCCGAAGTAGCCCGCCTGATCATCAGCAACGGGATGATTCTCTACGCCCTGACCAGGCGAGACGGGAGGGAAATTGCATGAAAACCCAAACTGCTGTATTACCAAGGCAAAGAGGTATGGATGTCTCCTTGTTCAAGAAAAATGCAGTACCATTGCTGTTTTTAGTCCTGTGTGTACTCGGGGTCATGGTATCAGGGATGGATGCCCGTTTCCTCGTCTATGAGGTTCTGACGCGATTTGCTCGGAATTCGTTCCTGGTCCTGGCACTTTTGATCCCTGTATCTGCCGGGTTGGGCCTGAACTTTGCCATCACCGTTGGAGCTATGGCTGGGCAGATAGCGGTTATTATAATTACCCATTATCAGATCAAAGGCTTGGCAGGTTTGGCTTGGGCCATGCTTCTTTCCGTACCCTTTGCTGTGGTTATGGGATATCTGGCTGGTATGGTGATGAACCGGGCCAAGGGTCGGGAGATGATCACCTCCATGATCCTTGGGTTCTTTGCCAATGGTCTTTACCAGTTGGTGTTTCTATTCTTGGTCGGTACAGTGATTCCCATGAAAAACCGCAGTATGATGCTGCCGGAAGGAGTAGGGCTGCGCAATACCATTGACCTTTGGGGTATATCCAGGGCCTTGGATAATCTGTGGAGGATTAATATCGGCGGCATCTGGGTGCCTTTGGGTACTCTCGCCTTGATCGCTTTGCTCTGTGTGGTCCTTCATTACTTTATGCGTACCCGCCTCGGTCAGGAGATGCGGGCTGTTGGCCAAGACAGGCACATTGCCGAAGTAGCCGGCATTGATGTGGACCGGATTCGGATTATTGCCATGATCTTTTCAACCGTTCTCGCTGCCTGGGGTCAGTTGATTTTCTTGCAGAACATCAGCACCCTGAACACCTACAATAGCCATGAGCAAGTGGGCACCTTTGCGGTTGCTGCTCTATTGGTGGGCGGCGCTACCGCTACGAGAGCCTCTATCTGGCAGGCGATGGTCGGTCTGCTGCTGTTCCACACCTTGTTCGTGGTGTCACCCCAAGCAGGCCAAGCCCTCTTTGGGATACCTCAGATCGGCGAGTATTTCCGGGTGTTCGTAGCTTACGGAGTCATTGCAGTGGCGCTGGCGCTGCATTCATGGCAGAGACGTTCGCGGTAAGGACATGAAGGGCTGCAGCAGCTGCATTCTAGTATGCTGGGGATCTCCAGAACCTTCGCCATACCTGTGTGATAAAGCTTCCCGTGAAGGGAAAGCTGCACCGGTGTGGAATTATATGCTGAGTTCTTAAGGAAGGAAGGCTGGACACATTGGCAGCAATGGATGCAAGACTTGCAGCTCTACGGCATGGGTATGAATGCAGCTGTGGACAAACCCATCATTTGCCCATAGCGGATATAGAGGTAGCGTACGGTGTTTTGGCAAAGGTTCCAGACAGGCTGCGGGATTTGGGCTTTAGCGGCCCAGTTCACGTAGTTGCTGACAGCAATACACAGGCTGCGGCCGGAGCCGAGGTTGCGGCGGCTCTGCGGCAAGCCGGGTTTTCGGTTGCCGAGACAATCTTTGATACCCCGGACAAAGCACTGGTTCCCAATGAGCCGGCTTTGGCCCGGTTGTTCCTGGAGATTCCCGTAACAGCTGAGGTGCTGATGGCTGTAGGTTCGGGGACCATCACTGATCTTGTGCGTTTTGCTGCATACAAGATGGGGAAGCCCTTTGTGAGCGTGCCTACTGCTCCGTCTATGGACGGATATGCCTCAGCTGTATCTCCCTTAATCGTCGGCGGGTTCAAGCGCACGTTTTCCGCGGTCCCGCCGCGAGCTATTTATGCAGATCTTGAGGTCTTGTGCAGCGCTCCCATGTGGATGATTGTTGCCGGATTTGGCGATTTAGTGGGGAAGTACACCGCCAGGGCTGATTGGCAGCTGAGCCGGATCATAAATGGCGAGTATTACTGTCAATCGAGCCTGGACCTAATGGCTGCAGCGCTAGAGCTTTGCACAAGCAATCCCGAGGGGCTCAGAAGGCGGAAGCCGGAGCTCATTAAGGCGTTAATGGAGGGTCTTATTCTGTCCGGCATCGCCATCAGCATGGCCGGCAGTTCCCGACCTGCCTCTGGAGCCGAGCACCAATTGGCCCATTATTGGGAGATGCGGAGTTTGAAGGAGAACCGCCATCTGTATCTCCACGGTACAAAAGTAGGAGTGGCAACCCCCCTGGTGTTGGGTATATACAATAAAGTGTTAGGGTCTGATCCCAACGCCATTGATCTGGATAAGCTGGCCCAGACCCATCAAGAACCAGATACCGTAGAGACTGCGGTTCGCGCCCATTACGGTTCCATGGCTGAAGAAGTCCTGACCGAGTCCCAAAGGAAGATGTTGACTTGGGCTGCCAGGGAGAAGCGGATTCACCTGATTCAAAGCAAGTGGGAGGAAATCCAACAGACCTTGAGTTGGCTGCCCAGGGCAGAGGAGGTTGTCGAAATGCTGGCGCGGGCTGGAGCAGAGACCAGCCCTGAACGGCTGGGACTTCCCGATGAGTGGGTGAAAGATGCCCTGACCTATGCCAGGTATTTGCGGAGCCGGTATACCGTGATGGATCTGGCAGCGGAACTTGGAATCTAGCTTGATATAGGGGGTCGTTTCGTGGGAGAGCAGCTGACACTAGCGTTAGTCTTTGGAGCTGGATTTCTTTCCTTCGCGTCACCCTGTGTGCTGCCTTTACTGCCGTCATTCTTGTCTTACGTATGGGGGTTATCCCTGCAGACCGACGGCAGGGGTTACAGCTGGTCAGAACGGAAAAGAGTCTTGATGCACACCATCGCATTTGTTGCGGGGCTTTCCACGGTCTTCTTGGCTCTAGGTTGGTCTGCTTCTCTCTTTGGCAGGCTGCTATTTGATTACAGCGGCATATTGCGGATCATCGGAGCGATTTTCATCGGTTTGATGGGCTTAAAGCTTCTAGGCGTATTTTCTCTGCCCTTTCTCGACCGGGAATGGAGAATTCATCCTGACAAACCGGCAAGTTATCTTGGATCGCTGGTTTTGGGAATCGCCTTTGCAGCGGGATGGACGCCGTGCATTGGGCCAATATTGGCTGCTGTGCTAGTACTAGCCGGTTCCCAACCCCATATGGCCCTAGCCTATCTGGCTGCGTATACAGCAGGATTAGCGGTGCCGTTTCTGCTGTCTGCTTTGTTCATGAGCAGCTGGCCCGGCCTGCGCCGTTATCTGAGGATTGTCCAACCGGTGGCTGGTGTTATTCTCCTCTTATTTGCTATCCTGTTGGCGACCAATTGGCTTGCAGGTCTTTCGACCTGGCTGATGGCAAGAATGTCCCGGGTTTGACGGCGTAAAATAAAGGATTTCAGGCCGTTTTGCCCATTGGAAAAAGCAGGATGTTTTGCTGATGTGTCAAAATGAAAAATTGCGTACGGAAATAGGTTTGTGACCAAAGGCGGCCACGGTGTACATACAGGAGGTGTAGTGGTTGCCACCTTCGCGGATTAACGCGCCAGCGGGTGCGAAAAGACAGTTAAAAATACTGCTCGGTACTGCTCTGATCATGGCTGTCCTGCTGGGTTTGATGGGCGGAGAGGTGGACGCCTTCGTCAATATACGGGGGACAGTCGAGACGGCTATGGCAGAGCTTTTTCAAGGCCCAGTGGAACTGGGAGAAGTGGGCTTGAGCGGTTTAAACAAGATCGTGGTGCACGAGCTGACCGTGAAGGACCCCTTGGATAATTCTGCGGTCATTCTTACCGTGGACGAGCTCGTTATGCGCTACAGCCTCCTGGAACTGGTGATTCACTTAAGCAATGCCGAGAAAGCTGTCAATGAAATAGTGCTCTGCAGACCTAGACTGTGGGTGCGAGCTGAAGAGGGCAACCAATGGAATATAAGCCGGCTTTTCAGAACTCGAAACAACCCGAACGGCAGTGACGTGGACCTCACACTAAAAGTGGAGAGCGGCGAGGCTGTGCTGGCGGGCACTAACCTGGGCATAGGGGATATTGCCGTTGGGCTGGATGGTGTGCTCAAGGTTAAGGGCCCTAAATTGGTTTTGGAGAGAGCATCATTCAGGGTGTTTGATTCTGAATTCGCAGCCAGTGGGACCCTAGATGCAGGGGCTTTGGATTTGGTCCTTAAGGGTTCTCGCCTCGATCTGGGCCGCATAACGGCCTGTTTCCCCCAGACCCAGGACATCCTTGTCCGAGGCAGGGCAGAAATGGAAGTGCGGGCAAGCGGCGCCTTAGCGGCACCAGTTCTGAATGCCATGGTGGTCATGGAGAGGGGAAGAGTGGAGTTTCCGGCCTACGACCATCTTGCTTATTCCGTTGATAAGCTGGAAGGTTTCTTCCGATATGAGGATCAGACATTGGAAGTCACGAAATTAGATGTGATTCAGGGCGATGCCCGCTTCCAAGCTAGGGGAGTCATCGACGGTCAAGGGCAAATGAATCTCAACATCCTCGCCCAGGCCTTTGATCTGGAGAAGAACCTCGGGTTTCTGGAACGCTATGGATTTTCGGGCAAAGCCAATGTGGCTGGGGTCCTCTCGGGTACGATTTTGCAGCCGGACTTTCGCGGAGAGCTCTACGTTACTAAGGGCACGTTCTGGAACCTTGCCTACGATGAGCTGAGGGGTCAAGTGGCCTTAGATTTGGATAGCTTGGATCTGACGGGATGGCATATCCGCAGTGACCGGTCCATCTACGCTCTAGCCGGGAGAATAGGTTTTGGGGCTGTGCCGGAAGTTGACCTCACGCTGCAGTGCAGCGCCGGCAGGGCAGAGCACGTTTTGGCCATGTTTGAGGTTCCCGGTGATCTAGCCGGCCGCTTAGACGGCACCCTGGAGTTCAAGAGTGCCAGTGGGGCATGGACTGCAGCGGGTAAAGTTCATATGACCGATGCCCGCTACCAAGGCCAGAGGTTCGAATCCGGCAGTGTCGAATTCTCTGTCGGACCAGATCACAGGATCTCCATTCAGCGGGGGACTGTGACGATGGGCGGCGGCATAATAGATTTTTCTGGAGCCACCCAGGCTGATGGAACCCTTATGCTGGATGTCAGGGTGCACAATATTCTGCCCGACAGGTTCGTGTTGCTGAAGGATTGGGCAGACCAGCTTGACGGTAGGGTCAACTTGTCGGGTACCGCCTCAGTGAGGGGGTCCTTGGAGAAGCCGTGGATGAGGATGCGGCTATCACTGGATGAGGCAGCAAGCCAAGGGACGGATATGGAATTTGATGTGCTGGTCCAGGGAAGACAAGTTGTTGTCAACGGCCGGAATTTGCAGATCCCGCCGAGAGCCAACTGATGAAAGAACACGGAAGAAAGTGGTAGTTCATGCAAGTGAGGACACAGAGGGGCAGCTAGTGCCCCTCTGTTGGTACATTCTGGAGAGATAGCGGCTGCCTGTTCGGCGCCTGAGACCAAAGATAAGTGGTCATATTATAGGAAAAACTGATGATTGCCTATTTTAACAGTAGGCGTCTGCTGCCGCACCCATAGATTGGGATCTGGCGGTACTTTATCGGGATTGTAGAAACCAGTTGCTCCCAAAGATGGGTCTTGTCCAGCTATGGCAGCATAGATGGCCCGCAAGGAGGCGGCGTAAGCCTCCGGCATGGTCTCTGGGTTGAGCTCCCAAATGCGGCCGTCAAGGACCGGCGAATACTGATAGTACGCCTTGCCGCCGACCCACACTTTCTGCATAATCACTTCTTCAAGTGTGTCGGGGTAGCGGGGGTCGGCTAGACGGTTAAGCACGCTCGCTGCCACGGCTATCTGTCCCAATACCGGCTCTCCGGCAGCCTCGGCGTACACCAGCCGGGCGAAAAGATCCATTTCTTCTGGAGTAAAAGAGAGCTGCAAGTTGACTTCCAGCATTAGCGATTCAGAGTTGATGGTGACAATCCCTTCATAGGGGTGGAAGTGATCCGCCGTTACGCGAACGGTATATTGGCCAGCCTCCAGTCCGGTTACGGTGAACTGCCCGTTATCAGTGATGACCTTATGATCGCCGATATGTACCGCAGCCGGCGGGGTGTAACCCTCAATACCGTTGAAATTGATCACTCCTCGCAGGGTTGACACCGCAGGTGTTGTCCCAGGTGGATCGTTTACATCCGGTGGGACTGTGGTGAGAGATGTGCACCCGCTGGCCAAGACTGCAGACATGACAATGACCAGCATCAGATAAATGCTGCGTCTCGGTGTTAACATGTGCTTACCCCTTTCGTGCGCCGGATTAGCTACTGGTAGGTATATGACGGGTAGACATACATTTCCTGGTGGTAAGTTTTGGACAGGCTAGCAGTGGGAGGTGAGCAGGGACGTGATTACAATCGGCACGGCTGGCTATGCTTACGAGGACTGGGTTGGCCCATTTTATCCACCAGGGATGGACAAGAAGCAGTGGCTGGAGTTTTATGGAAAACAGTTCAGCTTTACTGAGGTTAACTCCAGTTTTTATCGCATGCCGAGTCCTTACATGCTGGCCAAGATGGCGGAGAAAACTCCCGTCGGTTTTAAGTTTGCTGTCAAGGCATATCGGGGGATCACCCATGAACGGCATAACAGTGCGGAGGACTGCAGGAAGTTGGTAGAAGCTGTCAAGCCTTTGGTTGATGCGGACAAACTGGCCTGCATTCTTCTACAATTTCCCGCTAGTTACCACAATACCCGGGAAAACCGAAGCTATCTAGCTGACATAAGCAGGTATTTTCAAGTGCATCCTACTACCGTTGAGTTTCGCCACAAGAGCTGGGCACAGCCGGCGGTTTTTTCATATTTGGAAAGCCTGAACTTGGGTTATGTGTGCGTAGATGAACCCCAATTTGAAAACCTCATGCCTCCGGTAGTGGTGGCGACGGCGGCGCCGGCATACGTCAGGTTTCACGGCCGCAATTACGAAAAATGGTGGAACCACAAAGAGGCGTATGAGCGGTACAATTACCTCTACACCGCTGAGGAACTGGCAGAATGGGTTCCTAAGCTGCGGGAATTGGAAAAGGCAGCAGGCCAGGTTTATGTGGCAATGAACAATCACTATCAAGGGAAGGCGGCAATCAATGCGAAAATGCTGCAGGAGCTCCTAGGTTCAAGCCAGATTGACTGACCTGGCCTTTTCTGGTATTATAAGCGGAAAGTTCGGAGCAAAGGGGGAGAAGCGGTGACTTTTGACGAGAAATTTGGGAAGGAAGGCCTCACCTTTGATGATGTACTGCTCATCCCTGGCGAATCAGACGTGCTGCCCAGGGAGGTCTGCACCAAGACAAAGCTGACGGCCCGAATTGAACTAAACATCCCATTGATGAGTGCCGGAATGGATACAGTCACCGAAGCCCGCATGGCTATCGCCATCGCCCGGGAAGGCGGCATCGGTGTTATCCATAAAAACCTATCCATTGAGGATCAAGCAGGAGAAGTAGATAAGGTTAAACGCTCAGAGAGCGGAGTTATTGTCGATCCCATCTACCTCACCCCTGAGCATTCGGTTCGAGACGCGCTGGAAATCATGGCCCGCTACCGAATTTCCGGCGTGCCTATCACGGAAAACGGGCGTTTGGTGGGGATTTTGACCAACCGAGACTTGGTATTCGAAGAAAACCTGGATCAGCCCGTTGCCAATCTGATGACCAGCGAGAATCTCATCACTGCTCCAGTGGGAACCACCCTTGAAGAAGCCAAAGCAATACTGCACAAACACAAAATCGAAAAGCTGCCCTTAGTGGACGACAAGTACTTCCTCAAAGGCCTTATCACTATCAAAGACATTAAGAAAGCTATCCAGTACCCCAATGCCGCCAAGGATCAGCAAGGGCGCCTGCGGGTGGCAGCGGCGGTTGGAGTTGGCGGTGATCTGCCGGACCGTGCAGCTGCGCTGGTTGAAGCCGGTGTGGATGCGCTAGTTGTAGATACTGCCCACGGCCATTCGCGACGGGTGATAGATTCTGTTGCCTGGCTGAAGGATAAGTACGGTGATCAGGTGGACATCATCGCAGGAAATGTAGCAACCGCAGAGGCTACCCAAGCCTTGATAAAAGCCGGTGCCGATGCAGTTAAGGTTGGTATCGGTCCAGGAAGCATCTGTACAACCCGAGTGGTGGCTGGCATAGGTGTACCCCAGATTACGGCGGTATGGGACTGCGCCCGGGCTGCAGAGGGAAGTGGTGTTCCCATCATCGCCGACGGCGGCATCAAGTACTCTGGAGATATCGTAAAAGCCATTGCCGCCGGAGCCGATGTGGTGATGCTGGGAAGCTTGCTGGCCGGTACAGAAGAAGCTCCTGGAGACACTGAAACCTATCAGGGAAGGCGGTATAAGGTATATCGGGGTATGGGTTCCCTCGGTGCCATGAAGCAGGGTAGTTCCGACCGATATTTCCAAGAGAGAGAGTCTAAACTGGTACCAGAAGGTATTGAGGGCCGAGTGCCTTACAAGGGGCCGGTATCGGAGACAATTTTCCAGCTGGTGGGTGGTCTAAGGTCTGGAATGGGATATTGTGGAGTGAGAAATATCCAGGAGCTGAAGACCAAAACGAAATTCGTCCGGATTACCTCTGCGGGCTTGCGGGAAAGCCATCCCCACAATGTCCAGATAACCAAGGAAGCTCCCAACTATTACCTGTAACTCCCTAGAGAAGTTACTGGCACTGCTTCAGTCCCGGATCCAGTATCTTGCCGGATTCCGGGACTTGCTGCATTAACCTGGCAAACAGCATTCGGCAAGACTATACAGTACTCCGAGGAACTATGTTATGATAGACAGGGAGTTGAACAGCAATGCAGCCGGAAGAAGGACAATACAGTTCCGTATGGGATGTCGTGACCATCCTGGTCCTCAGCCTCGTGATAGTTCCAGCATTAGCGCACTTAAGCTGCAGAACGCTGCTGAGTGCAGCCACCAATCTCCCGGTAGACAAGGTCAAGCAGATCAGTATGGCCGTTTCCATGACTGCTCAAGAGGCAGCGCTTTTTCTGTTGCCCTGGGGTGTTGTCTGGAGCGTTGGCCGCGGTTTGAGAGATATAGGGCTCGTATGGCGCAGGCCGCTTAAGGATGTCTTGGTCGGAATTGCCCTGGGGATTATCTGCCTATTTGTCAGCTTGCTCAGTGAACAGGTCAGTGCAGCAGCCCTTGGTCTGTTTTTGGACAATGACGTAGTAACTCAGATGATGAGTCGAGAGAATGAGCTGATGGTGAATGCATTAAGGTCCGGCTATTCTCCTTGGCTGCGGGTGTACATGTGGGTCTTGGTAGGATTGATTGCACCCATTGCTGAGGAGACGCTTTTTCGGGGATATGTCTTGGGTGTCTTCACCCAGCGGTGGGGTGAGGCAAAGTCTCTGCTGTTGGCAAATCTGCTTTTTGCTGTCGTGCACGGGTACGTTGTTCATTTCCTGCAGGTTTTTTTGGTTGGGCTTCTTCTAGGTCTAGCGTATCAGAGAAGAAAAACCCTGCTTACCCCGATTATTGCCCATGGCGTTATGAATCTGATGGTAGCTGCTGCAGTTGCCGTCAGCTAGACGGCACTGCCGGATACGATATCATACTGTCTAGTGTACCGCGCGGGTGGGAGGGAGAGACTTGGCGGCAACTCAACTGATGCCGGCTGCCGCAGAAAAGGCGTCGTTACGGCGTCAGGTTATGACCTTGGCTTGGCCGGCAGTTATAGAGAATCTACTTGTAATGAGCGTAGGTATTGCAGATACTGCCATGGTGGGGCGTCTGGGACCGGCCTACCTGGCCGGCATAGAAGTGGCCAACCGGCTGGTTAATCTGGGTTTGACCATTTTCGCTGCAGTTCTCATAGGTACTACTGCCCTGGTGGCCCGGAGTACAGGTGCCAATGATACAAGAACCGCCAATGAGGCCATGCGCCAAGCACTGGTGTTGGTAGTTCTCATCGCCGTGCCCCTGCTGTCTCTGGCCACAGTCTATGCTGAGGCCTCTGTGGCATTCGTGATGCTCATGCAGGAGTCGCCTGATCAGGCTGTGATTGAGGCGGGGACAGTCTACCTGCGGATAACAATACCGTTTCTGATGTTTGCCCTGCTGATGATGACTGTTAACTCATGTCTTCGGGGGGCCGGAGATACCAGAACCCCAATGGTGATCACCGGCATATCCAATGTGATTAATATCATCGGCAATTACATCCTTATCTACGGCGCAGGGCCGATCCCAGCCATGGGTGTTGCCGGTGCTGCTTGGTCGACCAATATTGCCCGCTTCATTGGGGCGGTCCTGGTATTCAAGGCTGGCTACGCGGGCCGAGGAGTTCTGTCTATACGCTTTCACGATCGGTTTAGGTTTGATGCAGATATCATACGCCGGATCGTGAGGATCGGAGTGCCGGCAGCTGTCGAGCAGGGGCTCATGCGCGGCGCTCAGCTGGTATACGGAATGATTGTAGCCGGAATGGATACGGTAAGTATTGCCGCCCATGCGGTGGCCCTTACTGCTGAATCTATTTCCTTCATGCCGGGTTCCGGATTTTCCCTGGCAGCTACTACCCTGGTGGGTCAAAATTTAGGTGCCGGTGATCCCGACCGAGCGGAGCAAAGCGGATATGAATCGGGCAAAATGGCAACGCTAGTGATGTCCAGTATGGGTGTCCTCTTCTTTTTATTTCCTCACTTTTTCGTGAGGTTATTCAGTCGCGACCCGGAAGTGATAGATTTAGCAGCTCAGTGCCTGCGGATAGTAGCAGTCTCCCAGCCCGCACTTGCTTGGGTCATGACCTTGGCCGGTGGACTCAGAGGAGTAGGTGATACCCGCTGGGTCATGCTGATCACCCTCGCTGGTTTTTGGGGGGTTAGGGTCACCCTAGCCTATATACTGGCAACTACCACGAACCTGGGCTTGATTGGTGCGTGGCTTGCAATGATCACTGACCTGTTCGTTCGAGCCGCACTGTTCGCCTGGCGCTTCCGCCACGGCGGTTGGAAAGAGATAGATGTATAGTCCCAAAATGCCCGTCTTTCGCCGTTTGAAAGACGGGCCCTGCCGCAAAGGGACAGGCTCCGCCGGCCTAAAGGTGGCTCTTGACAAAGTGGCGTTAAGGATATATTATTGTAACTGTCGATGGATACAGTTGCGAACAGCTGCAAATACGACGTGCCGAAGTGGTGGAACTGGCAGACGCGCTGCGTTCAGGGCGCAGTGACCGCAACGGTCGTGTGGGTTCAAATCCCACCTTCGGCACCAGCAAAACCCCTATCGGAAGGATGCTTCCGGTGGGGGTTGTTTTTTCCTTACCAGCAGCTTGGTATCCCTTGACACTTGGCGCGGAAGCGAAATGGCTTCTCAAACTCAGTGAGCATTTGGGTAGGGATCTTGTTTAGATGCGTGGAAAAACTAGCTAAACACTTACTAGGGATAAAGGACTAATTCAGGAAGGCAAATGGGTATGGAGAACGAGATAGTTATAATGCCCTGGAGCCCAAGAACCTCAAACCTGAAATGATCCACCGGGTCCTTTTGGTTGGCGGTACCACCTACGTACCCGCGGTCCGGGAAATGTTGGAGGAGATCTCTCCCGGCAGGGTGCGGGCCGATGTTTCCCCCGACTTAGCGGTACCCATGGGCACCGCTATCCGCTCTGCCATGCTGCTATCTCAGACTGGATTTACGTAAGGAAGCTGTGGAGATTTTGAGAAGCTGGTCCAAACTGATGATCAGCAGGTCGTCTATTGGCTAAATCTGGGCAGAGCTTATTTGAACCAAGCGGTGAATGAAGGGGAAGGGTCTGCTCGATTCACCCTCTTCACAAAGGCAAAGGATGCTGCTTTTGTGGACGAGCATACACCGGAGCTGAGCATAGCCGTACTGCCGGATTATCGAGGGTGAGGGATCGGAACAACACTTCTTATAAGCGGCTGCTTCGAGAACTAAAGTACCTAGGGGCCAAAGCAGCCTCCTGGAGTGTTTACATCAGGAATCCAGCAGTACGGTTATATGAATTATCTGGCTTTACTATTGTAGAGGCTGGGGCCACCTCCTGTGTAATAAAATGCCGATTATCTTACTTTAGGTAAGCCTGCAGATTTACCGGAGTTCCTTCCTCACCTTGCTGTACCCCTAACCGTAAAGCGATATAACTTATCATAGTATCGGATGAAAGGGCAGCAGCTGTTATCCGATTGGGGAAGCCGATTTCCAGTTCAAAGCAGATATCGTCCCGTTCTCGAAAACGCCGGAAATCCCGTGTAAGTTCGCTGTTTTCTACGGGAACCCTGACCACAAGTACAGGTCCGTAGCCGCCTTCCCCATCAACAATGGAGGCAGAAGCCTGGGCGGTTTGGAGGAGCTTGCCTTCTGGAAGTGCTGCCGCTGCCTGGGAGAGGGTTGCGGTTCCTTCAGGATAGACGATATAATTTTTCACCTTATAATTAGGTGCAAATCGGCCTCCTAGATATACCGGAGTATAGCTCAAGTGGTACTGCCACGTCGTTCCGCCGATGGTGCGGACGTAGACATCATCTCCCTGCTCAAGGGGCGCCATGTCGGCAATCCTCGCCCACTCATCGGGGGTAAAATAGGCATATCGGACACCTGCTCCGTAATCGATTACCCGGATGTAATGGGGCTCTCCCAGCTCCTTGTAAATCTCATCCGGAGTCATACCCATAAAGCCTATTCTCATCTGGGAAGGAGCTGCCGATGCCGCAAGACAGAAGCTGGCTAGAATACCCGCGGTTATCACAGCTAACACTAGCAGCTGACTGTATATCCGTCTGTTCATTGATCCCAATCCCTCCTGGAGTTGATCCCATTGTATTGACTAATCTTCTAGCTTAAAGAGGATTTGCACCGTTACCCATCGTCCATCTGCCTCAGCAGCCTCCGGGTAAGGTGTAAAGAGCCACTGCTTGACCGCCTCTACCGCTGAGTGATCAAGATCCCACCTGCCGGAGCTGGAAGCAATAACTGCCTCCAAGGGAACACCTTCGGGACTGACCTTGACCAAGAGCTCAGTTACGCCCTCCTTGCCCTGCCGCAAAGCTGCTGGAGGGTATCGAGGCTTCACTTGCCTAATAACCTCCAAGGCGGCCGGTGGAAACTCAGTTAGGTCCTGCGCGCTGTCAGAGCCTGGCCCCTCGGTGGCTTGCACCCCGCTTTCCGGACGGTGCGGGGGAGGCAAGATCGCTAGCGGCATATCTCCCTTGGGTTCAAGTCTTCTATCTAGGGGCGCCTTCCGCGGCATCGATGTTTTATTCATCGCTGCGAGATTCGTACGGTCTGGAGGCGTCGGTATCTGTGTTGCATTGGTTAGTGAAATCCGCGGCAGCACGTGGTCAGAGGCCATTACCTGACTGCGCTCCGGAGACTCTGCTTCTTGGCCGATACTTTTCACCAGGGGTGCCAGTTTCGGCCTAACCTGCGGCACGCCAATCCCGTCCCCGCTGTGGACAGCGGCCTGTGATGCAGCTGCCGTCTCGGGTCCGGGGAGCTTGCCCTGAATCCTCCCATCGGCAGCCTCTGCTGCAGAGTCACCTCTGCCCCTTGGCCCGTGGTCAGTATAGGCAACCTCTGATGGTGTTGCCTCAGTCCGGCCTGAGCCGGCGGCAAGGGCTGGCCTGGATCCGCATCCTCCGGGTGGTGGATCTCCGTTAGCCCTGGAGGTAAAGCTTCCAGAGAGAGCCCTTCCCGATGCCGTACCAAACGGGGACAGGGCCGCAGGTTCTCTGCTCCCCGTCCCTTGACCCGAGGACAGGAGATGCTTCAAGCCGCCGTTTGTGTATTCACGGGTATAGGTTAGCGCTGTTACAGCCGTCTGAGCAGCTGCCCCTTGGGCTGCTTTCACGCTGTAACTGGAGTTGGGCCTCACTACTGCCAGTTGAGGCTGGGAGGGGGGCTGCCGCTTTATGTCGGCAGCCGCAGCAGGCGGCCTTATTGCCTCTACCATCGGGTCCGCTGGTCGAATCTCCTGGGAAACGATTGGCCCAGGAGCTTTCGAAATGGTTGGTACGGCCGGAGCTTCAGCAGGCGGTAAATTCCGAGAAATTCTCTGGGCTGCAGACTGCTGTAAAGTCTTAGCAGCAGCATCGTGGTTTGCGGTTTGCGCCGCAACCTGAAATGCTGGATCTTTCACAGTTTCAGTTAATACTTCCGGCACCGGAGATACCGCCTGATTGAGCGTTGCACGTACTTCCAGCTGAGAGCTGTGCCCAAGCGGCGCTCTCGGCATAGGCATAGGCTCCACGTTAAGGGCAGAATGATGAACAGGCACCTCCACCGGTACTTGGCGAATGGGCTCTGATCCGTAGCCAAGATGAAATGGGCTCCCAACTAGATTGGGTCTTTCAGCCGGCTGTCCCGCCGGTGCCGGCTGAACTGTAGCGGCAGGGATTCTGTGCAGGGCGATTTTCGGGCCGCTGTGCCACTGGGTTCTCAGTATCTGCCTCTCTGAAGGTAACGGATCCGGCTGCTTAAGCAACTGTCCACCCACCAAGATCAAGAAAAACAGGTGAAAGATAAGAGACAGTCCTAGAAAGCGTCTTAAGAGCTTCTTGTCAGTAGTGGTCTCATTCACAGACTTTGTCCTGCTTATGCAGCTCATTTACAGCTCTCCTCCGAGCCGGTGTACCGCAAACCCGATGTTTTCCACGCCAAGCAGCCGGATTTCATCCATTA
This sequence comes from Bacillota bacterium, assembly GCA_012839845.1. Lineage (GTDB taxonomy): Bacteria > Bacillota > Limnochordia > DTU087 > DTU087 > DTU087. The sequence continues at coordinate 3,396 of DUMM01000106.1, read as the reverse complement.
GACCCATAATCACTTCGAACTCCACTTTAGCATCTGCAAAGATAAAGGCCTCCGTAAACCCCCCGGTCTCCACTGCTTGCTGCAATTCCGGTCTCAGGAGGTCCAGTTCTACGGGTTTATTGTCAAAATAGACCAGCCCCTCTTGGGAGACGAAGAGAACTAGGGAAGCTCCCGGGGAATCGATGCCGGTGTATGCACTGGGCAGTTGAATGGCCACCTCCGCCGGCTGGGCTATTGTCCCCGCGCTGAAGATGGCGAAGACCAGCAGCTGAAAAACTATATCAATTAGGGGCGCCATGCTGATTTTGGGCTGCCTGCGCCGAGGTCGATACACGCTGTCGCCCCCTTTTCTGCAATAGATCCTGCAGCTCCATTCCGCAGGTTTCGCTCTCGAGAATGAGCTGGTCTATCTGCTTGGTGAGATAATGGTAAGCAGCCAAATTGAAAATAGCCACCATTAAGCCTGCTGCTGTGGTGATCAGCGCTTCTGATATCCCTCCGGCCAGCAGCATAGGCTGCTGCATGCCGTGGCTGGAGAAGACCGAAAAGGTATCGATCATACCGGTCACCGTACCCAGCAGTCCCAGTAAGGGAGCCAAGTCTGCAGTTAGGGCGATAATGTCCAGGTGTTTTTCCAGCCGGGCAAATTCGGTTTGTTCCCTTCCTTCCATACCCTGCTGGAACGTCTTATTCCCGGAAATCCACGCCTCCAGCCCGCCTTCCAGCACCGCAGCTACCGGCCCCCCGAAGGAGGCGGCCGCCCTTCGAGCGGCCTCAGCTCCTTCCTCCTCGAGGGTTCCCACGATCAAGTCCATCAGCACCTGATGGTCTTTCTTAGCTCTTCGGACATGGTACAAACGCTCCAAGGCAAAGGCCAGGCTGACAGCAGACAGCGCCAGGATGACTACCAGCACCGGCCCGCCTTTGACAAGTAAGTCCGTCACCTGCTTTCCACCACCTGTCGCCTACCCTGCTTGAGCTGCCTAGAAGGAGTAACTGACTCCGACATTGATCATCCGAGGTGGTGCGGGGTAACCTGCGCTGTCTTCATACTTGGTGTCCAAAACATTGCCTATCCGGCAGTGGAGCTGCCAGTCTGAGCCCAGCCGCTGGTTAAGGCTGAGGTTGATGACGGTGTAAGCTGCCACGGGTCGTCCTTCGAATGAATCGAGCCTCTCACCTACATGCAAGGCTTCCACAGTACCTGAGAAGCCGAGTTCGCTGGTGTAGGTCATGCCGGCTTGTGCCTTGTGAGAAGGAGTGTAATCTAACGGCTGATTGCCGTTCTTAACAGCATCTAGATAGGTGTAGCTAATACGTGCTGTAAGGGGAGCAGCTAATCTATAATTAGCGTCCAACTCAATTCCCTGCACCCGTACTTTGTCTATATTGACCATTTTGGAAACATTCGGGTCCCATCTGAGCATATCAGTTACATCCCGATGGAAAACCGCCGCCGAAAAATTGCTGTCGCTGTTCAGCCAGTGCTGCCACCCCAGCTCATAATTCTGTGCCAGCTCAGGCTTCAAATTGGGGTTTTCCGAACCGATCCAATACAGATCGTTAAAGGTAGGAGCCCGGAATGCGTTGCCCCAAGAGGCATAGAGCTTTGTTCTCTTCCCTAGGAGGTAATTGAGACCAAGACGGCCGCAAAGAGAGTCACCGTGGCTGGAGTATTGATCATAGCGGCCGCTAACCACGACATCAAAGCGGGGTGTTAGGCTGTATAGATCCTGGGCGTATACTCCCCAGTTAGTGCGTTCCTTGGGTTCAGCAAACTTATTGCTGTTTACCCAGTCCCTCTCTCCTGTGATGCCGTATGTGAACAGATGCTGTGAACCTGCAGGGGCGGTGTTGATCTGCAAGTCCCAACCTGCTCTCTTACCGTTATGCAGGGAATCTCCAAAGTTGTCTATATTGTACATATGGGTATTATCGTAATATGCCCGAAGTACTAGGTCCGATGAGAGACTGAGAATCCGGTTGTACTGCAGGTCCAGCGAGATGTTCTTTCCTTCCCTCCATCCTTCACCACCGGGCCATGTAAGGGATGAAGGTACTTCCATGTCGTAGCTGAAGTGCCTGATTCCCATGGATATCTGCTCAGAAGGAGATAAGGCATGATCTAGCTTTAGGTGAAAAGCCAGCTTTTCGTAGCTGCTGTGTTCCCGGAAACCATCGGTACTGAGGCTGCTAGCTGCAAAAGAATATCCGGTCAAGCCAGAACGGCCTGAGCCGTTAAGTGTTAGGGACCGGGTGCCATATTCTCCAACATCTATTGTTAAGGTATGGAAGGGTTCACCCTGGCCCGCTGCTGTGATGATGTTGATGACGCCAGATACAGCATCTGCGCCGTACAGGGCCGAGGCAGCACCTTTGATTATCTCAATGCGTTCAATGCTGTGGATGGAGATAGCAGACGCATCTATGCCGCCTTGCCGGGCGTCGTTAATGGGGCGGCCGTCCAGAAGAACCAATGTCTGTGCACTAGAAGATCCTCTGATGAATATACTGGCAGGGCTGCCGAAGGTACCGGTGTCCTTGATGTACACACCGCTGACAGTCCTTAGCGCTTCACCTAGATTTTTTGCTCCCGTTTCCTCCAGCTGTTCTCTGGTGATCACCACAACACTGGCAGGAGTCTCAGTTATAATCTGCGGGATACGGCTGGCAGTGACTACGACAGTAAAGAGTTCCTCCTTCAGCGCTGGATCTTCGTGGGAAAGGTCATTTCCGTAGACCGTGCTGGATAACACTAAGCTCATCAACAGGCATGCAAGTACAGTCTTTAGTGCATGTTTGCAATTATATGTGCAGAAACCATCAGGCACAGCAATGCTCCTTTCATTACATGGATTGCTCCAGCTTGGTGGGGCTAAGCAGCAACAAAAAATCCCAGTCACTTGCGCGACTGGGATCAATTAACTGCCGTGATCGCAGGAAAATAGCAGTACAAGATCACGTTTTCCCCATATCACCATCCCCTTTCGCGAAGGACTTCGGTGACTCAGATTAGGCAGGTCTCCTGGCTCCCGGTCATCGCCGGCCCTGCACCTTCCCCGCATTTTGCGAGTGGTCAACGCAAGGCTGCTCTCCGGTCACAGTGGCGCGTCCGCGTGGTTATCATCTTCCGATGACCCCAACTTCCCTATTATCCTCTTAACGAGGCACCTAATCCGGATCGTACTAAGTTGTCAGCACGGCCAGTATTTGACTGATGGCCTTATTATATCTTGTTGGGGGCTGGCAGTCAAGCAACGGCCAGGATGTGTACGCGTCAAGCTTTAGTAGGCGAGAGACCTCGCCACAATTGGTGTTCATAAAGCTGTGCTGAAGCCGCTGAGGTTCCGTAGAGCTATCACCCAGGGTTTCGTAGAGTACCCTAAGCTAGGCATT
>DUMM01000105.1 GCA_012839845.1 Bacillota bacterium | reverse complement strand
TTACACACTAATCTGGACTTGATCCCTATTTCCAGGTTGCGCCAGCAAGTGACACTCGCACAATTCTGGTTGATATAAGATAACTAATATGATACGTTAATAAAGTATACACCCAAAATTCGCCAAAATCGCATATAGGCAAAGAAAAGCCTACACAGTTTAACATGAAGAGTGTGACTTATCGCGGGTGAACAGGAGAGATCTTGGACAGCTTCTGCAGGGAGGCTCTGGCCGCAATGGGTGGGTTTCTGAGAGCGGCACTGCCGAGTGTATTAATCATCATCGTTGGGGTCGGGAATACCGTTCCCATCAAAGTGTTTTTTGGCTTCGAATGGCTGTGGGGAAGCATTGCGCTGCTGGTGCTGATCCGCTACTGGGGTGTTTCCGCAGGGGTATTGGGAAGCATTCTTGCGGGTATTTCAGCATTTATCGGCGGATATCCCCCGTATAGCCCCTTGGTCTATATGTTTGAAGGACTCTTTGTGGGTTACCTGCGGCGGACCACAAGGCGCAGCATCTCATCTTTGGCTGTATCTTATTGGGTGGTATCGGCTCTGCTGTTCGCCTTGTCTCACTACATAGGCGGGCGGAGTCTGACGCAGCCAGCCTCTGTCTTCGTGGCTCTGAGAATGCTGGTCAATGGAATTGGCAATGCAGTTATTGCAGAAACAATGATTGTGCTGTTTGATTGCCACCGGCGAGAAAGCAGCGGACTGCCTTCGTTGAGAAGAGTCTTTGCCACCCTAACCATGGCCTTATTGTGTATAAGCATCCTGCTCCTGGTATCTTTCGAGAGCTGGTATGAATTTCGAGCAAATGACTGAACAAGACGTGCTTATCCGCAACTACAGGAGAATGACTGAAGCTGTCAGGGAATACGTAAAGGAACTTAGCTTTTATGCCAGAAGAATGGAGTATCTGGCCGAGCGGGATCCCTTTACAGGGTCATTTAACCGTACTGTCCTGCCCAGAAGACTGAAAAATGCCATCGAGCTGGCTAAGATAAGTAGATTGGGTGTCGCAGTCATGTTCGTTGACCTCGACAACTTCAAATTGGTCAACGACAGATATGGACATGATACTGGAGATGCGGTGCTGGCGGAAATCGGGCTGCGGTTCCCAGAACACGCCAGTGACATGTGTTGTGTGATCCGACAAGGAAGTGATGAGTTTGTAGTCATTCTGGAAGGAATTTCGGGCCAGGATGATGTCATGGGCTTTGTTGAGCGGTTTATTGCTGCTCTTTCCCAGCCCATTGACGTAGGCCCCGAAAAAATCACCATAACCGCCAGTATTGGCATCAGCCTTTTCCCAGAACATGGAGACAATGTTGATACTCTGCTCCACCAAGCCGACATAGCTATGATTGGCGCCAAAGCCGTTCCGGACAACAGCTTTTGTTTCTATGAGAAGAAAATGTCTGAAGCTCAGGATCGAGTGCGGTTGACTGACGAGTTGGAAGCGAGCCCTGAGGCATGAGGAACTACGTCTATATTTTCAGCCGATTGTTGAATGCAGGTCCCTGGTGGTGCGGGGAGTCGAAGCCCTAATACGGTGGCAGCATCCCCAGTTGGGAATTCTCTTGCCCGGCCAGTTTCTCCCGGTGGCGGAAGCCAGCGGCCCAATCATACATATCTATAAGTGGGTGTTGGAGGCGGTCCGCATCTAGGTGCTCCGCCATTACGGTGAAGGGGATTATCCGACGTTGTTTGTCAATCTCTCGGGCAAACATCTAAAGCCAGGCACTGGGCTGGTCAACATGGGATAAGGGGCTATGCTTAGTATCAAGAAAGACCAAAATTGCGTGATGTAGGAGGCTTTGTGCGATGTTCTATCAGAGGAGTCTAGCAGCGAAGATAGCAGTGTACACAGGTGTTCTGCTTTTTCTGGTGTGTGTGGGGATAGGCTTACTGGCAATTAACTACAGTTCTTCAGCGGTAGTGGCAGAAGTTGAGACAGCGTTGAAAATGCAAGCCCTGAAAGCTGCTGAATATCTAGAGAGTCGATTTGAGACCCATTTGACAGCCCTGGAGACCATCGCCGCAAGACCCGAAATCAAGAGCATGAATTGGGAACTGCAGCGTCCCGTGATCCAGTCGGAAGTGGAACGGCTCCATGCCTTTGAGGTACTAGGAGTGGTTGACCGCAACGGTTTTGCCAGGTATAGCGATGGTTCCACTGCCAACTTAGCAGATCGGGAGTACATAATCAGCGCCCTCAGCGGACGGGCCACGGTGTCAGATGTACTTGTCAGCCGGGTTTCGAAGACAATGGTTCTCATGTACGCCGTTCCCATCAGAAATAAGGGTGAGATTGTGGGAGCGCTGATCGGCCGGAGGGACGCCACCGCCTTGAGCGACATTACTGATGAGCTGAGATTTGGTGAAAGGGGTTACGCTTACATAATCGGTGCCGATGGCACTCTCTACGCTTATCCCAATCGCCAGCTGATATTGCAGCAGGTGAGTATATTTGACGATAGCGGTGTCTTTGCCAACGCGGGCCGGGCTATACGAGCCTTTGGCTTGGGCAAGAATGGTGTGGTGAGATATACCCTCGAAGATGGTGCAGCACGGATAGTGGGCCTGGCACCGGTTCCTTCCACGGGCTGGACCATCGCCGTATGCGCTATGGAAGCTGATGTCCTGGCCAACATGAATAGGTTGAGAATTCTCCTGGCTGCCATCTCCCTAGCCTTTCTGGCGGTCAGCATTGCTGCGGCGATTTACCTTGCCAGACGGATTGCTGATCCCCTTAGAACAATCAAAGAAGTGATAGAGTCCCTGGCCGATGGGGATCTCACAAAGAAGGTACATATCAACATGCAGGACGAAGTGGGTGCAGTCGCTGAAGCGCTCAATAGAACCGTCACCAGCATGCGGGAGGTAATTACGCTAATTGCCGGCACCACCGATGAGTTGGCAAACACTAGCGGACAAATGGCTGCCGCTGCCCAAGAGGTTACCGCTTCTGTTGAGGAGGTGGCCGGTACCACCAATCAGTTTTCTTCAACCTTGGAAACCATGAACGCCAATGTTCAGTCGGTGGGCAGAGATGTGCAAGCGATAGCGGCGAGGGCATCTTCAGGAGAGAACGTAGTCAGAGATATAGTAAAGCAGATTACTGAACTAAGCGGGAGCATCCAACAGTTGGCTGACGAGATATCGGGCTTGGGGTTTCTGTCCGAGGAAATCGGGAGCATAGTGAATGTCATAACAGCCATTGCAGATCAGACAAATCTTCTGGCACTAAACGCTGCCATTGAGGCTGCCCGGGCCGGAGAGAACGGCAGAGGGTTTGCTGTTGTAGCGGAGGAGGTACGGAACCTAGCGGAGCAAGCTTCTACAGCCACCGCGGAAATAAGGGACTTGGTACAGCGGGTTCAGAAGGGTGTTGAAGCAGCTGTCGGCGGAATGGGTCGGGGGACTAGACAAGCCGATGAGGTTCTGAGTAATATACATGCGAGCGGCCAAATGCTGCGCGGCATTCTGGAAGCCGTGACGGGGATGGTAGGCCGCATGGAGGAAATCGCGTCCGGCATTGAGCAGATTAACAGCGGCGGTCACGAGATAGCGACTGCCTCCGAGGAACAAGCGGCATCCATATCACAGGTAGCGGCGTCTGCTCAGAACTTGACGCGCACGAGCGATAACTTGAGAACCCTTATCTCGCGGTTTAGGTTGTAACTTGGGTGTTTTTGCCTTTCCTATTGATTTGCTGCGTCTTGACCGATGATGATTATTGGACCAGGTTGGTCTGGTCGTGTGGAACCAATAACCATCGGCATATGGGATGAAAACACATGAATGTCTTGACAGTATCCAGCGGGTGGTTGGTTTCCTACGCATGGACTCAGCAGCTAGAACAGCGCTAGGGTATATTCGCTAGCGCTGTTCCGCCTTCTTGTTCTTCAATAGTCTGATGCCTCATCGGCGAGTAGAGCGTTCTTCTCAAGGGGATAGATAAACCCACCTGCTCAGGGTTGCTTGAGGGTGTCTGACACCCTATCTATGCTTCGAGTGTTAGAACGATCGTGTCCTGATAGCTGCCCCAAGGAAGTTCCCAAGGCTGCTTCTCTCCAGTCCAGATGAACTGAACCTGGAATGGGATTTCCATTACGTCTCCATAGGGAGTGGTTTCGTTCATGACCAGGAACACATTCATGCTTTCGCCAGGTGTGAACTCGGTGGTATGGCCCGATGTAGTGACACTATAGCAGACATAGTCAGAGATTCCGGTGTTCTCTCTAGTAAATCCTTGAGACTGGAGGTTCAATTTCCAACCCTTATTGTACTTAACAAATATAGTGATATCAGCCGTTAGTGACTTAGGATCGAGTTGAGTCCGTATAATTGTGTAAAATTGGTTTCCCCATGAAATAAAAGAAGCCATTTCTTGTGTCCCTCGGTTAGAATGAAATTGCAACCATAACATCCTAGAGAGGAGACATCAGAAATGGCT
>DUMM01000104.1 GCA_012839845.1 Bacillota bacterium | reverse complement strand
ATCTGGTGACTCTCTATCAGGGGGCGGAACTGTTTGTCTACCCCAGCCTTTACGAAGGGTTCGGCCTGCCGCCCCTGGAGGCTATGGCCTGCGGCGTTCCCGTCATATCCAGTCCAGTGCCCTCTGTCACTGAGGCGGCAAAGGGCGCGGCGCTCCTTTTCAATCCGGAGGATACCACGGCCTTAGTCGAACACCTCAACCTAGGACTGTGGGAAGTACGCCTGAGAGAAACCCTGCGCTGCAGGGGACTGGCCGCTGCCGCATCTTTGAGTTGGGAAAGAACAGCTGTGGAAACCCTTGCGCTGTATAACGAAATTCTCGGTGTCAAGAAAGCACAGTAAAGGGCAGGTGAAACCGATTGAAGCTGGATTCCCGCTTATACAAATGGACCAAGAAACTGCCCCGCTGCAAGACCTATCGACCAGTGCTGGACGTGCTGGAGTCCGTTGTGCCTCTCTTGGTTGCAGCGGCAGCATTATTGGTCTTTCTCATCCTGATTCTTAACCCTGGAACTTTATTGGCCATTGTCGCCTTGCTTCTAGTATTGGCGGTGCTGGGTTTCGCCGGGAAATGCTAGGCTGGAAAATCCTTAGCAGTGCGCTCTAATTTGCGGTCAAAGAACCGGGCTTTGGAAAGCATTGACACAACAGCCGGCAGCCTGCGCTGCGCCCCCCCAGTTTTCGGTCCGCAGATTGGCCCGTCAAAGAAAGTGAACCCTGAAGGCCTTTCAGGTACGTTATTCGGGCCATTTCCCGCTGTTTGCCCCCGATAATGCCTGCCAGATCATCCCTTTTCTACTTTCCACAGGCCATTTGCTTTTGTGACCTGCAATGACTACAATGTAAATAGTCCCTACTAGGAGGTGCGGCATTGGGTACTCGCAGACTCGTCAGGGCAGCTCTGATCGCCGCAGTGTATATTCTCTTGGTGTATATTTTCGCAGGCGTCAGTTTTGGCATTTTCCAGTTCCGGCCCGCGGAGGCCCTCACCCTGCTGCCTATACTTTATCCCGAGGCTGTTCCGGCACTTTTTGTTGCTGTAATGCTCAGCAACATTCTGGGAGGCCTGGGTCCCTGGGATATCTTCGGCGGCAGTTTGGTGACTCTGCTGGCTGCTTGGATAACTTACCGCTACCGGCGGAGCTGGATAGCTTATGCCTCTCCTATCGTCTGCAACGCGCTGTTGATCAGCATCTACCTGCATCTCATTTTTGAGGTGCCCTACTGGCTGGCGGCGGTAGGTATAGGCGTCAGCGAAGCCTTTTCAGTCCTGGTCATAGGGATACCTCTTCTCAAACTAATTGAACGGCGGGACAGCAGCCGGTAGGACTTCGTTTATGGACTTTATCCTGAGGGATGTGTGATGGTGCTAATTATCACAAACCGCAGGTAAAATAGAACATTTCTTGCATAGCTCCTTTTATTCGAGACAAATCGACAGGAGTTAGTTCAGAGTGTAACGAATACTCACCTGGTCGAGATCTTGTTTTGTTGCGGTCTCGAACCAGCAGCAAATTGCAGTAAATTGAACGGAGGTAGGACATGAGTAAAGCTAAGACCTTTAGGGGGGGGATACACCCTGCTGGCAACAAGGAGCTGACCAGCACGCAGGCCATCGTCGCGATGCCTGCCCCAGCCGAAGTGACAGTGCTCCTCAAGCAGCACGCAGGAGCTCCCTGCAGGCCCCTAGTGAAGAAAGGAGACGTAGTCAATAAGGGCCAGAAGATCGGAGATTCCGATGAGTTCATCTCTGCACCTGTCCATGCACCGGTGTCTGGAGTGGTGAAAGCAGTTCAGCCCTCCAGAGACCCAGCGGGTAGTATAGTGCAGGCTGTGGTAATCGAGAACGACGGTGAGGAACGCCTGGATCCCAGCGTTCAGCCTCATCCGGACTTGGACCAGCTGGATGCCGAGACTATAAAGAAGATTGTCCGAGAAGCGGGCATCGTCGGACTGGGAGGCGCCACCTTCCCCACCCATGTCAAGCTGTCACCGCCCCCAGACAAGAAGATTGAGGTTTTAATCATCAACGGTTGTGAATGTGAGCCTTATCTCACCTGTGACCACCGCCTCATGGTGGAACAACCGGAGCGGGTGGTGTTTGGAACCAGAGCCCTGATGAAAGCTCTAGGCGTAGAGAAGGCTTACATCGGTATCGAGAACAACAAACCCGATGCCATTGCCGCGCTGGAGAAGGCGACAGCGGACTATCCCGGTATTGAAGTGGTACCCCTGCAGTACAAGTATCCTCAGGGTTCTGAAAAACAGCTGATCACTGCCATCACCGGCAAAGAGGTGCCGTTCAACGGGCTGCCCATGGACGTGGGCGTTGTAGTCAACAATGTGGAGACTGCCGCCGCTGTGCAGGCAGCCATCCAAGACGGTATGCCGCTGATCGAACGGATAGTGACTGTTTCCGGGGAAGGTGTAAGACACCCTCAGAACTTGGCGGTGCGGATCGGCACCCCGATAAGCGAAGTCATAGCTGCAGCCGGCGGGTTTATCGGTACTCCCAAGCAGGTGATCATCGGAGGGCCGCTGACAGGGGTTGCCCAGCCTGATCTGTCGGTCCCGGTTACCAAGTGCAATACCGGCATTTTGGTCTTTAATGAACTGAAGAGGCCCAGCAAGCCTGAGCCGTGCATCCGGTGCGGGCGCTGCGTAGACGCGTGCCCATCTTTCTTGCTGCCGGTGACATTGGCCCATCTGTCGGATATTGGTCAATACGATAAGGCGCTGGAGCTGGGACTGCTCGCCTGTGTGGAATGCGGCAGCTGTTCTTATGTATGCCCTGCTCACCGCTTCCTGCTGCAGAGTATCCTGGTAGCTAAGCGGGAGATAGAGGCTCAGCGCTATAAGAAAACCAGCTAAGAGGGAGGAGACTACCCATGCCAGACAGCGTGAACAGCACCGATATAAAGCTTGTAATGTCTCCGGCCCCCCATGTGTCAGATAAGGATACAGTTCCGAAGATAATGTTTGGGGTCGTGATTGCTTTAATACCAACTCTGATTGCATCACTGTACTGGTTCAGGTTTCATGCACTGAGGCTAGTGATAATCACTGTAGCTGCTTGCATCATAACCGAGTGGGTTTTTCAGAAGTTGAGGGGTAAACCCATCACCATATATGACGGCAGCGCTATAGTTACAGGACTTCTCTTGGCCTTTAACCTGCCTCCCACATTGCCCGGGTGGATGGCAGCCGTAGGCGGAATTGTGGCGATGACTCTAGGCAAGCATGTATTTGGCGGTCTCGGCCATAATCCGTTTAACCCGGCTCTAATCGGAAGAGCCTTCTTGCTGGCCTCATTCCCGGCGGCAATGATCAGATGGACAAGTCCTATAGACGGCACTTCGACAGTTACCCCGTTGGTGCAGCTCCACATGGGGCGAATTACCGCCACCTATTGGGATTTGTTTGTTGGTAATATAGGAGGCTGTATCGGCGAGACATCGGCATTGGCCATTTTGCTCGGCGGGCTGTATTTGCTCTACAAGAGATATATCGACTGGCGGATTCCCGTCAGCTATCTAGGGACAGTTGCGGTTATGGCCCTCGCTTTGGGTCAGGATCCGATTTACCATTGGTTAGCAGGCGGCCTCATGCTTGGCGCTTTCTTTATGGCCACCGACATGGTAACAACGCCAATTACCCGCAAGGGCAAGTGGTTGTTTGGTATTGGAGCAGGAATCATCCTGATGGTTATCCGTCAGTGGGGCAGCTACCCAGAAGGAGTAACCTATTCCATCCTTCTGATGAACGCCTTTACACCGCTTTTGGAGCGCATTACGCGGCCGAGACCCTATGGGGAGGTGAAAGCCCATGCGTGACAGTCTGAGATTGATCATAGTCCTCACCGTAGTTGCCACTTTGTCTGGTGGGATCCTAGCCTTTACCTGGGATAGGATAATGCCCATCATCGAATCCAACAATGCAGCGGCTTTAGCAGAATCTATCCTGGAGGTAATGCCGCGGGCTGTATCTTATGAGATTTGGACAGCAGAAGCCAGCAGTGCCGCCGACGCAGATGCATCTGCCTCCGCTACCGCGACTGCTGACGGCACTTCTGCAGGCACAGCCGATGCATCCAGCAGCGGTACCGTTAGCGCCGATGCCACCGCTTCGGGGACTGCTGATGCGGACAGCACTGCCACAGCCACCGCGGCGGCAGACAGCACCGCTTCCAGCACTGCCGATGCAGATGCCACTGCCACAAGCACGACTGCAGATACCACTGCGAGCAGCACTGCTGACGCAGATGCTACTGCCAGCAGTACTACTTCAGACGCAGACAGCACTGCTACCGCTACCGGTGCTGCCGCCGATGCAGATGCTACTGCCAGCGGCACTGCTGATGCCGACGCCACTGCCAGCGGCACAGTCGACGGCACCAGCGGCAGTTCCCTTGTTGCCAATGTAATCGAAATCTACCGAGGCCTGGATGCCAACGGTAAGACAGCTGGTGTAGCCTTCGTTGTAGATGCCAACGGCTTCGGGGGGACTATCCGAATGATAGTCGGTCTTGACCCTGCTGCCCGGAAACTAAATAAGGTTAAAGTGCTGGAGCACTCTGAGACCCCCGGTTTGGGCGCTAGAATTACTGAGCCGGCCTTCTTGAGACAGTTTGAGAATAAGTCCATCGACGACGGGTTCGTCGCTAAACAGGATGTGGACGCGATTACCGGTGCAACTGTCTCCAGTATTGCCGTTGCTTCTACTCTCAAAGCAGCCCTGACAGAGGTGGAAACTGAACTTCGCGCGGGAGGTGCCTGGTAATGCAAAGTAGTATCAATCGAGAGTTTCTTAAAGGCCTGTGGAATGAACACCCGACACTGCGGCTGCTTATCGGTATGTGTCCGACCCTAGCTGTTACCACGGCAGCTATCAACGGCTTTGGTATGGGCCTTTCAGTCATTTTTGTGTTGGTGTGTTCATCAGTGCTGATCTCCTTGCTGAGGAATTTCATCCCCAACCAGGTTCGCATCCCGTGCTTTATCATGGTCATCGCTACGTTCACGACCATCATCGATATGGTGCTGGCAGCTTACTTCCCTGCCCTGCATGAAGTACTGGGATTGTTTATCCCCCTCATTGTGGTCAACTGCATTATCCTGGGACGGGCAGAGGCCTACGCCAGCAAGCACTCACCTTTGTATGCTTTCATCGATGCCTTAGGCATGGGTCTGGGAGTTACCTGGGGCCTAACCTTCATCGGTGCCATTAGAGAGATCATGGGCATGGGTACTGTGTTTGGCCTGCCGGTTTTCCCGGAGACCGCCACTTCCTGGATAATATTTATCCTGCCCCCGGGTGCTTTCTTTACTTTGGGAATCGCGGTAGGGGCCATGAACCACATTAACTACGTTATAGAACGCCGCAAACGCCAGCAGGTTTCCAGACCTGCGGCTGCTGGACAGGCGGTTCAGGGTTAGAGGGGGTAAGAGAGAATGGGCAACCTAGCACTGACTTTCATTGGTGCTGTTTTGGTAAACAACTTTGTCTTAGTTCGATTCCTGGGTATCTGCCCGTTTCTGGGAGTATCTAAACAGATCGATACAGCTTTGGGGATGGGAATGGCAACCACCTTCGTTATGGTGCTTTCAGGAGCCGCTACGTGGCTGGTTGAGCATTACATTCTCGTGCCCTTTGGGCTGCCCTTTCTGCAGACCCTATCCTACATCTTGATCATCGCCTCCTTGGTACAGGTGGTTGAGATGTTTCTAAAGAAGACCAGTCCTGCTCTGTACAGCGCTCTGGGTATATTCTTGCCCCTGATTACTACCAACTGCGCAGTCTTGGGACTGGCCATTATGGCAGCACAGCAGAACTACACGTTTGTTGAGACAATTGTCTTTGCCTTGGGTACCGGAGTCGGGTTTACCTTGGCCCTGGCAGCAATGGCGGGAATACGTGAGCAAATGGAGTTTGCGGACATTCCCAAGGCACTGCGGGGGGCTGGGATCACCCTGATCACGGCAGGGTTGATGTCCCTGGCCTTTATGGGCTTCTCCGGCCTCATTGCCATGTAGTGGGGAAAGTCGCAATGCACCTGTAGGAGGGAAATTGAATGTCCAGTGTAGTCTTAGTATCCCTGGCCAGTATGGCGGGTGTAGGAATATTGCTTGGGGTAGTAATAGCCATGGCTCACCGCAAGTTTGCGGTAAAGTCGGACCCCAGAATCGATGAAGTTGAAGGAGTCCTCCCCGGGGTAAACTGCGGTGCCTGCGGTTATCCCGGCTGCCGAGCCATGGCGGAAGCCATAGCGAAGGGTGAAGCACCGGTTGACGGATGTCCCGTTGGTGGTGCCGCGGTAGCGGCCTTAGTGGCGAAGATAATGGGTGTTGAGCTCAAGGGCGGCAGCCGCCGCTTAGTAGCACTAGTCCGCTGCGGCGGCGGTCGGGCTGAGGCCAGGGAAACAGCAGAGTACGTCGGTCTGGATGACTGCCGGGCAGCCCAGCTGCTGGGCGGCAACAAAGGCTGCCAATACGGCTGTCTTGGCTTGGCAAGCTGCGTAAAGGCTTGTCCTTTCAACGCCATGTTCATGAACGACAACGGCCTGCCGGTAGTGGATAAAGAGGCCTGTACCGCCTGCGGCCTCTGCGTTAAGGCCTGTCCTCGCAACTTGATCGCCCTTGTACCTGATGACATGTACGTCCATGTCCTGTGCCGCAGCTACGATACCGGCAGAGTGGTCCGGAGCAACTGCCAGGTAGGCTGCATCGGCTGCAAAGCCTGTGAGCGGGTATGCGAAGATGACGCCATTCACGTCACAGATCTCTTGGCCGAGATTGATTATGACAAGTGCACCAACTGCGGCAAGTGTGCGGAAGTGTGTCCCACCAAGGCCATCGTCATTGAAGAGGGCCGGTTCCTGGTGACGAAGAAAGCGGCAAGCTAGAGAGCTGTAAAAACGCAATTGTGAGGTTGAAAGCCGCCCTGCTTCGGGCGGCTTCAAACTGCTGAAAAAGGCACTTTTCAGGCAGCTGCTGGAGGGTGTCTTTTTCCTTTTAGGTTCTGAATCGTACCGCGGCGCAATGAGTCGCTTGGCCTAAGACACATGGAGAAAGAAGACCCGTATAGAGAAGGGAAGTTGTAAAGCCGGGGGGAAGTAGTATAAGCGAAAGGCAAGAGACTTTCGGCCAGCAAGCAAAGGAGGAGATAGTATGGATGCTTTGCAGGCAATTAGAACTCGGAGAAGCATTAGGAAATATCAAGATAAGCCCATCCCTAAGGAGACTTTGGAGGCCATCGTAGACTGCGGGCGCCTGGCAGCTACCGGCCGCAATGAGCAGCCTTGGGAATTCGTCGTCGTAACAGATCCTGATGTTAAACAGCAGATCGCCGATGCCACTGATTTCGGCAAGTTCATCGCTCAAGCTGCAGCCTGCATTGCCGTTTTCTGTCGGGATACCAAATACTACCTGGAAGACGGCTCCGCAGCCACCCAAAACATTCTGGTAGGAGCTTGGGCCATGGGCGTCGGCAGCTGCTGGATAGCCGGGGATAAGAAACACTACGCATCCACTATCGGAGACATTCTCGGTGTTCCCGAAAACATCAAACTCGTCTCCCTCATCGCGCTGGGATACCCGGCAGAGCAGCCCACCAGGCCTAAGCGGGATTTGTCCGAGGTTATCCACTGGAACCGCTTCTAGAGGAAATCACAGCTATCTCCTTGAGAAAGTCCGCATAGAACACACCCCGGAAGCACGACTTCTTCCGGGGTGTTCAAATCTGGGCCTCCTCAACCGGCTGAGACCCCTCGTTTATGATTAGGCAGTATGATCCGGTCCAAGACCTCGCACATGTCAGCGAAAGTATCTTCCATACTTTGTTCTGCATTGATGGGATAAAGCAATCCCAGCTTCTGGTAGAAGTCCTTAATGGGCTGAATCTCTGCCTCATAGACCTCCATCCTATGGCGGATGGTTTCGGGATTGTCATCCTCCCGCTGAACTAGACGCCCCCCGCAGGAACAGCGTTCCAGTCGATAGAACTGCACATGGTATGTCCTGCTGCAGCGGTCACAGACCCGTCTACCGGACAACCGCTCAATAACCGATTCGATAGGCAGTTCCATCAAGAACACCACATCCAGCTCCGGCGGGTGTTCTTTCAAGTAGTTGTCCAAATGCTGTGCCTGCAGCAGATTCCTGGGATATCCATCTAGAATGACACTTTCGTAACGCTGCAGCTGGTTTTCGATGATCATGTTCACTATGGCATCATCTACCATGTCACCCTTGTTGAGAGTTCCGCGGATGGCCCGGCCGATCTCGGTTTGCTCAGAGACTTCTTTTCTGAGCAAGTTCCCCATAGACAAGTGAACCGCTCCGTACTTGGTGCTCAGCAACCTCGCCTGGGTACCTTTACCCGCTCCCGGTGCTCCTAGGACCACAATACGCATATCCACACACCCGCTCTCATTTAGTTAGGGTTGCAGTAGCTGCTGCCCTTACTAGACTTATAACCTCTACAGCGTCCTTATGAACATCTTCTCTGAGAACCCAAATATCCCTTGGAGAAATCTGATGCAGCACAGCCATTTTTGCACAGAACTCTGGCGCCCTGCTGGAAGACTTCTTAGTCCAACACTACCTGCTTGGCTCCGCTGATACCCTCCACCTCATTAATGGCCCTCAAAACATCCGGCGGTATCAGCGCATCGCAGCTCAACACCATTACAGCCCGGCCACCCTGTTCTTTACGTCCCACCTGCATGGCAGCTATGTTAATGCCTGCCTTGCCCAAGAGCGTACCTACCTGACCGATGATGCCCGGCTGATCCCGGTGGGGCGCAACCAACAGATAACCGGCAGGAATCAAATCCAGCCGATAGCCGTTGATCTCCACCATCCGGGGCGAATCAGGTTGGAAAACACTGCCGGCCACAGCAAAGGTCCCCTCTGCTGTTTCCACCTGTACCCTGATCCTATTGGGGTAATCCTCGCCGTTGCCCCGGTGGACAGTCTCTACTTTGATGCCCCTCCGCTTGGCGAGGTACTCGGCGTTGACCAAATTCACATGCTCATCGACGATCGGCTCCAGCATGCCCTTGAGGATGGAAGTAGTAATAGGTCGGGTTTCAAAATCCGCCAAGGCTCCGGTGTAGGTGACCTGCAAACGGCTTATCCCGCCGACGGTTTGAGCTAGGAAGCTCCCCAGCTTTTCTCCCAGCCGTATATAAGGACCCAGCTTCTCCATTACCTCCGGCGCTATGGCCACCATATTAACCGCATTGCGGGGTAAGCCCCCATCCAAGACCTGGGCGATAGCCTCAGCCACATCCACCGCCACATGCAGCTGGGCTTCCTCGGTGGATGCGCCCAGATGGGGTGTGAGAACTACATTGGAGCACTCCAAGAGAGGACTGGATGTCACCGGCTCTTCTTCAAATACATCAATAGCAGCGCCAGCCACTTTGCCGTTCTGGAGCGCTTCCGCCAGGGCGGCTTCATCCACAATTCCGCCTCTGGCCACGTTAATAAGCCTGACACCCGGTTTCATCTGAGCAATAGCATTAGCATCCAAAAGATGCCTGGTTTCGTCGGTTAGCGGCATGTGGATGGTAATAAAATCCGACTGCTGCAGCAGGGCTTCTAAAGACACAAGTTCGACCCCTATCCGCCTGGCCTCCTCCGGCGAGATATACGGATCATAGCCGATGCACTTCATCTCAAACGCCTGGGCCCTGCGGGCAACAGCTGATCCAATCCGGCCCAAGCCCATGATACCCAGAGTCTTTTGCCTCAACTCCACCCCCACCAAGTGCTTGCGCTCCCACCGACCCTGCTTCAAACTCACATGAGCCTGGGGGATATTTCGGGCTAAGGCCAGCATAAGGGCTAAAGTGTGTTCGGCTGCCGCGATGGTGTTGCCGCCGGGAGCATTAACGACTATGATCCCATGTTCCGTGGCAGCATTTAGGTCAATATTGTCTACCCCGACTCCGGCCCGGCCGATGACCTTGAGATTGCGGCCAGCCGCGATGACCGAGGCTGTCACCTTTGTGGCACTCCGGACAATTAGAGCATCATAGTCACCGATCCGCTGGACTAATTCTGCCTCTGTTAAGCGTTCGGGGACTATATCAACCTGCCAGCCTGGGCGCTGCAGCGCCTTGACGCCGGCTTCTTTTACTCCATCCAGCACCAAGATTTTCAACTTCTCCGACCTCCGTTTCACCTGCATCAGATCCAGCCAACGCAGCCCTAAGGGAAAGTTGAGCTTCCCTCACCATCACCTATGCCGTACCTATGTTCACAGCATCGGCTTCTACAAAAGGGCCTTCTCAGCAGCCCTTACTCCTACCCCAAGCTCAACAGGAACACCCAGCTTGTGCAGTGTCATCTCCAGAGCAGCTACAGCCAAGATGACATCCAGTTCAGTACAGTAACCCATATGGCCGATCCGCAGAAGCTTCCCCTTCAGCTTCCCTTGCCCACCAGCAAAGGTTACGCCCATCTGCTGCTTCAATAGTTTAGAAATATCGCCTGCGGAAATCTCTGAGCCGGGCAGAAACGCGGTTACGGTATGAGAAGCTATGGCATCGTCTTCAACGAGAAGCTGCATCCCTAAAGCCTTAACCCCCGCCCGGGCAGCAGCCGCCATCCGGGCATGTCGGCGGAAAACCTGAGGCAGTCCCTCAGCCAAGATCAAGTCGAGGGACGTATCTAGACCGTAGAAGAGGGACACCGCCGGCGTCCAAGGAGTATTGTAATTGGCAAAACTCTTTCTGGCCTCCAACAGACTGAAGTAGAAGCGCACTCCAGTGTTTGCTTCGATGACCGGCCAGGCTTTGGGGCTGACGCTGATCAAAGCCAATCCAGGAGGCAGCATCAAAGCCTTCTGGGAACCGGTTACCATGAGATCCACATGCCACTCATCGGTGCGGATATCCATGGCTCCCATACTGCTCACTGCATCCACCAAGAGCAGAGCATCGGTGTCAGCCAAGAAACTGCCGAGAGCAGCGATGTCATTGGTAACGCCGGTAGAGGTCTCGTTGTGGGTAGCCAAAACCACCTTAAACGGGCCTTGCTCTTCCCAGACCCGAGCTACCTCTTTCATATCTACTGCTGTCCCCCACGGAAACTCTATCTTGGTGACCTCAGCTCCATAGGTAGAAGCAATCTTGGCAAAGCGCTCGCCGAAATTGCCGGTGATGAGCGCCAGCACCCGATCACCGGGGCTCACTGTGTTGGCAACGGCGGTTTCCATTCCGCCTGTCCCGGAAGTTGTAAGAACGAACAAATCATTGCCGGTTTGGAAAACCTGTTTGGCTTTCTCTACGATTTGAGCATGAAGCTCTGCAAAGTCTTGACCGCGGTGACCTATCATGGGCTGACTCATGGCTGCCGCTACTTGGGGCGGTATGGGAGTCGGTCCCGGAGTGTAAAGGTAGTTCTTATCCATGGCAGATGCAACCTCCTCATAATAACATGACAGGTCAAGCATTGCGCTTGACCTGGCTAAATGGCAGTATAGAACCGGCTTTTATTAGCCCTCTGTCCTTTTGCCTGAGAGATTGACCAACCAGAAAAACTGGTTGGTTTGCTCCTTCGGCGCCTGATAACCAGGTCTCTCCAGAGGTCTGTCCCGTTACAGTTACCGTGCTGCCGCACACCTGAGAGTTTAGGCTTTGCCGCCCTTGCCCCTTCGGTAGGGTAAGAACCCTTTTTCTGCAACGTTCATCCAGCCACAGTAGATTTTCAATTGTATGTGCTTATATGCACTAATTATAGGAACTGGCCAGTGCTGGTGTCAAGATTATTCCTGTTGCCGATATGTTAAATCACTGTCAAAGGCCTGCTGCCGGTGGGCAGGACATGCCGGGTAGTGCCACGAAATCCATCTTAGTCCTGTTATTTGCGTTTCCAGCTTTACCGGGGATGAGAGGGTGGGATTATGGATAGGTTATCGGCAGAGTATATACTGGGGATCGATTCCAGCACCAGCGGAACTAAGGCGTGTCTCTGGACGCTGGAGGGGGAGCTGACCGCCAGCGGTTCTGCGCCCCATTCGGTGGAGCGGCCCCATCCAGGCTGGGCGGAGCAAGAAGCCAGTTGGGATGGAGCTCTGTTCCGGGCTTTAGAACAGCTGTTCAGCCAAACCGATATCCAGCCGGAACAAATAGCCGCGGTAGGCATTACCCACCAGCGCCACAGCTTTGTGCCTGTTGATGCAAGCTTTCGTCCTCTATCCCGAGCCATCTTGTGGAACGATGTCCGCTGTCAAGCTGAAATCGACTTTTTGGCGGAAGCCATCGGCAAAGAGAAGCTGTATCGGACCACCGGGATCCCTCCCGGCCCCTGGTCACTGGCCAAAATCCTATGGCTCAAGGGCAACCGTCCGGAGCTGTTTGCCAGAACACACAAATTCCTCTTGGTACACGATTATCTAGTGTATCACTTGACCGGAGAGCTCTGCACTACCGAAAGCTCAGCTTCAGCCATGGGCTGTCTGGACATCCTCAACCGGCGGCGGTGGGCAGAGCCTGTGCTCTCAGCACTGGAAATCCCTGTGGATAAGTTCGTGCCCTCCATCCGTCCAGCAGGTACTGTCCTGGGGAGGATAATCCCAGAGGCAGCCCGGGCAACGGGCTTAAAGGAGGGAACGCCGGTCATTGCAGCTGCCGGCGACCAAGTATGCGGCTGTCTGGCTGCCGGCCTCGTGAAGCCCGGACAAGTAGGGGTTAACAGCGGTACTTCCCTTACATTCCAAACCCTAACAGTTGATCCTACCTTCGACCCGGACTGCCACTATATCTTAGAAATCAGCCCGCTGGGGTGCTATGCAGCAGAAACCGTGGTATTCAGTGGGGTGTCTGACCTTTGCGAGTGGTACAGGAGGGTCTTCGCCGGCCTGGAGGAGCAGCAAGCCCAGCAGACCGGAGTTTCGGTCTGGGAGGTCATTTTTGCCGAAACGGCTGCCGTACCGCCTGGTTCAGAGGGGTTAATGGTCTTCCCCTTCTTCCAAGGAGTGCAGGCGCCTTACTGGTCCAATGATGCAAGAGGCATGCTGATCGGCCTCAGCACTGCCCACACCCGACACCACGCAGCCAGAGCCATCCTCGAGGGTCTGGCTTACGAAGCCCGCAGGCAGATTGAGCTCTTGGAGTCGGGAACCGGCAATGCTATTGACGAAATCCTTCTCTACGGGGGCGGCGCCCGCAACCGCCTGTGGTGCCAGATCCTAGCCAGCGTCACCGGCCGCAAGGTGAAGGCCTCTGCCCAGACAGAGGCCACAGCCCTGGGAGCAGCCATGTGCGCCGCGTGGGGAATAAAGCGTTTTCAATCCTTGGAGGAAGCGGTGGCCTCCATGGGTGCTCCCTATGAGGTTTTCCTGCCGGATCGGGCTCTATTTGAATTCTACGATCGGCTGTATCACCAGGTATACCAACCTTTCTACGGCCGGGTTCAGGATTTGGATGCCCTGCGCACGAGGTTGTCATCTTTTGGCGTGTCATCTACCACATGAGCTGGTCTCCACATACCCCAGCGCTGCCCGCCCCGGAGCAAGAAGTACATCAACACGAAGAGCAGGATGCTCCGGGGCCACGGCCGAGCAATTGGGATAATCTCTTCGGCCTGAACCAGCACGTCAAAAAGGGCACCGATCCCCCAAAAGAACGGATAGATGATAAGAACGCTTTTGGCCGCCCAGCAAGCCGTTCCGTACATGATGCCGACGAAGAAGAGTTTGGCAAATTCCGGCTGAAAGCCCATATGGTGAAGAGAGTAAAAGGCAGCGGCTAAAGCGATCCCTGGGACTGCGCCGAAGGCCTTGGCAAATAGATGGAGCTGAAAGCCGTAGAAGAACACCACTTCGAAGATGCCCGCAAGCATAATGTACAGTCCGCAGCCCAGGGTGTAGGCGTTAACGGATATCCCCCAAGGCCCCCGGCTCAGCCGCAGAGTAAGCCAAAGCAGCCCTCCTAGGGCTAAATTTAGTGCCAGACAGCGCTTCCATTCACTTAAATGGAAGCCGAACTCCGCCCACTGCCAGCCCCGGTAATAAATATACCAGAGGGGGAAGCAGGTGCCGGCGAAAATCATCCCTATATCCCTGACCAATATGCCGGCCAGGGGAACAGAGCCCACCAGCCTCCCCATCAAGGCAGAAAGACCTAGGATGACAAGGCCGGCCCCGGCAGCTGCCAAGGTATCCTGGGTGGGCCGCCAAAGAAACAGCGCTGCCGCCGACCGCTGAAGGATTTTCATTCCTATCACTCCTGCGCTTTCACCCCCGCTTGGTGTGCCTTTTCTCACAGTTGAACCACGGGGGATGGCCTCCATACTCCTCAAATCGGGTTGTTGCCGCAGCCGGGTTCCCACCCCCCAAGTCATCATTGTCAGGATCCTTCACTCATCCCGGACGCCGTCCAGGATCCGGCGAATTTGTGCCGTGACTCCTATCGGATCCTGGGCCTGGAAAATATTGCGGCCGATGGCCGCACCTTTAGCCCCTGCCGCAACCGCTCCTTCCACCACCGCCAGCAGCTCATCGACGGTGTCCACCTTGGGCCCCCCGGCGATAATCACCGGAATCCTTACAGCCTCCACCACCTGCCGGAACGTAACGGGACTGCCGGTATAGTTCACTTTGACAATATCTGCACCCAGTTCTTCCGCCACCCGGGCTGCGTGGGCGACCAGAACCGGGTTATACTCGTTCTCCCCAACGCCGTCCCGCACGTACATCATGGCAAGCAGCGGCATTCCCCAATTGTCGCAAACCTCAGCCGCTTGACCCAACCCCTTGAGCATCTTGGCCTCTTGGGGACTGCCAAGATTGACGTGTGTCGACACAGCCGTCGCTCCCAGCTTAACGGCATGCTCAACTGTACTCACCAGTTCTTTGGCATTGGGGTCAGGCGCTAGGTCGGTCGACGCAGAAAGGTGCACAATCAGCTCACAATCTATTTTCCCGGCCTCAATTAGATACCTTGCCTGCCCTTTGTGGACCAAGACCGCGTCGGCCCCACCCGCGGCCACCTGCCTTACAGTCGCTAGAATATCCTCCAGCCCGGAAACCGGCCCCAGCGACACACCGTGGTCCAAAGGCACGATCAATGTCCTTTGGGAATGCCGGAACAGCCTCTGCATGCGGAGCTGTTTTCCTCTCACAATCCTCTCCCCTATCTTTCTAGAATTGTCTCTCTCACTTTAAGACCAACATGGCGCCCTGGTTGATCCAGATATCCCAGAAGCTCATCCCCTGGAGACACCAGCGTGGCATTCTTCGGCTTGCCGTTGGCACCCATCACCCGGATGTGCCAATCATCCTGCAGGATCACATTGATGGGCTGACCTTCAATTCTGCCTCCAATCAGCAGCAGAGGACGCACTTCGATTTTGACCCTGCCTACTACAACCTCCCGCACTTCCCCTGAAGTGCTGACAGCCATTGCCCGGCTGCCTGCCTCAAGATCGGTGATATACTCCACCTTGCCGTCGAACATCCACACGTAGGAATGAACTGCACCGGCATTGACCCGGAAAGGCCGCAGGTTCATATACGGCAGAAAGTGGGTTTCTGAGCAGACCAAGATGCCGCCGGTCGATGTTGACCCCACCAGCATCCCCTCATCTTGACCGAGCAAATTGGTGGTATCTATACAGCCTCGAAACCCCATTCCAATATGCCGCACTTCCTCCACCACCAGCGGCATCAATTGAATCTGCTGCCGGCCAGTCTCCAGTAGATAGCTGCTGGCCTTCATGATTTCTTCCAAGTTGGTGGTCGAAAGCAGCACGCCGTCGCTGCCCCGTTCCATGACCCCAAAGGCCACAACTGTATCCTCAAAGGCTGCCTCCCGCTTGAGGAGGACAGTGTCGCTGTCTTGCAGCCGGGCAATGATGAGCTCCAGCGGTATATTGGTGGGAAGGTCGAACTCCACTACCGCATAGTCGACTTTTTCGGCTGCAGCCCAAGCGGCTTCTAGAGCCTCACGGCTATCGATGCTGAGAAAAATACACGTGGGATGCCCCAGTTCCTTGGCCCCGGCTAAAAGCTCTGGATTGGCTGCCATGACGATATCCCCGGGGTCTAGACCCTCCAGTTCTGCAGCTTCCTGTATTTCTACCACCCACTGGGTTCCCAAAGGCAGGTTCACTTCCCCCCGCTGCTTGCGGTTAACTACCACTGTCCGCAGTGCTGAACTGGCCAGTACGCTCCAAAAAGCATGCTGGTCGCTATCCACCCCTCGGCCGTCCAACCAGATCACCCGATGCCTTCCTTGCTCAACCGTCTGCACGCTTTTTCCCCCTTACTGCCTTGAAGCTGATAACAGCCTTATAACCTCAGGCTTTTCTCATAGGCTTTCATCTTTAGCTCCTCCGCCGAGAAAACGTAGCGGGGTTTGCCCACTTCCCCGACGCTCAGCAAAACTTCAGGGTCATAGAAGGTGCCCGGAGGGACGAGGGTGACTTTCAGCGGAATTTGATGCTCCTTCTCCAGGGCAGCGACCCTCTGACCCAAGCTGCTCCGGTTTATCTGGTCGCTTTCCACAACGAAATGCAGTCCCGCTGGCTCCAGGGGACCGGCTGCCCAGAGACCTCTAGCGGAGAGCCGTTCCAATACCGCCTCGAGATCCCAAAGGTCGAAGACTCTATCTCCCACCTTTAGGCAGTTTTCCTGCCGTCCCCGCACCTCCAGCCGGAAGCCTGCACCGCACCGGCAGCTTTCTCGAAAGAGCCGCACCCTATCTCCAGTCCAATAGCGGATGATAGGAGTTGCCCGGCGCTTTAGGGTAGTGATTACCAGGTACCCCAATTCCCCCATCGTGACCGGCGTCTTCTGGTCTTCATCTACGACTTCGAAAACGAAATAGTCAACCAGAGGGTGGAGCTTGCCGAAGGGACATTCCATCGCCGCTGCCCCCACCTCTGTCATGCCGTAGTTGTCGAATACCGGTACCTGCCAAAGCTCTTCCAGCACTGCCCGGCGGCGGGGAGTAAGCACCTCACCGGCGGTGCAGATAGCCCTAAGGTGCGGGAAATCCCTTCCCGGAGATAATCCCATGAGGGCAGCGGTTTTGGCCAAGAGCAGAGCCTGAAGGGGCAGTGCCGCCAGTACCGTCACTTCTAGACTCCGCATCATGTTTATCACCCTTGGGAAAGGGCTGATGGTGGAGCGGGAACTGGCTGCAACGACGCAGGCACCCCTCTGCCGAGCCGCCAAATGGAAGGTGTGGGCGATTTGGGATATGGCATAGGGATAGCGAATCAACACGGTATCGTTCTCTGTCAGCTGCACCCCGCCGGCGTTGATCTCATCGGCATTATCTGATAGATCTTCTTCAGTGAGCCAGATAGAAACCGGCTTCCCCGTTGTCCCGAAGGATTCGAAGTAAACGGCTGTCTCCCTTTTCGGCACTGCCAGAAAGCCGAAGGGTGAGTGGTTTCTAAGATCCGCCTTGGTGGTCATGGGAAGCTCCACCAGCTCAGACACCGAAGAAAGCAGCCTATCCGGGAGCCTTCCCTGGTAAAAAGGTGCTTTCCTCGCGTATTCTAATATCCCGTTGAGTGACTGCACATCACCGCCGATGACCATTTTTACTCCCCGCCCCTTTTCCGGCTAAGACTTCACCAGCGCCAAGATGTTCCCGCCGAGAATCTGCTCCAGCGCACCGTCGGAAAGTCTTAAGGTCAGAATCTTGGTCAGCTCTGCTTTTGGATGAGATAAGGGGAACTCGCACCCGAAGATGAGTTTCCCAGGCCCCGCCTTTTCCACCGCCTGCTTGATCGTGAGATAGCTGCCGGTGGATGTTTCTAAGAAGAAGTTATCCAGTTCAGCTGCTGCCTGCAGAGCGTCCTGGTCCGCCGGCCCAAACCCCATATGGCCCAAAATGAAATTGGTCTTGGGAAACTGTTTTGCCAAAGATATAAACCGCTCCGTGGATGCACCGGGATTGTACAATACGTGGCTGTAGAGGGGCAGGCCGTAATCCCCGCAGACAGCCGCAAGCTCTGCTACCGCTCTGCTGGCGAAGGAAAACTGGTGGCTCATGGGAGACAGCTTCAACCCCCGAAAGCCGCTGCGAAAGGCATCCTCCAGCATTTGGCTAGCTCCTTCGGCGTAGGGGTTGAGACAGCAAAACCCAACAAGCTTCCCAGCAGCCTTCTCCACTGCCGCCTTGATATACCCATTATCCGGCGGGTCAGAGCTGGGCTTTGCCCGCCCGATGATATAATCCGTCATCCGGCGGACATCCATAGTCCCGCCGGGAACGACAATCCCCATATCGATTCCAGCATCCCTTAGGGCTGCCAGATACTGCTCGGCACTGCCTATCTCCGACTGAAAGATATGGGAGTGGCCGTCGATGATCATCTGCACCCCTCCTCTAATCCCGCACAACCCGAATCGTCTTGCTCTGGGGCCTGGGAAGCCGGTCCACCAGTTCGAACTCGCAGGGCACGCCGATGGAGAACTCCAGCTGACCGGCCAGCCGTTCCGCCAGTTCCGGAGTCTTCTCCATGCCGGGAGCAACTTCTGTCCGCACCTTGAGTTTCTCTGCCCCAGGCGGAACCACAAACTGATACCAATTCCCCACTTCAGGCAGCTTCATCAAGAATTCTTCGAGATAGAAAGGCGAAAACTCAATACCGCCTATTTCAATCTGCTCGACACGCCGCCCCCTGAGGAACAGCCTGGGAAGTGCGACACCGCACGTACAGACATCGGGATCAATATATCCCAAATCTTGGGTGCGGTACCTAATCAGCGGCGTATCCCAGCGGAGCAGGCACGTCACCACTATCTCCCCGATTTCCCCGGGCTCCAGTGCCCGATCCGTCTCGGGATCGACAATTTCCAACAAGACGTGGGACATAGGGATGTGGTAACCTCGGTGTTCATCGCACTCAACGCCCATCCCACCTCCCTCCAAGGAGCCGTAATAGAAGTTGGCCTTGGTGCCCCAGATTTTTTCTACTCGCTCCCGAAAGGCAAAAGAGCAGCCTTCACCTGTCAGCCACATTCTCCGCAAAGGCAAAGATCTTAGGTCAAAACCAATGGCCTCCGCCGCCTCTGCCAGCTGCATCGAATAGGAGGGAGTTGTCATCACAATGGTGGGCTGAAGGTCCTGCATCACCCGCACGGTTTTCTCCGGAGTTGAGTATGCACCCGCCTTGCCGGCGGGGATGACCGTCGCCTTGCAGCCTGACATGAACACTTTGTGGAAAGCAAGGCCCGATGAGCTCATTTCGTAAGGAAGAGCATTGAGACAGATATCTCCCGGCTTGACATCAACCAAGCGGGGCAGGCCCGGCGCCAGCTCATTCAGGTAGAAATCCCGCCAAGTCCAAGGAACGTAGATCTCCTTGCCGCCGGTTGTACCGGTGGCAACGTGCACTAAAGCGATCTCGTCTTTGAAGCAAGCAACTGTGATCCAGGGGTCTTCCCGGAGTTCATCCTTGGTGGTAAAGGGAAGCTTGCTTATATCCTCCAAGGTCTTAATATCCTCCGGCACTGCGCCGACGGCCTCCATCTTGCGCCGGTAGAAAGGTGACCGCCGATAGGCCCGGGTAACTACCGTATGCAGGGCTTCCAGCTGAAAGGCCCGCAGCTTTTCGAGGGGCATGTTTTCAACAGTACTGTCGGGTTCAAAATACTTTTCCAAGAGAGGCGACTTCACCATGTGCCGAAGTTCATCAAAATAGCTGGGCATCTCATCTCACCGCCGTTCTAGTTTTCTGCCGGCCGAGCCCTTTCGGTCTCGATCTCCAAGGTCAGGGCGTCGGCCTTTTCATTCTGACCTAACCGCCGGTAAGCAGTCTGCAGACTGAACAGCAAATCAAGAAACTCAGCTCGACTTAAGACCTTCTCTCTCTTCCTGCGGGAAGTGGTAAGATACCACTCCCTCACCCATTCGAAATCCTCCACCGCCCGATCTGTCAGGTGAAAGAGAGGTTCCGGAAGGCTGAAGCAAAGGTATCCCCTGAGGAGCCTAATCTCGGGACTTTTGGGCCAATCCCGCAGAGCGCTGTTGACCAGTGCTAGACCCTGTACCGCATTTTGGAACATGTCAGAGGAATTAGATGAGTAACGGCCGGTCAAGGCCAGGGCGCTGCCGTAGTAAGCTTCAACCGCTGGATCCTCAGGCCGAAGCTGGTGGACCTTCTCCAGACACACCTTCGCTGCCGCAGCCGCAGCCGGGCTGCCTTTCAGCCCCTGACGGAACAAGGCAATTGCCCAATCCAAGAGGTCGTCAATATCCTCCATCTCCGGCGGGGAAAGGAGTTCTTGGGGAAGGTGCTGGTGCAGCTGTTTTCTTGCCGCCTCGGCATATGGAGAATTGGGATTCAGAGCAAGGAGTTCATCCCAGACCTCCCGGGCATCGGCGCTCATTCCCAACTGCAGATAGCAGTCTCCCAGCTGATAGAGGATCCTTTGGTACTCCCCGCTGTCTATTTCTTTACTGCCAGCTCTGAATTGAGCCGCCAAATACTGAAAGTCGGAGATGGCAGCAGCGGTGCGGTGGAAAAAGGCCTCGGGCAGCCGGTAGCTGTGCTGAGCCCTGATCTTCCTCAGCACGATGTTTTCAGGATCTCGCCGCACAGCACCCTCAATTATCTCAATCCCCTCGATGGCACGGGCAAACATGGTACTGCCTTCGGAGGCATAGCGTCCCATTAGAGAATGGCTGCTGCCGTAGAGGGCTGCAGCCAAAGGATCATCAGGAAAGAGGCTGCGAAGTTCTTCTGCCAGCTTGTAGGCCTTTTCCGCCGCGGCTTTATCGCCGGTCTCAGCCAGCTCAAGGAGGCGGAGCCCTTGTTCTATGAAGGCCGTCCGCTTTGCGGCTTCTAAGGCTCCGGCATCGGGTGCCGGACCGTCACCGTTCATACCGTCTGCCTTCCCGGACTCGCTGTCTCTCCCCCGCCCCAGCTTCGCCAGTTTTTCCTCCACCTTCAAGGCCTGTTCCTCTTTGCCCACGGTCCGGTAGGCCTTTGCCAGGTCCGAAAGCAGCTGCCGGCAAAATTCAGTTGAGTCCGTATAATTGTGTAAAATTGGTTTCCCCATGAAATAAAAGAAGCCATTTCTTGTGTCCCTCGGTTAGAATGAAATTGCAACCATAACATCCTAGAGAGGAGACATCAGAAATGGCT
>DUMM01000017.1 GCA_012839845.1 Bacillota bacterium | reverse complement strand
GGGGACCTTTGCTGCGACGGATCGCGAACGCTACTTTCACTTTCTAATCCGAACAAAAGAACACATTCAACTCGTCGCAACAGGGTGGCATTGGGTCTTCGATCCTACAGTAGCTTGACGCTATCTGCGTACTACAGTCCGATTGACCACCCGCAGCAGCTGTGTTATTATTAGACGTAAATTGCGCTTGGAGCTGGGATAACGAGGGGGCTAGAGGATGAAACTGAGGGGTACCATGAGCATTGACCACAGGGGTCATTTGCTCATCGGCGGCTGTGATACGGTGGAGCTAGCCCGCCAGTACGGAACACCGCTTTATGTAATAGATGAAGCAGCACTGCGCGAGAAAGCCAGGGAATACCGCCGGGCTTTTCATCATTATATGCCCGACAGTGAAGTAATCTACGCGGGTAAGGCACTGCTTACTTCGGCAATCTGCCGGATTATAGATGAAGAACAGCTCTCCCTCGATGTGGTTTCCGGCGGGGAACTGTACACGGCATTAGCTGCAGGATTTCCTCCTGAACGGATTTATTTCCACGGCAACAACAAGTCTCCAGCTGAATTGACCATGGCTGTGACCAAGGGAGTAGGCCGCATAGTGGTGGATAATCTCCACGAGCTAAGGCTGCTCCAGGAGATCGCCTCTATTCACGGCGCTGAAGCAAAGATCCTCCTGCGGATTACTCCCGGGATAAAGACCAATACCCACGCCTATATTCAAACCGGCCAATTCGATTCCAAGTTCGGCTTCCCCTTGGGTAGTGAGGAGACTGTGGCTGCTGTAGAATGGGCAGCCAGGCGGATGCCCAATATTCGCCTCATGGGGCTGCACTGCCACATAGGCTCTCAAGTTATGGACCTCATGCCCTTCCGGCTTGCCGCCGAACACATGCTGAGGTTTGCGGCGGAGCTGCGGGCCAGAATGGGGCTGAAGCTTGCAGAACTAGATTTGGGCGGCGGATTGGGAATACGGTATCACGAGGGAGACGAGCCTCCGACTCCTGCTGAGTATGCCCAGGTCATCTGCCAAACTGTTACGGCACTCTGCAGGGAATTGGGTCTTGAGGTCCCCAAGATCATGGTGGAACCGGGTCGGTCCATCGTTGGAGAAGCAGGTACAACCCTTTACACCGTGGGAGCCATCAAGGATGTCCCCAACGTCAGGCGGTATGTTGCCGTAGATGGAGGCATGGCCGACAATCCCCGGGTGGCATTGTATCAGGCGGTTTATGAAGCGTGTCTGGCCAATAAGGCGGCGGAAGAGGCTGCTGAGGTAGTCACCATTGCCGGCAGGTGCTGTGAATCCGGTGACATCTTGGTCAGGGAGGTTATGCTGCCTCCTGTGGAGCCGGGGGATATACTGGCAGTTTTTTCCACAGGTGCGTACAATTATTCTATGGCCAGCAATTACAATCATCTGCCTAGGCCGGCTATGGTTTTGGTCTATGAGGGCAAGAGCGACGTCATTGTCGAACGGGAGACCTACGAAGATCTAATACGGCTCGACCGCATACCTCCCAGACTGGCGGTTTCACAGGACTGTGCAGCGGGAGGCTCAAAATCGGCAGCAGCAGCTAGATGAGCCCAGTCCTTGTCTGGTTCCACGGAGGGGAGATTTAGAAGTGAGCATTCAACAACTTATTTTGATGGTACCGGCTGTCCTTTTTGCCATTTCTATCCACGAGTTTTCCCACGGGATGACAGCGTACAAGCTGGGAGATCCCACCGCCAAATACCAAGGTAGGCTCACGCTCAATCCGCTGGCCCACCTTGATCCCATGGGGGCCCTAATGCTGGTACTCTTTCGTTTTGGCTGGGCCAAGCCGGTAATGGTCAATCCTTATTATTTCCAAGACCCCCGCCGGGGAATGGTGCTGGTGAGTCTAGCTGGCCCTGCGGCCAATATCATCGCTGCATGGTTTTTCCGACTCTTGCTGGTTTTTCTGCCTGGACAGTTTTCTGCTCAAGTGGGTGCAGTCGTGTTTCGATTCCTCTGGTTTAATGTTGCCATCAATCTGGGACTTGCCGCCTTTAACCTCCTTCCCATACCGCCCCTGGACGGGTCCAAGATCCTTTCAGGACTGCTGCCGCCCCGGTATGAGTTTGCCTTTCAGCGCCTGGAAGCTTACGGTCCGGTGATCTTGCTCCTGCTTTTGGTCAGCGGTATTGCCGGCAGGCTTATGGCGCCAATCGTCTATTTCCTAGACCGTCTCATCTCCTTCTTGCCCGCGGTGTAGCCGCAGAGTCGAGATGCTGCCGAGATGCTTGACGCAGCGGCCCGATTGGGCGGTCGGGCTCAAAGGCCGGATCTGGGCTCAAGTGGGAATCTATCCGGGGGTCAGTACCGATGAGTTACCGCGTCAAACTGGACGTTTTTGATGGTCCACTGGAGCTGCTCCTGCACCTTTTAGAGCAGGACAAGCTGGATATCCGGGATATTGAGATTTCCCGCATAACCCAGCAGTATTTGGACTACTTGGCCACCATGCAGGAGTACGACCTCGAGGTCACCGGCGATTTCTTGGTGATGGCAGCGAGGCTCCTTCAGATCAAGGTAGGGGCGCTCTTGCCGGAGGCAGAAAGGGAATCTGAACCAGAGGAACACGAAATCATCTACAGCCGGGATGAGCTGATCCGGCGGTTGTTAGTCTACCGTCAGTTTCGAGAGGCGGCGCAGAAGCTGGCGGAACTTGCCCTCAGGCGGAGTCAGGTTTATGTCCGGCCGGTATCACTACTGGGACCCAAGGGGCCTGTAGTGTATACCAACCCTGTCGGCGATGCTACTGTACAGGATTTAGCTTCGATCTATGCCAATACCTTACTCAACTGGCAGGCCCGGGAAGAGGTTCGGCAGGTTAAGCGGCGGACGATTGATTTGACCGCCAAAATCGGTGAGATAGCTCTTCTGGTCCAAAAATACTCGCAGCTTGCCTTTGATGAGCTGTTGGGTAGGCAGCCTACCAAGACGGACATTGTTTACACTTTGCTCGCTGTGTTGGAACTGGTCAAGCAGGGAATCGTGCGGGTGCAGCAATCAGATGTAAATGAGCCGATCATCATCTCATTTGAGAAGGAGCAGGAGGATTATGTCGCCCCGGAAGGCTAAAGCAGTGTTGGAAGCCATCATCTTCGCAGCGGCAAGACCTGTTCCTCTGAAGAATCTGGCTGCCGCCGTCGGCTGGGACGAATATAGGACAGAGCTGCTGCTGGCGGAGATGATGCGGGAGTGCCAGCATTCCCGGAGAGGTATTGAGCTCCGCAAGATAGCAGGGGGTTATCAGTATACTACCAAACCTTGGACCGCTCCATACCTGGAGGCTTTTCAGCGGCCTGAAGTGACCAGCGGTTTGTCCCAGGCGGCTCTTGAGACCTTGGCCATTATTGCCTACCGTCAGCCAATAACCAAGGTTGAGATCGAGGATATTAGGGGAGTCAGGTCGGATTCTGCCATCAATACCCTGCTAGAAAGGGAACTTATAGAGGAAAAAGGACGGCAGGATGGACCGGGACGTCCCATATTGCTCGGTACCACCCAGAGATTTCTCGAGTGTTTTGGTCTGGCAGGCTTAGAAGATTTGCCTCCTCTGCCCAAAATACCTAATAAGTAGTAAACTAGTAGAAATTGAGCAAGCTAAACCAGGTGAGGCAGATGTACCTCTACATGGGTTTAGCTTTTTTTGTGGTTGGCGTCTTGTTCTTCTTAATCCCCATCCGGGTTAGCCTCGAATACCGCTTGGTACAGGGAGAGGACACTCTCTTGGTGGAGGCAACGTGGCTCGGTTTAAGGCTGACCCGGAGGCGTATTCCAGTACTGTCGGGAGAAGGCGTCGAAAAGACAGGTCTGAAAATGGGCGGGGAAGGAGCGGGCACCGCTGCAGATGATGATAACCAGGCGATTATCAGCGCTGTGACCCGCTGCCTTCACTTATTATTTGACACTGCCGGCGGGATCCGTCTTGGGAAGGACCGCCGCGGCAGTCTGCACAATCCCCTGTACCGTTGGGTCTTAAGCCTGTTTTCCCGTGACGCGGCTATGTTGGGCAGGCAGATCGAAGAGCTGCGGTGGTCGACAACTATCGGCTTAGGCGATGCCGCTGCCACCGCTCTCCTGGCAGGAACTGTGTCAGCACTGAAGGCGATGGGACTTGCTTGGCTGGAGCGGAAAGTGAAGATAAATCCGGCAAGGCTGCGTTGGCAGGTCATCCCCTATTTTGGCGAGCTGCGGGTGGAAGTCCATATCTACTGCATATTAAGGGTCAATGCCGGTCATATTATCATCACGGGTATAGTAAACGCTGTCCGGTCCCAATTCCAAAAAGCGGCTCTATGGAAAAAGCGACTGGCCGCAATAGAGGAGTGAGTCCCATTGACCAGTGGGTCCAATCATCCCATTGAGGGCCTGATGCAGACTGTGATGGAGAGTCTTAAAGAAATGGTTGATGTGAACACCATTTTGGGCGAGCCGGTAGAAACACCCGATGGAGCGGTAATTCTGCCGGTTTCGCGGGTGTCTTTTGGTTTTGTTGCCGGGGGCATCGATCAACAACCTTCTCCAGGCGAACAGGGGAAGCCTGGCAAGGATGTTCAGGGGGCAGTGGAAAACCGTCCCTTTGGGGGCGGCAGCGGTGCCGGCATATCGGTAAATCCCGTGGCTTTCTTGGTAGTGCGGCCCAATGAGGTAAGACTAATGCCCGTGGACAGCAACGCCATCTACGATCGCCTGTTGGATCTTGCTCCGAAGATCCTGGATCAGCTGCAGGGAGTCATGAACCGCAGGCAGTACACGGAAAAGCCGGCTTGGGCTTATGAGATTGGGCGCAACAATCATTAGGGCCGTTTGCCTAGAGCCTGGGTCTGTGAAGACTCTGTGCTGGAGTATCCCTTACGAGGCAGGAAAGTGGATGGAATGACTAAGAGAGCTGTTTGCTGTGCTGTTGGGTGGTGCCTCCTGGCCTGCCTAATGCTCGGTGAGGGTCTTTCGTTCGCGGAGGCGGACAACAAGTTGAGTATCTCTGCCAGTGCCGCTGTTGTCATGGATCAGCAGACAGGTCAGGTGCTTTGGGCCAAGAATCCCCATTGGCGGCGTCCCATTGCCAGCTTGACTAAGATCATGACGGCCGCGTTGATCCTAGAACACTGCGATCTTCAAGAATCGGTAGTGGTCAGTCGGGAAGCGGCAAGGACTCCTGGTTCATCAATGTATCTGCGGGCTGGCGCTTCCTATCCGGTCCAGGATCTGCTGTGGGGGCTGATGCTGGCTTCAGGAAATGATGCTGCAGAAGCGTTGGCCCAGCATGCTGCCAAGACCACAGAGAATTTTGTCCGCCTTATGAACGAGAAAGCTGTCCTTTTGGGTGCCTACAACACCCATTTTGCCAATCCCCACGGTCTGCCGGACGACAACCACTACTCCACCGCCTATGACCTGGCTTTGATTACCCGCTATGCCATGTCGATTCCGGAGTTCTCCGAGATTGTCGCCTCCCAGAGGAAAGTGATCAGTGATCCCCTTCCCGGGCAGCAGGCTGGGGAGACAGGCCGTCCTATTTACAATAAGAACAGGCTTCTTTGGCAGTATGAAGGAGCCAACGGTGTCAAAACTGGATACACCGCTGCCGCCGGCCGCTGTCTGGCAGCATCTGCTGCTCGGCACGGCAGGCAGGTAATTGTGATACTCCTCGATGCTCCCCGCATGTGGGAAGATGCGGCGGTTCTCTTAACCTACGGGCTGGAGGAATTTGAAAACCTGCGGGTCTTTGAAAAAGGACAGACCGTGGGGACCATCGGGGTTGCTAAGGGATTAAGCGGTGTCGTACCAGTTGTCAGCGCCCAAGATATGTGGATTACTATTTCTAAGTCCCAAAGAGATGCTGTAGAAGTGGATTGTGCAGTCTACGAAGGGCTGGAAGCTCCTCTCCCAAGGTGGGCGCCGGTGGGCAGGGTGATGGTCAAGGTTGGCGCCGAGGTGGTGGCTGAAGCTCCTCTACTGGCTGGCAAAGAGGTGGCTCCCCGCACATTGAGCGGTATGCTGAAGGACTTCTCCCACCGTCTGCAGAAGCTGTTATTGGCTCAGTAGGAGAGTTGGCCTTTACCAGAGTTTGACACGGGGATAGCGGTGTAGTATACTTGGCCCCAGATCACCAGCCGGTTCTCGGCAGGGGGATATTGGGGGTTGTTTTTTAT
>DUMM01000103.1 GCA_012839845.1 Bacillota bacterium | reverse complement strand
TATGCGGCCTAATTTGCCTTGGTCTAGTCTAACCGATGAAAGTTCTTCTTCAGGGGCTGACTCCAGCTGTACATAGATGTTTTTCTCTTCGCCCATTCCTCGGTATACTTCCAGCTTATCTTTAAGAAACGCAGGCAAATCAAACCCAGTAGGAATACTTGGCTGGCTGACTTCCAGTTCTGCCGCATAGAGCATCTCCTGGACAAGCTGCCCGCCCCGGCGGGCGTTATCCGCGATTACTTGGAGGTATTTTTGTGCCTTGGACCCATGGTCTGCGGTTCCCAAGAGCGCTTGGGCATAGCTTTGTATTATGGTGAAAGGCGTCTTTAGGTCATGGGCTAGAGCTGCTACTATTTCCTGATGCTGCTGTTGAGCTTGCCACTGGGCCAGAAGGGACTTTTTTAGGGCTTCTTTCATTTCATCAAAGGCCCGACAGAGCCTGCCCAGTTCATTGTCGGCTTGGTAGTCGATGGTAAAATCCAGGTCTTGAACCTGCACTTTGTGGGACGCCTCAATCAGCATGTTCACCGGCTCCCCGATGCTCTTAGCGAACCGTCTGGCAAAGATGTAAGTGAATACGACTATGAAGATAAAAGGTGATAATATGACGAGATACCCCAAGGGGATCAACCACAGGCGGTCCTGGGCTCGGGGAATGTAGGGAGTCAGCTTGTAGACTAAGGCGACTGCACCTTGAAGGCTGCGGCCGGAAAAGAGGGGGATGACCCGGACAAATTTCCCTTCATGGGAGATGGTGGTGTTGATCCGGGTATAAAGCTCCTCGCTGCTGCCTATGATGTTCTCCGTTTCTGTTCCATAAAGGAAGCCGCCGTACCCGTCTACGACTTGGTATGTGAATCCTTCGCTGGGAATCAGCCGGGCTAGGATTGCATCATCAGCGAGAACAGCCGCACCTAACTGGCGGATTGTCTCCTCGAGCTGTGGGACCTGTCGCTCGAAGTGGTTGGCGGTGTAGATCCGTTTATACTGCAGCAGCGAGAATGCACGCAATGCCGCCAAGTAAGTTACAGCTGTAGCTGCTAAGCTTAAGGTCAGGATGAGCACGAAGGTAATTATGAATTGGGTTTTCAAAGATTTTCTGGCCAGCAAGTCCATCGTCTCCTTTAGGAGCGCTTTTCCCAGCGGTATCCGATACCCCATACAGTGCCGATGTATTGGGTATCAGGATCGGCGCTGCTGATCTTCACCCGGATATTCTTAATGTGCTCTGTGACTGTAGACGCATCTCCCTCTGCGTCATAGCCCCAGATTCTTTCGTAAATCTGCTCCCTGGAGAACACTTGCCCCGGGTGAAGAGCCAGAAGCTCGAGAATATCAAATTCCCGTTTGGTGAGGGCAATACGGGTTCCGCATACCTCTACCTGACGGGACTGCAAGTCAATGGCCAGATCGCCAAAGCGGATCCATCTCCCCTCACCTCCCAGCCTTAATGAAAGGGCCCGCTGTTCTCGGCGCAGATGAGCATCGATCCGGGCTAGAAGCTCTGGCAGACTGAAGGGCTTTAGGATGTAATCATCGCCTCCAAGGGCCAGGCCTTTGATGCGGTCTGCTTCACTTTGCTTTGCACTGAGAAAGAGAATGGGGCAGGTTACCGACTCCCGTATAGCCCGGCACACATCATAGCCATCTAAGCCCGGCATCATAATGTCTAGAATTATGAGATCCGGTTGGTCCTGCGCCAAGGCAGTCCCGTCCTCGCCGTCGAAGGCGGTGAGGACCTGATGACCTCGACTCTCCAACTCATCCTGCAGGAGATGAACTAGGTCCTTGCTATCGTCGATAATCAGGATCTTTGCCATGCCCGGTCTCCTTTCTCATTGATAGACCTTGCGCCCTTCCCAGTGTTCAAACCACATTAAGCCGCCCGCTGTGTTAATGACTAGGAAGGCTACTGCTAGGGACAGTGCAGGCTGAACCTTGGGAATGACTTCGTAGTAGTAACAAGCCCCAGGCAGCATCGCAAAGCGGGCAATCCAGCCCCAGGGGAGGTACTGCCAGTACCTGTCACCGAGGCTCGTTAAGGATAGCGCTCCCAGCATCAGTCCAATGCTGCCCACTCCAATGGAAGGACCCATTCCAAAGGCTAGGCTGAACCACAGATGGAAGACCGCTAAAGGAATGGCAGCTAGTCCAGCTGTTATGCCGCCGTAGATGAAGGGCATCAGGGCGATGGGTCTCCCCAGTCCATATTTTACACCAATAACTAGGGTACCTACAGCAAGGCCCGTACTGAGGGTTGTGAACAGAACCAGGACAGTTATTTTACTCATATAGACGCGGACGCGGGAGGTTCGGGCGGCGAGCAGTCCTTGGAAGTTGGCTGTTTGGACCTCTTGGTGGCTCATCAAGCCAGTTACGATTCCAGTCCCAAGGGGTACAACTACTGCTGCCCACACCTGGTAAAAGCCCTCATAGATGCTGATTTGCACCCTGTCCGTTGGCCCTCGCCCCGAAAAATACCAGACCATAAAGGCCCCATACAGCACTGGTGCTGAGAACACCAGCCACAGAGTTGGTGTGCGCCGGAGTTTCAGCCATTCGGCATAGAGGATCCTCGTCATCATCTCACATCCAACCCCCTAAACCATACAGCGCTTCCTAAGCTTGTGACTACAAGACAAGCTATTGCAAGGCCGACGCCCATCGGAATTGCCGTCGGAGAGCGCAGGGGGTCAGCAGGTGGCAATAAAGTCCCGTTGGGATGTACGCCGATCAATGGGCACATTAATCTTGTCGGCCAGCTCCAGGGCAGATAAACCCAATACGGAGTTTGTGCCGCCACAACACCGCCCACAAGTCCGGCAACCCCCAAGACGATGCAGGCGAATGTGCCAAAGGCTTGGGCAGCCCAGAGCTGAATGGAAATCTGGGGCAGAGCAGCAATCCACAGAAGCAGACCTCCAGCCAGAATTTCCCGCCACGGCACGGGTCCAGTCGCGGTGATATATCCAAAGGCGAGGGTTGTACCCATCAGAACTAGTGTGGTCAGCAGCATATGGTAAACCAGTACTGCGATCTTTGCAACCCATACGCAGGCAGGGGATATAGGGTGAATTAAGACTGCCCGGTAACCGCCTGCCCTTTTTTCTTGGCTAGTTACCAAGGTTGCTAGCAAAGCCGAACCCAAAGGGACAAAGAGGACTGGCCACCAGTTGTACAACAACGCCAGAACCATGGCCCAGGAGTGGGCATACTCAGACGGCATAAAGCACCTCTGCAGCAGGGCAACGGCTAAGAAGAAAAGGGGAGCCGTAAGAAGCAGCTTTTTGGTGAAGGTTCGTTTGAATTTCAGATGCTCGGTCTTTGTTAAACTGTTCACCCTTCTTGCCCCCTTACAACCTGCATAAAGAGTTCTTCCAAGTTGGTATCGCGTTCTACAGCTCCCTGGTAGCGGAGACGTCCATCGCAGATGATCCCGACATGGTCCACCAATTGTCCCAGTTCTGTGAGCACATGGCTGGAAAGAATGACAGTGATGCCCATTTTTGGGAAGGACTTCACCAATCTCCTAAACTCTTGGATGCCCAAAGGATCAAGCCCATTGGTAGGTTCGTCCAAGATCAGCAGCTCAGGTTTACCCAGCAGTGCAGCAGCAATGCCTAAGCGCTGCTTCATTCCCGTGGAAAAACGCGATACCAGCTTGTGCCTTGTGCCTCGGAGGTTGACCACGTCCAGGACACGGTCAATTTCTGTTTTCGGCAAGCCCATGATAGTTGTCTGGATCAAGAGGTTTTCTTCTGCAGTCAAGTTGCCGTAGAGTGCAGGCTCTTCAATTAGGGCGCCGATGCGCTGCAGATGACGGCGCTGCCAAGGTTCGCCAAAGATTTGGATTTCCCCAGCATCAGGCCGAACCAGTCCAGTGAGCAGTTTGAGAGTAGTCGACTTGCCGGCACCATTCGGACCCAGGAGGCCGTAAATGCTTCCCGCGGGTACTTTGAGGTCTATATTGTTTACGCTGGGCTGCCTGCCGTAGCATTTTGTTAAGCCCCTAGTTTGGACAATGAAATGTGACATTCGACCACCCCGTTGCTGTAGTCTGTTCGACTCTAGACTAAGGGGGATGTATCAAGAAACTATAAAGAAGGTGATAGGTTTCTACGCGACGCTTCCGGCCGATGCATTCCCGCAGCAGCTGCATGCCCAGGCCTCAGAGGGAATTCCGCAGCCTGCACGGTCCTGTGGAAGCAAGGCTTCTGCGCATGAGCATAATCTCGCTAATTGCTCCCGAAGGTACTAGAGACTCAATCGACAGGATTCGACAAAGGGGGTTGGTGCGGGTAAGTAAAATAATAATTAACCAAAGGATAAGTATAGATTTAGTCTGGCAAAAGGTTAGTGAACCTATCTTGTTATCTGTAAGCTCTGGGCAAGCTCAAGCCGCGCGACAAACGTATAAGACCGGGATTTGAGAAAGGGGGTGAACAGATGAGACTAATTGACAAGACCATATGGACTTCGGTGTTGGTTATGTTGTTGGCGGTGGGAGTCGGTGTGGTTGAGGCTGGAACTCAAGCAAGCAATAGTACCACGATCGCAGTCAACATTGCGGAGAGTATTGCGGTGGTTTCTTGGCCAGATGCATTCATCGATTTGACCAGGAATGCAGTGCCCGGCCAAGAGATTACTTCTCCTGCTTTGGCCATAAAGGTAAAGGCGAACAGTCTATGGGGCATCGAGATAAGTTCGGACCTGCCCAACGGCAGAATGAGGGAATTCGATTTGGCCACCGGCGCCTACGTATCCGACGGAGCATCCCTCACCCATCCGCTGCAGTGGTCAACAAGCCCCACTGGGCCGTGGCACGACCTCTCATCAACACCCAGCTCCATTGTCTCGTCACAGCCTCCCACAGGCGATGCCGGCAAAGATGTGGTTTTCTACCTCCGGCTCCGACCGGACTACGGGGATAAGCCGTTAGCAGCCGGGAGGGACTATAGGATTGTATTGCAGTACACCGCCGGTCTCAACTACTAAGACGCGATCCGAGGCTCAATATTCCGCTGACAGCACGAGATAAACCGACAGCCCATGAAAGGAGTGGTACCGATGGCAGGACGGAAGCTTGTGCTGACGCTGCTCGTGAGCATGCTGCTTGCAGTTCACCCTGCGGCCGTCAGTGCCCATGCTGAGCAGCCCGGGCAGGGGGTGGTGGTGAGTCCAGCAAGGATAGCGGCTGTGGTAAAGCCGGGAGACCAGCTGCCTCCTATCCGAGTCATAAACGGCGGGACAGCACCCTTGGAGATTTCGGTGTATGTTGGCAGGGGCGAGCATCGGTGGGATGGATCTCCAATTTACCTCGATTCGCCGGCAGAAAGGGAGTGGGGAGCAAGCTGCCTGAAGTTGGATAAGCACATCCTGCAGCTTGCACCTGGTGAGGAAGATACGGTGACAGCGACGGTTGGAGACTTGGTGGGAATCGAAGGAGGATTCTATCCCGTTATATTCTTCGAGCTCAAGGCACCGCCAGAGTCTGGCGGGCCGACGGCTATCTCCAGGCTGGCGGTTATTACCCTGTTGCGGCCGGTCAACAGCCCGCCGGCAGACCTTGCCGTTACCGGTCTGGACATTCAGCAGGCAGGCTTGGGAGGTCCCTTGGGCTTCTTCCCCGTAGTCTCCAATCTTGGTAAAGTCCACGCTTCATTTTCGGGCTACATAGAGATTGCCGAGGAAGACGGCAAAGCAGTGACCCGCCTGCCGGTTCAACCGATGACCGTGCTGCCAGGCTGCAGCCGCCGGGTCTCCCTCTGGTGGCATCCGGAGAAGCTGCCTGCGGGTGCATATCAAGTAATTCCCCGCCTGGCCGTTGAGGGTCGGCCCATCAAGGCAGGGCAGTGGGCCTTCAGGGTTGCGGAGCCGTACCAGCTGGCCACTGTTCAAGGGGAGTTGGTTAGCTGGTATCCTGAGCGGGTAACAGCTTACCAGCCTGCTGGGTTTAGTCTGATCGTGCATAACAGCGGGACTGAATCCTGGCAGGCTCGTGGGGAACTGGTGGTTCTCGATGCAGCCGGCAAAGTCCATGCTGCCGTGCCGGTGGAAGCGGGCGAGGTGCTTCCGGGAGGCAGCTGTCAGGTGGCGGGAATCCTGCCGCCGCTTCCTCCAGGTAGATACTCTATGAAGGTGGAACTGGTGAGCGGCGGGGCAGTTGTGCTGGCTGGGGAGCGGGCCTTGGAGGTAATGGCGGGGGATGCCGTTGCCTCGAGATAAAGTACGGGGCTGCTTATTGACTGCAGTACTGCTCTTGGGACTTGTCTTGCCTCCAGCAGAGGCCGGAGGGATGATCGGGCTCTTTAACGGCAGTCCCGTTATCTCCTTTGGTCAAGTTGATCCAGCCCGCCCTCCAGTTGTTGTAACAGGCGGCACCCAACTCCTGGTTGTATCTCCCCGGGATCGGTGGACTTTGTTCGTCGAGGCGAAGGGAGATCTGGTCAACGGGGGCGATCCCGAGACCAAGATCCCTATAAGCCGTCTGGCGTGGGCGGTAAACGACGGCAATCCCCCTAGATGGACACAGCTGCAGGCCTGCACACCCCAGACAGTCTGCGGGCCGGCAGATCCCACCGATGAGAGGGGACAGGTGATCCGCATTGACTACCGCCTTTCTCCCAGTTGGGATGATCCTCCGCTGCCCTGGGAATACACCGCTGAGCTGTGCTTTACCTTAAGTCCCGATCTGGAGCCGCTGCACTCCTGGGTTTACCCAACGCCTTTCACTCCGGGCGGTGGGGAACTTCTCACCATTGGCTACTGGCTGCCGGGAAGCGGGCCTTTGCCGGTGGAGGTCAGGATTACCGATGCTGCCGGCACGGTGGTGAAAGTGCTGGCGGATACTCAAGAAGGGGGAAAGTGGCACGAAGTATCCTGGGATGGAAGGACTGCCGTCGCTGCCGAAGGCGGTTACGAATTCGTCCGGGCCGGTGTCTATTACTACCAGGTCATCCTGCTGACTACCAACGAGACCATTGCTGCTGGCATCATTGAAGTTGCTCATCACCGGTATGCTGGGAAGAGCAGGGTTTGCGGCCGCATTGTGCGGGCAGACACCGGGGAAGGGCTGGCGGGTGCCCATGTGGTCTTGTACACCCGGGAGCGGCGGCAGGCGGCAGGCGGCATCACAGATATGGACGGCAACTACCGCTTAGACCACCTGCCGGCCGGAGACTACTACCTGGAGGCCAGTCTTCCTGGGTACCTGGCTGCTGTCAGCGAGCTGTTCTACTTAGACGGCCATGGGGAGAGGGAGATTAGCCTTAAGCTTTTTCCTAACCGGGCATTAGATCTTGATCTGCAGCTTTCTACAAGGAGTCTCGCCGTTGGCGAGCTTGTGGGAATCAGCTTGCGGGTCACCAATTCAGGAACTAGAGACCTACTTGCCGCCGCTGCTGAGGTTATACTTCCCCCAGGATTTACTTGGGTAGGAAGTAAGGCAGAGGTAGGGCGGACTGAAAGAGGAGAGGCCTTTGGCGGGCAGACCAGTGTGAAGTGGGAAATCGGGTCTTTGCGGCAGGGGGAGTCTCAGTTGAGTCCGTATAATTGTGTAAAATTGGTTTCCCCATGAAATAAAAGAAGCCATTTCTTGTGTCCCTCGGTTAGAATGAAATTGCAACCATAACATCCTAGAGAGGAGACATCAGAAATGGCT
>DUMM01000102.1 GCA_012839845.1 Bacillota bacterium | reverse complement strand
TAGGTAGGGGTCTTTTCTT
The DNA here is from genome assembly GCA_012839845.1 of Bacillota bacterium. Lineage (GTDB taxonomy): Bacteria > Bacillota > Limnochordia > DTU087 > DTU087 > DTU087. The sequence goes on along the minus strand of DUMM01000102.1, from coordinate 10,701 downwards.
CTCCGGCCATCGGACTCAACCTGTGGGCAGATGCCAGGACCACGTGCCCACTGCCGGGGTTGGTTGGCTGCCTGGATATGTCAAGGTACGCTCTCTTTACCGCTTACATATCAACTGACCTGACCTGAAAGGCATCTGCTGCAGACACTTTACTAAGACCATTCATACTGGTTGGTTCCAACCGACAGGGTTCCACTTCGTTATAGGTACCACGACCTTGAGGGGGAGTTTGCTGATGTAATCGCTGCTTACTACAACCGGCGCATTACAGACATTCCATGGCTGGTCTAGTGTATAATTGGATCTGGAATGAACAATGGAGGTGCCTGGAATGCGGCGAGTCTTGATTGTCGTGGACATGCAAAATGACTTTGTAGCTGAGAAAGGGGCATTGAGTTCGCCGGCGGCTCGAGAGATTGTGCCCTTTGTTCGCCAAAAAGTACAAGATGCTTTACAAAACGGGTATGAGGTTGTATTCACCCTGGACACCCACCTAGAAGACGATGCCGAGTTTGCCAAGTTTCCGCCCCATTGCTTGAAAGGCAGTTGGGGGCAGGAATTGATACCTGAACTACGGCAGCTCATAACTGCTGAAGTGGCTGACCAAGTACATTTCGTTGAGAAGAACCGCTACAGCGCCTTCTATAGGACCGACTTGGAGGAATACTTAGGTTTGACCGAGGGCAGTACCCGTCGGCGGGTAGATGAAGTAGAGCTTGTTGGAGTGTGCACCAATATTTGCTGCTATTTTACCGCAGAGGAACTGGCCAACCGTGATGTTCCCACAAGAGTCTATGCAGAGGGTGTCGCGAGCTTTGATCAGGCAGCCCATACATTTGCTTTGGAACAGATGCAGTCGGTGCTGGGAATAGAAGTGGTCTAGGATGGTTGAGCCGATACATAGCCTAAGGGCCAACACATTTTTCCTGGACTTAGCCGATTACCACAAGTGGCACTATACTAGGTATGCAGGACACAAGAACTGCTGCTGGTAGTGGTGATCCGTTCTGTCTTATATACACAGTCCAGGAAGTCGTTTTCTCCCGGACCGAAGTCTGACGATTACTTCCCCAGATAGAAATCCGCTCGAAGAAGCGATACCAAACCAATATCTATTATCCGCCCATCTCTGACTTTATCTATGGGTATGGCTCGCCGGCTTCTCAGACAGATACCGGCAGTGCGGTTCATAAGCAGCTACCCCCAATATTGAACGGGTCCTAGCCTGTGAAGGTTTCGCTGGTTCAACAGAGAAGAACTACAGGAAGAGACCGCCAAGACTTATGAGGAGACAAGCCATGAAGTATAGCCCTCAAACTCCCTCCGTAATTATCTCAGCAACCCACAGCGGAGCGGGGAAGACCACAGTGACCCGGGCGCTGCTGGCCGCTCTCAAGGCAAGAGGATTGTCAGTTCAGCCGTTTAAGATTGGACCAGATTTCATCGACCCTATGTACCACTCTGCTATTGTAGGAAGACCATCCATAAACTTGGACTTGTGGATGATGGGGGAGGATGGAATCCGGGAGGTTTTTTACCGGCGAACACAAGGCGTTGACGTTGCTGTCATTGAGGGAATGGGCGCACTGTTTGACGGTGCCAATGGTACAGGAGAGGGCAGCGCCGCACACATAGCAGCCATTCTTGGTGTACCTGTCGCTGTAGTTATAGACGTATATGGAATGACCCGCACGACTGCAGCGATTATCGACGGGATAGATTCATTCGATCCCAATGTGGAAATTGCTGGATTCATCCTGAACCGGTGCGGACGCTTGGGGAGTACAGTTCACGCCGACTTGATTAGGAAAGCTGTGGGTGAGGGACGTTGGAATCGCGTGCTGTCAGTCCTGTGTGATGATCCAGCACTAGGAGTTGCGGAGCGCCATCTAGGGCTCGTTACCCCATACGAAGACTGTGCAGGTGGCAATAGTACAGGATTGGACCTTGTCGCAAAGCAGCTCGATGTTGATAAGATCTTTGGAAGGCCGCTAAAGCCCAGTACGAGCCCGAAAGAGCAATGTATAGAGCATCCGAGTCAATCCCAAGGTCTCCGTTTGGCTGTAGCACGTGATGCTGCGTTTTGCTTTTATTACGAGGAGAACTTAGCAGCGCTAAGAGCGGCGGGATTTGAAATCATAGAATTCTCGCCGGTTGCCGGTGATACCTTGCCGCCCGGCACAGATGCTGTATACCTTGGCGGCGGTTACCCAGAGAGCTTTGCTCGGGAGCTAGCGAACAACATCAATCTGGCCGAGCAGCTTCGTCGAGCCGCTGAACTGGGAATGCCAATTTACGGTGAGGGCGGTGGATTGATCTATCTTGGGCGTTCCCTAACTGGGTTTGACGGCAAGACTTATCCTATGAGCGGTATCCTGCCCATTGATTTTGCAATGGATCCAACATATCTTCGCATCCATTACCTCGAGTTAACGACACGTCGCGATTCACTACTTGGCCCCACGGGGACTGTTATACGGGGGCAGGAGTTTCACCAGTCAAGGGTTATAAATTCGGACCTTTCGCCGGATTTCTACAGCGCTATAGCCAGTGATGGGCGCGAACTTCTTGATGGCTACCAGTACAAGAGTGTGGTTGCTAGTCACGCTCATATCTATCTCAATTCATCTCCGGGTGCTGCTGATAGTTTTGTAGAGGCCGCTCGAAGGTTTCGATGCAGTAGTTGAATGATGGGACTATACTAAGGTAGCCGACAGCTTCTATTCAGGTCGTATGGATTAACAGAGACTACAATCCAACCATCCTTTTCCAATACCTGTATCGCCAAGCTAGAGCTTTCTGATGTGGTCTCTTAGGTAGCCATTTGAGCGAGCTGACAGTGATTTGCAGATCATTGGCATATGGTCCTTGTGGCCTGTAGACAACCTTGAGTGAGGAATCGTCGAAGGTGAACAAATTTGCATCAAACGCCAGGTGGTGGTTTGCGCATAGAACTAGCCCGTTACGGGGATCATCAGAGCCGTATCTAGACACAGGTCGCAAGTGAGCTGCCTGAAGCATTTCTATCCTATCGACTGAGCACACCGCACACTTAGGGCCATATCTTTGAAAAACTCTAAACCTGAATAGCGGCTGGTCATTCCGGTTTCTTGAAAATGTTGATTCTTGTCCCTGACGCTGAGTTGTAAGCTGAAAGGGCGGGAGTTCTTCTGAAAGCAGGTCGGGTGTTTCCCTCGAGTCAATCCAATGGGAGCCAATGGAAATTAGAAATACTTTGGAAGCATCATCCCAGCCTTCGACAAATCCTAGAAAAACATCTCGCAGTTCGGGGTTCTCTTGGGAGTAGGTTATGACGAATATAGGTATATTGGCGTTATAGGCGTTCTTCGTAGCCCGAATCTCAGCTTCGTCCAGCCCCCGCCGTCTAGTATCTGGATAATGATAGAGTAGATATGAATCAGAAAAATCATCGGGACAATGGTGTCCTGTATGAAGAATGCTGACAGTTATACTCTCGTTGACAGCTAGGATTCCCGATGTACTGGCCTTGTCGAAATATATCCCCTGTTGTCCACCAGAAACCCGAAGGCTTCTGAGAAACGATGGTGGTATGTTTCTACAGGTGGGGTAAGCTTGAACTATCTTGTTGAACATACTTCGTCTGCGCTCGAGTTCTCTAATGAGATCGGGGTTCATGTTAGTTAGGTCGCCTTTCCCTAGACATGGAGTCTTGGTTGAGCAAGGAGTAGCTCCCACTACCGAACGCTAATCCTCAACCCACAAGAGGCCCCTGGCTATGGCTTCCTTCAAATGGATCTCATAGATAACATTGTCGTCACAAAGCTCGTAAATATCTCTATTGTCGGCGCGGTAAGGAGTTGCAGTTAGTCCTAAGAGAAATTGCGGTTGGAAGTGATCGAGTAGAACACGGTAAGAGTCGGCTGCTGCATGGTGGAATTCGTCGATAATGACATAATGGAAATGATTTCTTGCAAATCTCGAGAGGTGTTCCGGCCTGGAGAGAGTTTGAACCGTTGCTAGGCAAATGTCGCAGTCTGTATTATATACCCCACCGCTGTAATAACCAATGGACGCGGTTGGTCTTACATTGCGGAATGCATCTTCGGCTTGCCGCAGAGTTTCTTCTCTGTGGGCGACGAAGAGGACTCGTTCATAGGTTCTTGAGTCAAAGGCTGCTAGGTATGTTTTTCCTACCCCCGTTGCTGCGATGACCAGGCCCTTGTTTATCCCTTCTTCTCTGGCTTGGCGCAGGTAGTAGAGCGCTTCGATCTGGGCACCCCGAGGTTCGGGTTTATGTCCGGTGGGCGGGGAGTAGGCAGGAGACTCTCTCCTAGCCAGGTCATTTTGTCTCCATGTTATGGCGTAGGTTCTCAGGGCCGTATCTTCTAGCTCTTCGGCCTCATGCTCCCACAGCCGTTCAAACTCTTCCGAGAACCGGTCGTAGTCTTCTGGTGCAGCTTTCCGCATTATTCGGTAGTTCCATTCAGTACCGGTGACAAGGGCTGACTTGGATAGATTGGACGAACCCACATAGACTTCTGACGCGTTTGGGTCGTGGCGATAGTCAAAGATATAGGCTTTGGGGTGGAAGGACCGGTCGGGGTCTTTAAACAGTCGAATTTCGACGGCATCTCCTAAGAGATTAAGCAGGTAGTATATGGCTGAGGGCTCAGTAATTGACAGGTAGGTGCCGGTAAGGATGCGAATTCGGGCCCCGTGCCTAATCGCATCCTTAAGGGCAGGTCCGATTAACCTTACTCCTGACTCCAGTAAGAAGGCTACGAGAAACCTTATCTGGTCAGCCTTGGCGATGGAGTGCAGTAATTGGTTGAGTAAGGGCTCGCCTGGCCCCGTGATGGAATTATGCAGATATGCATTGCCCAGTGGTGCTCTGTTCAACGCTAGTCTCCTCTTTTTGCGGAAGGTTACAATCCAACGTTAAGCTATCTGGTTGGTGTCAAAGAATTCTACAATAATCTTCACCTTATGTTAATGGGAGTCCTTGTCTTAATAGTGGTGTATAACAAGCGAACACTTACGTATGAGAAAGCCCGTCTCCCCATCAATGTCTGCCCACGACGCGGCAGGAACGGCCTGTAATATCCCAGGATATCCGACAGCGGCAGGACTTTTTGCCGTACGTCAATACCCAGGGTCTATTGCGCGTGGCGGCTGCACCGTTCAAACCTTGCCCAGACCTGGGTATACTCATTTTAGATGCGGAGCAAAAGCCCTTGTCAGCTAAGATCGGTCCATCTTCCAGATCAGCCCCATACAGGACGGTTCAGAACCAATAATCTGGCATCCATTTCCAATACTGTCCGCAGGCCGTCGGCTGGCGGCATAAACACGGCAGCGGCATTGTGGGTGCCGTTCTGTGCCGGAAGCTCTCTCAGGAGCAGTTTGAGGGCGGTGCGTAAACGTCGATAGAACAGGGCATCAATCAGAAAGACTGGCAAGCAGCTGAAACGCTAGTCTGGTTGATGCCCTTAGAAGATACCTCATTGGCGGCAAGATCCCTTGTCCTTTGCCGCATCTTCTTATTATGTTTCTAGATGAAACTCAGTTCTATGCGAGCGGTTGTCACTTCATATACTCCAGCAAGACCTGCCGTGTAATCTCCCCAACTGTCTCCGCTATTTCAAGCGGGATGGACTGGAGAGTGGGAAGGGTAATCACGCGGCTGCAAACATCCTCTGTGACAGGGCAATGGAAGGGGCCCTCCAGGTGGGCAAACACCGGACTGGCATAAAGCGGTTTTGGATAGGCCACTCCCACCGGTACCCGTTCTTCCTTAAGGCGCTGGACGATTTCATCCCTGCGACTAGCTAGCCTGCGGGGGAGCAGGAAGGAGTAGACATGAAAAACGCTCCAGACCTCCGGACTCTCGGTAGGAAGCTCCAGCTCCAAGTCTGCTAGCGCCTTGGTGTATATAGCAGCTCTCTCCCTGCGCATCTCGTTGAACTTATCTAGCTTCTTGAGCTGAACAATGCCGAGAGCAGCCTGCAGTGCCGGCATGCGGTAATTGTACCCCAGGCGCCGGATAATTCCCCAATTCTCCTCACCTTGGTGTCGGATCATGCGGCACAGCTCAGCTAGCCTCTCGCTGCCGGTGGTGATCATCCCTCCTTCTCCGGTGGTCATGTTTTTCGATTCATAGAAGCTGAAACAGGTGAGATCCGCGAGGTTGCCTACTCGGACGCCTTTATACTTCGCCCCATGGGCTTGGCAGGCATCTTCAATAAACACCAGATTGTGCTGGGCAGCCAGTTCCCTGAGGGGATCTAAGTCCGCTGGATGGCCGAACATATCCACTGCTAAGATGGCTTTTGTTCTAGATGTGATCTTGCGTGCCGCGTCTTCAACCGACATGCAGAAGCTCCTAGGATCAATATCTGCAAAGACAGGAACGGCCTGCTGCTGCAAAATAGGCCCTACCGTACCGATAAAGGTAAATGCCGGCACAATTACTTCGTCTCCCGGGCCGATTCCGGCAGCTGCAAGGGCTGTATGGAGAGCAGCTGTCCCGGAATTCACGGCAATAGCCGCGGGAGCGCCTACATAGGCAGCGAATCCTTCTTCGAACTCTGTTACTAAACTGCTGCTAAACTGCGTCAACCGGCCGCTGCGAACTACTTCACTTACCATCCTAACTTCCTCTTCATCAAAAAGCGGGCCAAAGCGCAGCCCTTCCGGCAGCCGCTTAGTGTCTTTATCCATACTGGTACCTCCTGTACAGAGCAGCTAATCCCCGCCGGGCCGCCGCCCAGCGTCGGCTTACCGCCGGGGAAGCAGTGGAACTAGTATTTCTTTCTATACTTCACCCAGCATCCCTGTTTGCTGCAGATTGATGGCGCAGCTTTCAACCCAAGAGCGGGGAGCTTTATGTTAGGCTTCCCGGTATAATGGATATAAATTGCCGTGAAGAACAGGCGCACTAGCAGTTTTCCTTGCTATAGGATATGGGGGAGATCAAGGTGATGTGGAAAGACAAGTATAGAATCGGAGTGGAGTTGATCGATCGCCAGCATCAGGAGCTTTTCAACCGGGTGTCCAACTTCCTGCAGGCCGTCGAGGGGGAGGGCACTTGGGAGGAAAAGCTGGAGCAAGTAACATCTACGATGGAGTTTATGCAGAACTATGTGGTAGAGCATTTTGAGGCAGAGGAGCAGTACCAGCGGGAGGTTAATTTCCCTGAATACGAAACACACAAGCGAGTGCACGACGATTTCAAAGCTACTGTCAACGACTATGCCGAAACCTTTGCGCGAGAAGGCTATAACCAGGAACTGGTTCAGGAATTTGGTGCCAAGCTGATGACATGGCTGATCATGCATGTGGCGGCTGCTGATCAAAGAATCGGGGCATTTGTACGGGATCAAGGAGGCGGACAATCATGAAAGCTGAATACATCCAACCATTTTATAAAGCTACTAGAGATGTTTTTCGGCTCATGATGGATGTCGAGGTAAAAAAGGGAGAACTGAGGCTGGCGAAAGACTTAGTTCCCAGCAAAGAAGCCAATGTGATCATCGGCACCACTGGGGACCTATCCGGTTCAGTTCTGTACAGCTTTCCCAAGGAGATGGCCCTGGCCATGGTCAAGATCATGTCCGGTATGGAGCTAAAGGAGCTGGACAGTTTTGTGCTGTCGGCCCTAGGAGAGGTGGCGAATATAATCAGCGGGAATGCCATGACCTACCTGAATTCGGGAAACTACCGCTGTGATATTTCCCCTCCCCATGTGATGCTGGGGATGACTCACTCTCTATCCATGGCAACTGATGCTGCCTTGGTAATTCCCATGCTTTCGTCCATCGGCGATTTCGAGATCAACGTTTCCCTGGCGGAGACGAAGCGGTAGCTCTCATTCACCCCTCAGCGGCCGTGCTGGCAAGTTATCTGGGAGCAGATACTATTCCTGTGACAGGATTTTTCGGGATCCACAGGGAAAGATTAAAAAAGATACAGATTAGTACCCTGAATATACACAAATTGGGAGGGGAGAACATGGCCGTAAAGGTCGGTATTCAGCTGTATTCCGTCCGCAATTCTTTAATGAAAGACCCCGTTGGGACCCTGGAGAAGCTGGCAGAGATAGGGTACAAGTACATAGAAGGAGCCAATCCCAATACAGCCAAGGATCCCGGATTGGGGTTTGGGCTCTCTGTGGACGAGATGAAAAAGACGTTGGAGCGCTTTGGATTAACCATTGTCGGGTGCCATGTGGGGCCGCTTGATCCGGACAATCTGGGACCGGTGCTGGACTACCACGCCGAGCTTGGGAATCCTCAAATTGGCTGTCCTATCGAGTTTTTCCCGTACAATGATGTGGATTACGTCCTCAGGAAATGCGAGTTTTTCAATCGGATAGGTGAAATGTGCCGGGAGCGGGGCATGCGGTTTTACTACCACAATCACTATCAGGAGTTTCAGGTCTTTGGCGATAAGACCGTATACGAAATTATCATGGAAAACACCGACCCCAATTTGGTCTTCATCGAACCGGACACCTACTGGGTCATGCGGGGCGGTCAGGACGCAATAGAGCTGATCAAGAAATATAAGGACCGGTTAGTGCTTCTTCACCAGAAAGACTTCCCCAAGGATGCCCCACAGCCCCTCAACATGTTTGACGGTATTCTGAACAAAGCAGCTAACATCAACATGGATGTGTTTGCGGCTACCATCAATCCGCTGTGCTTTACCGAGATTGGTACCGGTGTACTGCCTATTCAGGATATCATCGATGCGGCGGCAGCAGCTCCCAATCTCGAGTACATCATCCTGGAGCAGGACGCTACCCAGCTGGGTGAGCTCCAGTCCATAAAAACCAGTATGGAAGCCTTCCGCAAGTTCTCCGGTATAATTTGGGACTAGAGGGATAGAGGTATTTAGGACGCAATCGATGTCGAAGAGAAAGCCCGGGCTATGTGTGGGAAACACCATAACCTGGGCTTTCTGTCAGGCTGCTTTTCGAACGAGCCTCTCGTGGTTTATCTCATACTGCCAACTGCGAAGTTGTTCTGCTTACTACACTGCGCTCATTAAGCTGTCATCCCTCAGCAGTTCAATGCACTTTTCCACAATTTGCGGGTCGTACTTCCCGCCGGCTTCTTGTGACAACACATCAATGACCTGTTCCACCCGCATTTCTCGGCCTGAGAAGGGGTAAAGCATACTGTCTACTGCATCTACTACACAGATGATCCGGCTGAGGAGGGGAATGCGCTCTCCCTTTAGTTTACCCGGGTATCCGGAACCGTCGTAATGTTCGTGGTGATATAAGATTATTGGTGCCAAAGCCTCCAGGGCTGGTACAGCTTTGACCAGGTTGGCGCCGGAACTGCAGTGCAGCAGTGCTTTCGCCTTTTCTTCAGGTGTGAGCGAGTTCCGCTTTCTCAACATGGAAACGTCCAGCTCCAGCCATCCTAAGTCATGGAGGAGAGCAGCGTAGTTGAGCAGCATAAGCTGCTTATCTGTCAGGTTCAGTGCGGTTCCCAACACTTCTGCAGCGCTGGCAACTCTTAAGGAATGCTGGAAAAGGGCTTCGCTTTTTGCCTTTAGTAAGTTGCGGAGTGTAGCAATGGAATACTTCGCATCTGGTCCAATGAGGCCTGTGCCCGGCAGTAGGCGTGACCTCGGTGCGGACTTTCCCCAAAGCCTCAGCTGCTGTTTGTTGACAAGCCCGATAATCACAGACTGTGTTTGAGAACTGACAGAGACGAAGCTCACCCCACTAAGCCAGTTCCCGTCCTTGTCCTGGCGCTGCCAGACAACTTCTCCGTTGCAGGTAAAGGGCTTGTCCTCATTATCAACCTCTATCCGGATAATACTGTTCAGGGGTATCTTAACTGCACACTTGAGACCGATTCCCCGAGGGCTTAGGTTAAAGGTCGTTCCTGGAATAGCTTTGTCCTGAATATGACCGGGAACCGGTTGCCCGAAGGCAAGCTCCAGTAAATGTACCTCGACACGCAGCTCAATAGGTACCCTGAGGTAACTGCGTCGGTCCAGTGAATCCCAGCCGTATCTGGGGTGAAAGGCGCAGTAGAACTTGTAGGGACAGTAATCAGTGATGGGCACCGTATGCTCTGTATTGCACAGACAGCGAACTAGCTGCAGAGAGTGTTCAAAGGATATATTATCTATCCACTCGGTTGACGTATATCCCAGTTTATCCGCCAGACTGCGGGTGAAACTCTGGGAGACGTGGAGTTGATCCTCAGAGCGCGGTGTCTCAACCTCTAGGATGTACTGAATACAACCAATGGGATTGGACTCCCTATCCCGAATCAACCTGGTTGTTACCATGCAGCGACGGGCTCCAAACGCCACCAGCTGACCCCGCACCTCAACGCCGCTGAGCAGGGTCCAGCCTATCACAGTTTGGCTCAGCGGCTTTCTTAAGATCTTATCAAGTGGGGTACCAATGAGACCTCGAGGCAGCCGGCTCTTGCCAATAAGGTCAGCCCATATCTCCTGAGCGATATCGTTTATGTATACCAGTTTGCCATCGGCATCGATCGCTACTATCCCAATTACATCATTGACATAGCCCTCAAGCCAAGATTCTGTCTTTTCACCAAATATCAGTTGAGTCCGTATAATTGTGTAAAATTGGTTTCCCCATGAAATAAAAGAAGCCATTTCTTGTGTCCCTCGGTTAGAATGAAATTGCAACCATAACATCCTAGAGAGGAGACATCAGAAATGGCT
>DUMM01000016.1 GCA_012839845.1 Bacillota bacterium | reverse complement strand
CGGCTACATATTCCATATCGGTCATGGGTTCCATGACAAATCCGTTGGCTCCTGCTGCAGCAATGTCATCGACAAACTCTGTATAATTGCCATCCGAAGTAAACAGAACAATCTTGCCTGCATCACGGAGCGGCTGCCAAAGGCGTCTATAAGCTGGGAATATAAACTCCCGATACCACGCTGGTGGCATGACAGCTCCGCTGGTCCAGGTTATGTCATCATGACACATAAAAATCGGTATATCGGTTTCGGCGAATGCCTCGAAGAACTGGGAAATCCACCTTTCCCAGCGCTTTGCTACCTCACCGAAACGCCGGGCGTTGTATCCGGCTGCCAGCAGCAGCATTTCCCAGCCAAACACAGCGATAAAGCCAGAGAACATGGTTATATATACTCCTGAGCAGTTGACGGCCTCGGGATACCTGCTGCAGTTAACGGCGTAGGCCTCTTCAAACATCTTAATGAGCTCCTGCCGAGAAAAGACTCCATATTCTTCCTCAGGATCAAAGGTATAGACATCCTCTACGTCTTTAAAGGGACTTTCTTTAGGCTCCCGGCGGTCGACTCCCCCAGCAGCGTAGACAGCATGGCCCATGTCAGTTTTTCTGCCGTGTAGGTGCTGCTCATTAATCAATGTACTCCACACAAAGTCGTAATTCCAAGCCTTAATAAACTTTGCCGAGGCTTGCAGCTGTTCCTCTTGACTGCTCTGCCAAGATACACTGGAGCCGATGACGGCATTAACCAAGTCCCAGTGCATTTCTGCTGAAAACTCAGTGCGGGGTACCCTCGGGGGCATTTCCAGGTGCAGCGCTGCCCAGCCATCCTGGTAGGACAATTCACTCTACCTCCAATCAACTGATTAAGGACATTGGCGCAAAAACCGCAACTACCCTTTCAAACCTGTTAAGGTCATTCCTTCGATGAAGTATCTCTGAGCAAAGAAGAATATGATGATCACTGGCATCACCGTGGCTACGGAGGCAGCCATTAGGTAAGCGATATTGGACATGTACTGTCCTCTAAACAGGGTAAGTCCAATTGCCAGCGTATACTTCTCTTGCGAGCTGATATAAATCAGTGGTCCCATGAAATCGTTCCAATTGCCCAAGAATCCCAATACCGCTACGGTAGTGAGAGCCGGCTTAGCGAGGGGCAGTATGATGTTCCAGTAAATCCTCCAGGTGGAACATCCGTCAATGCGAGCCGCATCATCGAGTTCAAGGGGAATAGTCATAAAAAACTGCCGCAATATAAAGATGAAAAACGGATATCCCAGCCAAGGCGGAACCATCAAGGGTTTAAACGTATCGACCCAACCCAAGCGATGAAACAGCACAAACATCGGTATGATAGTTACCTGATACGGCACCATCATGGTGCTGAGCAGAAGAATAAACAGGACATTGGAAAACCGGCTTTCCAACCTGGCAAACCCAAAGGCCACAAGAGAACACGATACGAGATTACCGATGACGTTATTGACCGTAATGGTCAAGGTGTTGCGGAAAAACAAGTCAAAGGGAAGGATGGTCAAGGCTTCCACGTAGTTGGACCACTTGGGCGGCCTGGGAATCCACTGCGGAGGAAACCTAAACACTTCAATCTCCGGCTTAAGTGAGGTTGACAGCATCCACAAGAACGGTAATGTAAACAGTAGTGCTCCGGCTATCAATAACACATAAAGGCCCACTCTCTTAAGGATGCTCCCAACCTTCTTCTTGGTACCTGCTGCATTGGCGCTCATTACTAGCTCCTCCTTTCGCCCTCATAATAGACCCAATAACCGGCCAGACGAAACTGAATGAGGGTAAGAATTAGGATGATAACAGCCAAAATCCAAGCGATAGCAGCACCGTAGCCCATTTTCCACCACAAGAAAGCATTCTGGTACAGGTAGAGCACCAGCACTAAGGTGGCATTGCCGGGGCCTCCCTCAGTCATCACGTACGGCTGGAGAAATACCTGAAAAGAGTTGATAGTAGATGTTATGATAACCAGGAACAGTACAGGTGAGAGCATTGGAATCGTCACATAGCGGAACTCCTGCCACCAGTTGGCGCCGTCCAACCGCGCAGCCTCTACTAGGCTCTGAGGAATGTCCTGCAGACCCGCCAGGATAATCATCATGTTGCTCCCGATGGTCCAAAGGCTCATGAAAATGATGGCTGGCATAGCCCAGAACTCATCAAAGAGCCAGTTCGGCCCGACAATGCCGATCTTGTACAGCATATAATTGATGATACCGAACTCGGGGTTGTACATCCAAGCAAATAAGATTGCTATTGCAACCCCCGATGTAACTGAGGGCAGAAAATACAGAGTGCGGAAAAACCTAACACCCCGCAACTCCTGATTCAGCAGGATAGCCGTCAACAGCGAAGCCACGGTCATCAGAATTACACTGCCGATGGTGTAGTAAATCGTATTTCCCAGAGCTTTCCAGACAAGCGGATCGTTAACCAGGCGCTGGTAGTTGGCCAGGCCCACAAATTTCGGTGTGCTCAGGATATTCCAATCCGTGAAGCTGATGACAGCAGAGGCTATAATCGGACCTCCAGAGAAGGCGATAAAGCCGAGCAGCCATGGAGAGATAAAGGCGAAAAACTGCAATTCTTTCCGCCAACTCTTCGGTAGTCTTTGAAGAATGCCAACAGATTGAGATAGAGACTTACTCTGCAATAAACTCCCTCCCAAAGCACATCTTGACAGATATGCACTGCTGAAACCCGTATCCAGTCAAGCCTCGCAAGTGAGGCACAACTCACAAGGCAGATGGGGGCAAGCTCTAACCGCCCGCCCCCACCCACACGGTTTACCGGTTGTACTCTGCCAGAACCGCGTCGACTTCCTGCTTGATCTGCTGCAATCCCTCTTCCACAGATTTCCTGCCAAGCTGCATCAATTCAATCTCGCGATTTACGATGGTGCTAACCTGCGGAGCTGCGGGAGATATGGGCCGCTGGAAGAGGCCGTAACCAAGCATTTCTTCAAATACTCGGACATTCTTGCCTTCCCATGCCTTGATGAAATCGGGCCAAGCAGAAAGACGGGAAGGTGAGCCACGGCCGGTCCGACCCCACATGAACTTAACGCCCTCTTCAGAGAGGTACTCGCTCAAGTACAGCCATGCAGCCTCTGCATTTTTCGTGGTTGCGGCAATACCGTAGCCGCTGCCGGCAACAGTAGTATACCGTCCAGCCGGACCTGCGGGTACATGGGCCACATCAGCATCAAAGGTACCGAACCGCAACCAGCGCTCCATCATCCACGAACCCCCGAAGGTCATGCCCACTCGTCCGAAGGTGAAGGGCTCCACAATGGCAGTAACTTGGGCAGGGCTGGGAGCTACCTTGTGCTCGGTATCCAGAGCAATCCACCACTTGAAGGCTTCAATAGCTTCTGGAGTGGTAACCAAGCACTCGGTTTCGTCGTCATTGACCAACTGGGCGCCAAAACCGGCTAATACCGGAGCGTTGATGGTCTCATGGGTAAGGGTACCAGATATACCCCATTGATCTACACGTCCATCGCCGTTGAGGTCCTTGGTCAGTTTCTTGGCGTTGTCCAGCAGATCATCCAGAACCCAATCATCTGTAGGATAAGGCAGGCCTGCTTCATCAAACATATCCTTGTTGTAGTATAGGGCCATAGGGCCTGCATCATAGGGCAAAGCATATATGGTTCCATTGGACCAATATGGAGTAAGCCCTACCGGGAACATATCATCCATGTTGAAGTCTGGTGTGGCTTCAATGTAGCTGTTCAGGGGCATCAGCATACCCTGGCGAATAAACTGCTGTGCCCAGCTGCAGTGCACGTAGAACACATCTGGAAGGGTGCCAGCTGCAGCCTGCGTCTGCAACTTCTCCAGGATGTTCTCCCAAGCAAAGTTCTCAAGCCTAATTTCGATGTGCGGATATTTTTCCATGAACTTCTTATCGAATTCTTTCTGCACATCGACGAAGGTAGACTCCCATGCATGGGCGACCCTCAGCACTATCTTCTCTGCACTTACTGTCACAGAGCTAGCAAACAAAGTCAATGCGACAACCAGCAGCAGTATTTGCAGCCTTTTTCCTTTTGTCACAGCAAACACCTCCTACAGAATTCTCGTTTGACAGATGATATAACAGCCGGCTCACAAAACCTCTCCATGCATCCCTCCTCTCTGGGAAAGTCATCTTGCTGCCACCTACCAGCTATGTAAATTAGCTGGACTGCCTAAACCGTTGGACTCTAGCGAACCCACCTGTTGCCTATGTATCTATTCCTTCCATTCGGCAGACCTGTTTAGAGGTCTATCGATTATGGATTTTTCATTCAGCCTGGGCCGAACATCATCTCTTACAGCTCAGGCCCAGGCTGTTCAGATTTGACACTACTATCATGCAAAGGCGATTTCAACCATCTGGTGACCATTTAGTTTGTCCAGCGTAAACCGCACTGCGCCGTCCTGCACTTCAAACTGCAGCGGCTTCATCTCCGGCACGCAAGTAACTGACTTGACAGCTTTCGGCACCTTTACTGCTACTTCCAGGTTGTAAAGCGGGATCACATCCTCGATGATGTCTATCTCCTGGCTGCGGCGTTCGGGTATATAGTGCAGCAGGTGAACAACCCAGCGGTTTTCCTGCACTTGCTCATTCACTGTGGCAAAGACGGTGGTGGGCCCATTATGGGACAAGATAGGCTGACCTATCAACAGCTCAATGGCGTTGAGAAGCAGCTGTTTGCACCACCGGGGTGCATTCTTGTGATAGAGCGTGAAAATAGGATGGGCAAAATAGATGACATTTCCATTTCGCACAATGGCAGGCTGCACTACCTTACCCGAGGAAGGGGTCTGTCTGTGGGAACAGAAGTGCTCCCAAGTGCGATCAAAGTATGAGGCAACTACATCGGCGAGGACCTCAGCACCGGGCTCTGCCTCAATCTCCACCGCTTTGATGTACATGGCGTGCTCCGTAAGCGGCAAGCCCTTTCCGATCGCCTCCCCAGGCAGGATGTAATCGACATACTGCAAGAAGCCGCCCACTTCCCGCCCACCGACCGGCAGGCCATCGTCGGCTAGCTGCGGGTTGGCCTTCAAGCGGACTCCGAGACTCTTCAAGGCAAATTCGGTGCCCTCAGGATTGAGACCAGAAAGACCTGTGACAATCAACTTGCCGCCTGCTCTTACGTACTGCTCGAGCCTGGCCGCAGCATCTTCCGTCAACCTGATGCCGTCCGGCAGAATCAGTAAACGATATCCGTCAAAGGAGCTGCGGGTATCCAGCACTTCAAACTGATGACCTGCCTCATGAAGCATCTGTGCAGCACCGGCTGTCGCGGCTGGAACCCTTTCACCGGTGAATTCCTCCGTTGTAAAGAGGCCAATCTCGCTGACCGCCTTCGCTCCGCGGCACCAGGGTTCTTTTTTTTCAACCTGGCTGTAAACCGAGCCGACCAGTTCATATACGTACTTGTCTATTTTGCCGCTCGGGTGCAGCTGATCGCCGATCTCGCATTTGCAGTTGAGGGCCAACATGCGGAAGCACTCAAACTCCAGAGCAGCCTTGTTCTTAAAGGAATGGAAATCACCCCAGCTGGTATGGAACTTGCCCGTATGGGAAACGCAATCAATACCGAGATTCCGAGCATAGCGCATTGTGAGCGGGAAGTGCATGTACCCCCACCCGCCGCTGGGGAGGGACTCCAGTTCAAAGTGTGTATAGGCATCTTTGGATTCCCTTATGTAGGGCCCGATATGACCGGCGTTATAGAAAATGGTGGCATCGGGGTTGTGTTTGCGGACAAACTCAGACATTTCCAGCTTGAACTTGTCCAAGACCATTTTGTTATAGGCTAACCGGTCTTCTTTGTTAGTGGGATCTAGTCCAGCTTTTTTCATGCCTTCAAGGCAGTATCGGCAGCTGCAGTCAGTGGGTTTCACAATATCAAAGAAGAAGCCATCCACCGGCAGCATCTCCAGCATCTCTTCTACATGGGCAAAGAGAAAATCACGATACGGGGTATTTACACAGAGATCTTGGTAGAAACCGGCTTCATAAGGCTTGGTACCTGCAAGCTCACCATCGGGTCCAATTACCCGCCACTCGGGATGCCGCATGGCTGTGTAGTAGTCCCACTGAATGGTAGTGTATATTGGGGCCCGAATGCCGTATTTGTGGCAGGCTTCAATCTGCTCCAAAAGCAGATTACGATTGACCAAGTTGGGATGAACCCGCTCTGGAAACCGTTTAGAATCGTAATACATCAAACCGTGGTGGCACCGCGCAAAGCAGGTAATGGAGTTCACTCGGGCTTTGTCCAATGTACGGGCAAATTCTTCCGGATCGAATTCGGCTCCAACATTGGGGATATGCTCACTGGTATGGAAATCCAGGTGAATCTGTCGAAAACGGAGCTCAGTCACCAAGTTTTCCCTCCTTGAAGATAATGATTTCCATCAGGTTTCCTACTTTACCAACAAATGCCAACAACTTACAGCCGGAGCCTCACCTCCCGTTGTTCATTCCAGCTAGCAGACATTCACATCCTGGTCTTTGAACAGGGTCAGACGAACTCCGCACTACCAATTCTGGTTTCAATCTATACATCTGGGGATAATCGCTGCTATCGCCTTCCATCCTCTTGCACAACAACCTTGCGGCAGTCTCACCTATCTCCCACATTGGCTGCACCACTGTAGTTACCGGCGGGACAGCCAACCTTGTGGACTCCATGTCATCAAACCCCACCAACGCCAAGTCGCGGGGCATCTCCATTCCCAACTCACGGACCGCCATCAAAGCTCCGATTGTCATTTCATAGTTCGCCACGAATACGGCTGTGGGAGGTCTGTTGAGGCCGAGCAGTTTCTTAGTCAGCAAGTAACCGCTTTCGATGGTAAAATCACCTATTTGAATCAGCTCTTCATCTACGGGCATTTTATAATCTTCAAAAACCCGCTGATAGCCCCGATACCGCTCTTCACCAGTTGTAACTTCAAGCCGGCCACTGATGAGACCAATTCGCTGGTGACCTAGAGTCACTAAGTGCTCCACAGCTTGATATGCGCCATTAACATTGTCTACCAAGACACAGTCAACTTGCATATTCTGAACCATACGGTCTACCAACACCACAGGCGTCCCTTGCTGCTGCAGAACAGCTAGGTGGGGAGCGGTGCCGCTGGTGGGTACTACTAACAGTCCATCAACCTGCTTCTCCGAGAGCATTTTGACCCGACCGACTTCTCTTTCTGGGTTCTCATCGCTGTTGCAGACGATGAGGCTGTAACCTTTTTCGTTAAGCACGCTCTCCATAGCTTGAGCCACTTGCATGAAGAAAGGATCGAATTTGGGAACCACAAATCCTACAGAAAAGGTTTTCTGCGTCTTGAGACTTCTGGCGATCTGATTGGGCCGATAACCTAACATTCTTATAGCATTGATGACTTTTTGCTTCGTCTCGTCTCTAACCCGTTCACCGTTTAGTACTCTCGATACTGTAGCCGTAGAGACACCAGCTACAGCTGCAACGTCTTTAATCGTGGGCATGCCTCTATTTCCTTTCATGCTCTTGAAAACGTTCCCGTGACAATCTAGTTGTTACATGTACTCGTTTACATCCTCTTTATTCGATATCAGCTCCGCGAATCCTTCAACGTTGTGACATTTTATAAAAGTTTTTCTGAATAGAAGTATTGATTGCGATTACTGATAGGTAGCATTTAACTCTGCGGGTTCAATGCGTTATATCGATGGTGCCACATTGTTCACGGATTGACCGCAAACTCATAGTCCTTGAGAACTTCTTTAATCTTATCTTTGATCAGCGCCTCCGGCCTGTTTGCCAGCATCCCAGCCCGGATCCGCCTGTACTGCACCGGCAAGTACTGGCTGATCAAGGCGAGAGGAATAGGCCTAGCACTCAAGTTCTTTATCAGGGTCTCGACTGCTTCCCTGACTTCGGACACGGTCCAATAATACCGGCAGCGATCAGAAAAGCTGTACTTGCGGGCTAGAGCCACTTCCGCCTCAGTGCCCTGGTAGTAGTTCTTCCAGTGGGCAGGATTGCTCAACATGGCCTCATCCAGTCTCTCCATCAGATTACTGAGCTTGGCTTCAGAATCATTACCCAAGAGCTCCTTCTCTATGAAGCTGAGTGCCAGCAAACCTTCCCGCAGGGCAAAGGTAAGCGCAGGTCCGACCTTAAGAATTGCAACCCCGTCCTCAACCAGTCTCTTTAGAGCATCCCGAGTTTGGTAATCCGTCGAATGGCCTTCAAAGACAAGGGTGGGCAGCTCAGCGAGCGCCGCGGTAAGTGCCGCGGCCTTTTCCCGGTCATACTCGCAGATGGTGCTGCTGCCAAACTCAACTCCCGGCTGGACCACCACTGCAACTACCCGCTCCCACGCATCATGGAGATTCCGCCTCAAGAAGGCATCCTTAGACAAACGCACCGTCTCCCTCAGATCTTCAGGACGAGTGACTTGAAGAGTATCCTCTTCCTCCTGCATTCCCCCTGGGATTGGCACTTCCGTCCCGATTACATACACCGGCGGAGCAGCCTCGGGATTGGACCTAGCCAGCTCATGATAGGCTTCTTCAGCCACCTGACAAAGCTTTGCGGTCCGCTCGGCGATGGTCCTTGGGTCTAAGGCGCCATGGTTCGTCGCATCATCACCCAGTGCCATACTGCAATCTATGTGCAGCTTGGAAAAGCCAGCCAGCACATATTCCCTAATAAGTTCAGTCGACTTTGCCATGGCGCTTTCAGCAGCCTCATTTTTCCAAGGATTGGGTCCGAGGTGATCACCCCCCAAAACCAACCGTTCCCGGGGAAAGCCTATTCGATCGGCCAGATCCAGGACGAACTTTTGAAAATCCGCCGGCTTCATCCCCGTGTACCCGCCAAACTGATTTACCTGATTGCAGGTTGCTTCGATGAGCACATATCCACCTGTCTCGAGGCCGTGCTCAAGGGCAGCCTCTAACACAAAGCTGTTGGCACTGCAGATCGAACAAATTCCCTTCGGTACACCAGCCTTCTGCAGCTTGACAATCTCCTTCATAACGTGCTCCCTTGCCATGAGGAATCCCTTCCTAATCTAACTAGTCATCATTGATGAGCAGCATCACCTTAATTGCCCTATCGGAAGAGCGCAGCGTTTCAAAGGCTTTCCGGGCCTCTGCCAACGGGAACCGGTGGGTTATCATGGGCGATGGATCGATAGCTCCATCAGACAAAGCTTTGGCCGCAATCTGCCACTCCCTACCCGGGAACGGCGCCGAATACGACATCCACGAACCATAGATAATAAGCTCTTTGCGGATTATGGCTTCAAAGGCCTGGGGTTCGAAGTGCACGGGCTGATGGGCTGTGCCAACATAAAGCACCCTGCCTCCGTTGGCACAAATCTCAACGGCTTGTACCTGAGTGACGGGGTGTCCTGCAGTCTCAACGGTCAAATCACACCCCTGTCCGTCGGTAACCGCCTTTATGGCACCAACCAAACCGCTTTCCGCAGTGAGGGTTCTGGAATTAATCACTTCATCAGCGCCCATTTCTTTGGCCCGTTCCAGTTTCCAGTCATTTATATCTACGGCTGCGACTTGGCTTGCGCCGAGGAACTTAGCCCACATCACGGCAAAGAGGCCGATGGTACCAACGCCTAAGACTGCAACCCTGAGCCCTGCCAGTGATCCCACCTTCAGCAATCCGTACAGAGGAACTGTGGCCGGCTCCAGCATCGCACCTTGTTCGTAGGAAAGACCCTGAGGAATTGGAACCAGAGAACGCTCGGGAACGGCGACGAATTCAGCCATGCATCCCTGGCGCCTGGAACCGACAAAGCTGTACTCTCGGCAGAGAGAATACCTGCCCACCTGACAGGCTTCACACTCCATACAGGGTACCAAAGGAGCCACAGACACCCTGTCCCCAGGCCTAAACTTGGTGACTTCTGAACCTACCTCCACAACTTCGCCCGCTGCCTCATGGCCCACTATTGTAGGATAGAAATGTGCTTTGCCGTCCAGGGCCCGAGGTAAGTCTGATCCGCAGACACCGCAGGCGTGAATTCTAACTACAACTTCTCCCGGCCCAGGCTTGGGATAGGGTATATCCTCGATTCTAATATCGCCTGGACCGTAGATAACCGCTGCTTTCACAAACACCGCTTCCCTTCATCTACTCTGTGATCTTGGCTAACTTATGCATGACGGGCTTTAGAGACTGATAAGACATCAAATACGCTTCGTAGAGGTCATCATACAGACTCTTCAGCTCCGACCGAGGTTCATACCATTTTTCAACCTGCACTATCTGCTTCAGCGCATCCTTGAAGTCATCAAAGGCACCTACGCCGATGCCGGCTAGGAACGCAGCTCCGAATACGGTCCCATCCTGCATATTGGGAACTCCCAACGGCACGCCGGTCACATCAGCCTTGATCTGACACCACACGCTGCTCCTAGATCCACCGCCGACGCTGACGAGGATGGAAGGCTTGGCGCCAGCGCTGGCCGCTACTTCTAGGTTGTGCCTCAATGCCAGGGCCGCACCCTCCATCAAAGCCCGAATGATCTCGTGGCGACCCTTTTCATAAGAAAGGCCGACGAATACGCCTTTGGCCAAGGGATCCCAAATGGGGGTACGTTCTCCCGCCATGTAGGGCAAGAAGAGCAAACCGCCGGAGCCGGGTTTTGCCTGTGCCGCTTCTTCACTTAAGAGCTGAAACGGATCTCGCCCCTCCAATCGGCGCGCATTGTAAAATCCCGCCCCCAAGACCTGCTGATAGATCCAATTCAGCACACCGCCGCTTACTGTTCCACCTGACAAATGCCACCTGTCTCTTAGAACATGGCAGCCGCTGATGAGGCGCAAATCCCTATAGGGGCGGTCGGTGCAGATAGTCATTCCCCCGGCTTGACCTGCCTGCTCTTGGGTCTCCAAGTGCTCGGTGATGTTGGCACCCAGGCACGCTGCAGCACAGTCCACTCCACCGGCAATAACCGGAGTACCCGCGACCAGCCCCGTCTCTTCCGCCGCCTGGCGGGTGACTTCTCCGACGACAGTATCGGATTCGAAAACAGCGGGCAGAAGGTCTGGGTCAATCTGGAATTTCTCCAGTGCCTCCATTGACCAATCCCGCTGGGCGATATCAAAGACATAGTATCCATAGCCCTGGGATGTGTCCTGGGTGAATTCCCCTGTCAGACGGTAGACGATATAGCTGTTGGACTGCAAGAACCTATATGTACTCTTGTACACTTCCGGCCGGTGGTTTTGCAGCCACATCATCTTGGGGACGCAGTAGGCTGGATCGATGCGGTTACCGCTGAGGGAAAGTACATAGTCTTCGCCGATTTTCTCCTTAATCTGCTCACACTCGCTCAGGGCGCGGCGGTCCAGCCACAGCATGGCGGGATGCAGGGGGCGCCCCTCGCGACTTACCGGCAGGGTAGCCCAGCTGTGGCCAACGACTCCGATGGCCAACACTCTTTTCGGGTCCACGCCCTTGTCATTGATGAGCCTGCGAATATTAAGGCAAACTGCATTCCACCAGTCATCTGCGTTCTGCTCCGCCTCCAGGGCCGTGCGCCGCTGCACGCCATAAGGTTCCGTAACAGTACCCAGCACGGAACCATCGACGGCATAGGCAGCGGTCTTGCACCCCGATGTGCCGATATCAATTCCGATGAGGATGTCCCGTTCCAAGGCGTCGTACCTCCTCGATGGGGTTGTATGATGGCAAAGGGAAACGCTTTCTTTTTTAAGCACCGCTAATTGGCTGTACGGTCCAAATCACATTCTGCCGAGCTAACAGGCCTGTGCACTAGTCATCCAAAGCAACCATGTGAAGGTCCAGAACCTGCCGCACCGTCGCTTCATCAGAAATGAGGAACTTCACATACCCTCCTCGCAGGGCTCCCAGAATGGCTCTGACCTTTGCCTTTCCCCCGGCTACGGCAACCACCAGCGGCACCCGCTTCAGCTGCTCGAGACTCATAGCTATGAGCCGGGAATTGAGGTCCAGCCTGCACGGCTCGCCTGTGATGCGGAACATCTGGCGGCAAACATCACCCGCTGCCTGCGAGGTTTCAATGTCAGCCCTGTCTTTCTCACCTATAGCCCTCATGAAGGCTGAACCGTAAGTGGCAAGGGAGCATCCAATCCCGACTATGGCCATATCCAAAGAGTCCCACATGTCAATTACCGGTTTGATCATGGGGTCGGATATGATAGTCGCCCTCGCCTCAGCACTGCCTGCTATGACCGGGGCATAGATAGGCCGATATTCACCACCTAGAGCAGCAGCCAGTTTCTGAACCAGAGCGTTTACCTGAAACTCAGGTTCCATATTCTCTACTCCGCCAAATAAGGGCACGATGGTGACGGCCTGAGGCTCTTCTATATTAAGGTGGTCAAGCGTTTCCATGATAGTCCTACCGCAACCAAGACCGATATGGCGTTTTCCTTTCATTAGGTCGGGGAGAACTTCAGCCGCGGTGAGACCCAGCACTTTTCTGAGGATTCTTTCAGACCGGTACTCACCAGGTACAACAACAGCGCCTTTGAGTCCAAAGGTTTTCTGTAATTCCGCCTCTAGGTGGGTGAACCCTTGATCAGCGGGCGGCACAACCTCAATTCTTACAATCCCCTTCTCCCTCGCCCTAGCAAGAAGCCGCTGAACCTTGAACCTGCTTAACCCCAGCTGTTCGCCGATTTCCTGCTGGGTCAAGTCCTGCTCGTAATACAGCTTGGCTACAAGATAAAGCAGCTGGTCGTTGACAACGGTCATTTATGAAGATTCCTTCCTAGTGAAGCTCTGAGCCTTATATCGATCCATTTACTCCAGTCATATCTGCACATTTGTGCATTACATTTGTGTACTTAAGGATAGTTGTTCTATCGAAGTTCTTCATTTCCTTCCAGAATGACACATTTTCTCCCGTGACAACTCACGATAAGATGGCAACTCGGAGTTGAACTTCCTCTAGGGCATCAACTGAACGTATATAGTGTCAATGGCCACTTGAGAATCCCCATTTGGGGGTGCGGACATTTTTTTGGACTTGATTATATTGCTAAACCCAAGCTGCGTCTGTAAGCCGCGGGACTCATTGCACCAAGAGAGATCTTGATGCG
>DUMM01000101.1 GCA_012839845.1 Bacillota bacterium | reverse complement strand
GCCGCGGCAGGCGCCGGCGGACACGCCGGCGGAGAATCGGCGGGCTTGAAGGCATCAGTCCCTGGAGCTGTCTCATACCACCCACACCCCTCTGAAGCCAGTATATGAGGGAAAGCGGCCGACTAGAACCAGGGTTGTACTTCTTGTACTTCTGCCTGTGATCCGCGATTGCTAGACTGTGTATTGGGCCGCCTGCTCCACATCCATTCCCGGGTGCAGGGCAGCGTTCAGTCCAGCAGCTACAACCCAAGCGGCGTCTTCGATCAGTACATCTATCTCCTTTGGTGTGACAACCAACGTACCCATAAAGGGCTCCAAGAGCTGCCTTAGAACACGCCGCTTGGTGTCGGCATCGATGCCCTCCATCCCTTGGGCTGCCCGCTGCTGCCCGAGCCGCTTCAATCTCGCCTCCACAGCCTGCTCCACAGATGAGCCTTCACCGGCTGCCTCCATGCCAACTCCGCCAGCACGGGGTGTCCCCGGGGAAAACTGAATCCGGCCGGGATCCAGTAAAGAAGACGGGGTGCCCTCCCTGCTGGCAGCCTCGGATGGCATTTGTGCAGTGCTCCCCTTGGCTGCCGGGGCAGCCTGAGCTGGATGCTGCTGGCGGCCGCTGCTCACCATCTCCATCCCATCAGAGACAAGGGTAACGGCGTGGATGACTGTAGGAACGCCGATGGCCACCACCGGCACTCCCATTGTCTGGAGTGTAATCCCCATACGCGTATTCCCAATACCGGATCCGGGATGGATGCCTGTATCTGCAATTTGGATGGTAGTGCACAGCCGCTCAGTACTGCGGGAGGCCAAAGCGTCTATGCAGATAATCAGCTGCGGCTTTACTTTCTCCACTACACCTTGAATAGTCTCACCGGTTTCGATACCTGTAATTCCCAGCACTCCCGGAGCCAGGGCCGCCACCGGGCGCAGACCTCCCCTCAGTTCCGGAGGTGCCATGGTGAAAAGGTGCCTGGTAACCAACAGCTTGTCGATCACCCGCGGACCTAGAGCATCGGGAGTGGCGTTCCAGTTGCCCAGACCCACAACCAAGACCGGGTCGTCGTCGGCAAGACTCTGCAAGAATGCTTCCAGCTCCTGCGCGATTGCCCGGCTGACGTCTTTCTGCACCTCCCGATTGTGCTCCCGCAGGGCAGCGGATTCGATGGTTATGTAATAGCCCTTGACCTTTCCGATGGCTCGGGCGCCGGCATCGGTCTCTACTCTGGTCCGGTTGATCTTGACGTGAGCGGCAGACTCATTCTCCACCACCACCCCCGGAATCTCCGGGGGACCGCCCCGTTCCACAATGACCTCCGTGGCCTCCAATGCCAGGTCTGTCCTTACAGCATATTTGTTGAAGAAATCATCATCAAACCGTTCTTGGGGCGGATTGTAAGTGAGATACCGTCGGTAACTTTCCCGCAAGGCTTGCCCTCCTAACATCCTCTGTTTTGCCGGTCTTACCTGTTAGCCTAACCGAGAAGGCGGGAAAGAATGTAATTTGACAGGGAACCAATTGCAATCCTGAGCTGGGCATGATAAACTAAGGTGTACTGTGGGATTGTGAAACGGGGGGTGAAGCATATTGGCGAATACACTGTCTGCTAAGAAAAGGATTCGGCTAACCGCCAAGCAGACTGCCCGTAATCGAGCTATCCGCTCGACCTACCGCACGGCTATCAAGCGTTTCGAAAAGGCCTTAGCAGAAAACGATCTGGAAAAGGCCAGAGAGCTTTTGCGGGTAGCCATCTCTAGAATAGATTGGGCAGCATCTAAGGGAGTCATCCATAAGAACGCGGCCAACCGCCGCAAGTCCCGCCTTACCAAGCGGTTTAACCAAGCCCAAGCTCAAGCCTCATAGGGAATGCGGCCCAGCCGCTGTACATTTGCCCCCGCCCGAAGGCGGGGTTTTAGTTTGGATGTTTAACTGATGGATGCTTAAGTGGACCGGGCAAGGCGGGGGAGGGTTCTAGTCAGCCTGATTACCAATAGTTCCAGGGCTGCTGCTGGCTGCAGAAAGCCGCTTTTAATTTCCCGGTCAGCCTGAGCGGCGGCTGCCAGCGCTCCCCGGACGCAGTCTCCTCCAAGGCGGCGTCCTTGAGCTAAAGCCCTCTCCACAGCAAAGGGCGGAATCCCCAACTCCCTGCCGATGTCTGCAGAGGACATCCCTGCCTGGAAAGCTTCCCAAGCAAAGGCAATAATGCGAAACTGCCGGGCAATCATGGCTAAGATCGAAAGGGGCTCTCTGCCGCTAGAGAGCAGCTCATTGAGAAGACCTACCGCCAGCTGTTCATTTCCCTCTGCCACCGCATCGGTGAAGCGGAAAATGGTGTTATCTGCCACATCCCGGCTCTTTACTGCCAAGAGGTCGATATCCTCCAGCGTCACCTCAGGACTGTTCTCATCCTTATAGCAAGCCAGCTTCTCCAGTTCCTTGTCCAGCTGATTCAAGGATATGCCTACTTGCGAAACCAGGTAGCGGGCGCTCTTAGGGGACATTTTAAGGCCCAGCTGACCACTTCTCTCCATCACCCAAGCAGCTGCCCCCTGGGGATCCAGCTGGCCAACAGCTACCACTTGGCCGCAGCCTTCAACCGTTCTGTACCACTTGGTCCGTCTGTCTGCACTCTCTGCGGTCATAATCAGGTGGGCGTAATCCGGCATGTTTTCCATCAGCGGGATCAGGGATTCCAGCTCCGTCGGGCTCAGCCGGTCTACATCCCTCAAGACCGCAGCTTTTCGCCCGCCGAATATGGGCAGTGTGGCAAGAAAAGCAGCTATTTCCTCACAGTTGGCTTCTTTCCCTTGGGATTCGCTGAAGTTCCAGCTGGTGTCCGCATCGGCCAGAAGAGCAGCCTTCAGGGCCTTGATGCCCTGGGCGATGAGCCAATCCTCGTCTCCCAGAAACAGATAAACGGGAAAGAACTTCCCTTTGGCCATGTCCTTCATAAAATCCCGGTAAGTATACTGAGCTGCAGTTCGCTGCCGCGCCATAACCATCCCGACCTTTATTAGCTTCTAGGTGCTGTGCATATATGACTTCGAGCCGGCATGACTAAACCCTGCCCGCCAGCCCCTGAACCGCATCCTTAAGCCGAGCCTCCCAGTGCCGAATCCAAGCCCAGCTCCCCACCTCCCAAAACGCTGGGGCATGAAAAGTGTCGATGACCATCCGTTTCCCCCAGGCTTTTATTGTAATGCACCCCGCCGCATCGGTGCGCAGCGGTGCAGAACCGGTCACCGCCTCGAGAGCCTGTAAGACTTCAGCGGCAGGGTGCCCATGGGGATTCCTCCCCACGGAGACCACTGCCAGCTCAGGAGATACCGCTCCCAGGAATGAATAAACCAAGGCCCTACGGGCCCCGTGGTGGGGGACTTTCAAAATATCTGCCTTAAGGCCGAACTTGTCGCGGAGACTTTCAGAGTTGGAAAGCCTTTGACCGTCCTTGGCACCGTTCGGCACAGCGCTCTCCCGTAGGAAGTCCAACTGCAGGTGGTGCTGCAAAAGCTCCAGCTGGGCCTCCCGATCGATGTCCCCGGTGAACAGGGCGGAGAAGTTTGGCGCAAGCAGCTTAAGGACAACCGAGTTGTTGTTCTGGTCCACTGTTGTCGCTGGTCCGTCATTGTGAAAATTTCTCTCTACTCCTACCGCCGGATGAAGTACCAACAGTTCTACACCCCGGGAAAGCTGAAACCGCTGCCCCCTTCTGAGGGCAATGCGAGTGATATCCTTTCTCTTTGCCAGCTCCTTCAGGAGTTCCCCATATTCCCGGCTGGCGAATCCAGCATCCAGGAGGCCGTTGTCGCCCAGAAGACCGACAGAGAGCTCCCGCAGCACCGCTTTTAGGCCTTGAGTATGGTCATTGTGAAAATGCGTGGCTATCACCAAGTCCAGCCGCCTAACTCCCCGATACTTAAGAAAGGGCAGCACTATCCTCTCCCCCGCGTCAAAGCCCCCATCAGTTGAAGATGAGGGCAGGCCTCCTCCGTCAATTAGCAGATTTCTCCCCGTCGGAGTGCTGACAAAAATCGCATCCCCTTGGCCAACATCGAGGAAAGTGATCTCCAGCGGCCGCCACAGTGGTGCGAGAAGAGGCATATATACTATCCAAACCCCGGCCAAAAGCCCAGCCAGAGCGAGCCTTTTCCGCTGGCTTCTCCACCAGGTCCCGGCAAGGCCCAGCCGCGGGTATACTGCTGCTTCGTTCAGATATTGAACCAACAGCACGAGGACCGCATAGTAACAAACCCAAAGAGCGGCTGAGCCGGCACCAGAATACAAGACCGCCCAGTCCCAGCTGCTGCACAGGTCAAGCAGCCTATCCAGGAGAGCAAGCAGCCTGAGCAGAATTGGCCCCACAATGCGCTGTGCAGGGAAGACTAGGCCGACCAAGCTCCCGGCAAGGGCAAGGGGAACCACTATTCCGGCAGTCGGAACGGCCGCTAGTCCCAACAAAGGGCCCAACAGCGGAATCTCCTGGAAGTACCAGCTCAGCAGAGGAAAGATGCTCAGCTGGGCACTGACCGAGACGATCACGGGAGCACTGATCTTAGCCGCCCCGCTTGCCAGTGGAGTCCCTGCAAGCCTTTTAGGCAATAACCATGCCTCCAGCGGCTTGGCCAATGCCAGGATTCCAAAGAGAGCGCCGTAAGACAGCTGGAAACTGATGTCAAACAGAAGGCTGGGATTAGCCCACAGCTGCAGAAAGGCTGCACAGCACGCACCTGCCAGCCGGTCACGGTCTCTGCCTAGGGCTGCGGCCGCAAGGTACAGGCTCAGGGTGGTGGCTGCCCGCACCACCGGCGGGCTGCCCCCGGCAAGGAACGCATACCCCCACGCCGCCAGTATCCCAAGGGCGTACGAAACCAGCCGGCCCCGAGAAAACCGGCTCCCCAGGTACCACAGCCATCCCGCCGCGAATCCCACGTGCAGCCCAGACACCGACAGAAGGTGAGCCTGGCCAGTGCGCCGAAAAGCCCTCTCCACATCTTCATCCAGCAGAGTATCATCGCCGAAGACCATGGCGGCAAGCAGCCCCTGGTACCTGGCCGGCAGGCTGCCCTCCCAGACGCCGACCAATCGCTGCTTTAGCCTCTGTGCCCTGCCGACCACCTCCGCCCTCCAGGTCTTTGCCCAAAACCACCTGCCTCTGGCTAGAACCTCCCGTATCTGCGGATCCTGCTGCACATCAAAACGGCGCACTGCATCCTTACCCTCTGCAAAAGCGGTAAGGCTGACTCCTCGCCGGTAAAGATAATGGGCGTAGTCAAACTGGCCGGGGTTGCTGGCCCTCCGAGGACGGCGGAACTCAGCCTGGGCCAGGACCACATCCCCGGGTTCAATCCT
>DUMM01000100.1 GCA_012839845.1 Bacillota bacterium | reverse complement strand
GGTTTTCTCCCAGCGTTTGTCTGCAGGTTGGGCAGTGGTCTTGGCCACTATGCTGGCAGCGGCTTTGGGAGTTATGCTGCTCGGCAAGGGGGTGGATAAGCTGTGAAGCCGGCTTCGTTTTGGTTCATGGTCCTCGGGATGGCTCTGGGGACTTATTTGCCGAGAACACTGCCGCTGCTGATCGGCAGTGGGCAGCGCTTGCCCCTCTGGCTGGAGCGCTGGTTGAAAGTAGTCCCTTATGCAGCCTTGGGTGCTTTAATCTTTCCGGGTATCATCACTGTGAATCCAGAAAGACCTTGGATAGGGGTCCTAGGAGGAGCTGCCGCCGCGGCGGCAGCCTGGAGGTGGCGGAATTTTGCGGCTGCTTTAGTCGCTGCCTTTCTAACCGTCTATGTCCTCAGTTGAGGAAACCGGGAGCTACAGTGGATTGAGCAATAAGAAGTACCGGGAACTCAGACTCAATGGACAGCTGCTGAGCAGGGGGATGATTATGACAAGAGAAAGCTTGAGGCCTGTACATTGTGTAATTGTGCGGCTGCTTATCATCGGCGTGCTGGTTGCGGCAGGAGGTGGGGCAGCGCAGGCAGAGGTGGAGTCCGGTATTGCCATTACAGCGAAAGTGATAAGGTACGACACGGAGCTGCTTGCAGGAGAGGTGAAAATACCAGTCATTGCCGGTGTTGGCGACGTGCAGCTGGAAAGACAGCTCAATGACCGCTGGCAGAGGGAGATCATGAGTTTTGTGGAGGAGATCAGGGAAGGAGCGGAGACTGCTCAGGAGGAACTGGGCGAGGAAACTAGACACTGGCTGCCCTTTCAAGTCTATGTTGATTTTCACGTCGCCTACCTAGATGAGCGCTTTGTGAGCTTGCCCATAGCTTACTACTGCTACACCGGCGGGGCCCACGGCATGTCCTCTCAGGTGAGCACTAATATTGACTTGGCCGCGGGAAGAGACCTGAATCTCGAGGACTTATTTGTGCCCGGATACGATTTCACAACGGTTATCGCATCAGAAGTCAGGCGGCAGCGAGCTGCCAACGCTGATCACTATTTTGATGAATCGGTGGCGGAAACAGATATACTTCCCGACCACCACTTTTATCTCACGTCCGAGGGCATCGTGGTATATTTCGACCTGTACGAGATAGCGCCGTATTCCACCGGGATTCCGGAGTTCACTATCCCCTATGAACGCCTACGGCAAGGTCTCAAGCCGGAATTTCAAGCGCTGACTAAGGCAGAGTAAGAGACAAACCAGCTCCAGCTGGCCATTGCCGTACACCAAGCTAGGAAAGGGTGCTTCTTCCACGCTGAAGCACCCTTCTTTATTCCCTGCAGGTCAAATTGCCGTCCGAAACAAGATGTTACAGCTTCACACCTTACAACTGGATCTTGATGGGCTCATCTAGTACCACTACATAGCAGTCGTTGGTGTAGGTATGGGGCGGCAGCACTACCATGCCCGTGGTGGGTTCTTCCCCCAGCACGTAAGGCCCGTGGTGCCATACTCCCCGCTTAATCCTCACCCACCAGCCGGCCGGCAGCCGGAAGACTCTGTACTCGGCAGGAGGTGTCTTGCTGCCGGGTTCCCCGACGTGGAATACGACATCTTTGGTGAAGCCGCCGAACACTTCTTCGGTGCGCTCATGGATCTCCGCGTGGGTGATCACGAAGGGCCTAGGCTTGATTACCAGCGGATTCATGGCAACGTAATTGGAAGCAGAAAACTGCATCAAGACTCGGTCCGGGAAAAACTGGAGCGGATCATCCTTACTTCCAACGGGGTCTCCGCAGTCATTGGGATTAAGAATGGTGCCGAAGGGCTGGAAAGCAGCAGCAGTCAATTCCTCTACTTTGATCATGGACTACATCATCTCCTTTTCCAGTGAGCCTATCCAAAACTAAACATCTAGTAAGTTAAACTTCCCCACCATCTTGCGGGATTCCTGCCCATTTGACTACATATGCCGGGATGATTGGTCAAGGAAACAACCTTTACGGGAAGCAGGTAAAATCAGAGAATTATCAAAGGTCTATAGAAGAAGCCTTAACGGAAGGAGCACAGGGATGGAGTCGTCGTCGATTACATCGGGGTTATCTGCCAAGGAACTGCGGAGGAGAGTTGCCGAAATAGCATCTCCTGCTTTGGTGGAAATGATTTTGGTCAGCTTCGTCAATGTCGCGGATATGATTATGGTAGGAAGGCTGGGAGCGTCGGCCATCGCAGCTGTGGGTCTTGCCAACCAGCCGATTCTCCTTGCAACTGCTGTCTTTCAAGCCCTAAATGTGGGAAGCACCGCGCTCGTCGCGCGATTTATCGGTGCAGATATGCCGAAGAAGGCCAGTGCTGCGGCCAAGCAAAGTCTAGTGGTAACCGCTGTCTTGGGGGCCTTAGTCAGCTTTCTTGGGTATATCCTAACTCCCTGGGTCATGACCGCAATGGGGGCCCAGCCGGAAGTGCGGCCATTGGGCATCATTTACATGCGGATAGTATGTTTGGGGCTCGGGTTTCGCACGATAGCTACCGTATGCTCATCGGCACTCCGGGGGGCGGGGGATACCCGCACACCTATGGCGGTGAACTTGACGGCCAACTTAATTAACTTGGTAGGCAATTACTTGCTGATTTACGGAAATCTGGGCTTTCCTCGGTGGGGGGTTGCCGGCGCAGCGGTTGCCACCAGCCTCGCCGATACTGCGGCCTGCGGGTTGTTTCTCACGGTACTGGTTTCCGGCCGTTCGTCCATCAGGATAGCCTTACGGGGCCGATACCGTCCGGATTGGAATATGCTGAAGCGGGTGTTTCGGGTCGGTGTGCCGGCTGCAATTGAGCAGCTCATCATGCGGGGAGGTCAAGTCATTTACGTCCGGATCGTTGCCAGCATTGGCACAGCTGTGCTGGCTGCACACCAAATCGGCATGAACATCCTCAACCTTTCATTCATGCCCGGGCAGGCCTTTAGCATCGCGGCTACCACTTTAGTGGGGCAGGGGTTGGGGGCTAAAGACCCTGAATTGGCTGAACGCAGTGCGCTGGAAACCAGCAGGATGGGGATGATGGTATCTACCACCATCGCCGGCTTTATGTTTGTCTTCGGCCGTTCAATAGCCGGTCTTTACACCAATGATCCTCAGGTTATAGAGAGCACTGCGATGGTGCTCAAGATCATCGGCCTGGTGCAGCCTGCCCAATCGACCAGATTTATCCTGTCGGGAGGGCTGCGGGGGGCAGGAGATACCCGCTGGCCCTTGTACTCCACCTTCGTCGGCATTTGGGGAGTGAGGGTGGTGCTGGGTTACTTGTTGGCAATCGTCTTGGGGCTGGGGCTCTTTGGCGCCTGGCTGGCCATGGCGGTGGACCAAATTGCCAGGGCACTGATCATCCATTACCGCTTCCGGCGTGGGGCATGGAAAAAAGCAAGGGTCTAACAACGGGTTAGTTACTGGGTCTCAGGTGCTGAAACCAGCTGCCCACCACACAGGCAGGAACTGCAGTCTGTGTCCAGAAGTTTATTTCTGCAAGATAAGGGTAACAAATCAAGCAGGGTAGCAGTCTTGCAGTGCGATACTGAAATATGACGAGGTAGGAAGGGTGGTTCAGGTGACAGACAAAGCCGACCTTGGGCTGGTGGGCTTAGGGGTGATGGGCCAGAACTTGGCCTTGAATTTCGCGTCCCGTGGGTATAAGGTGGCCGTTTATAACCGGGACAGAAAGAAGATAGATGAGTTTATCCAGGGGCCGGCTGGGGATAAAGGTATTATAGGGACGTACTCATATCAGGAACTGGTCGGCGCTCTGCGGTCCCCTCGGAAGGTTTTCCTGATGGTTAAGGCTGGGGCTCCAGTTGACTCTGTCATTGCCGATTTACTGCCTTTTCTCAGCTGTGGTGACGTAATTATGGACGGAGGCAATTCCCACTTCCAGGATACCATCCGCCGCCATAGTATGCTCAAGGAAAAGGGGATTCTCTTTTTGGGAATCGGCATCTCAGGCGGAGAGGAAGGCGCGCTCAAGGGGCCCAGCATCATGCCCGGCGGCGACAAAGAGGCGTGGGAGCTGGTAAGAGAACCTCTGCTGGCCATTGCCGCCAAGGCGGGGGACAATGAGCCGTGCTGTGCTTATCTGGGGCCAGGGGGAGCAGGTCATTTTGTCAAGACAGTGCACAACGGCATCGAATACGGGGATATGCAGCTGATCAGCGAAGCTTATTTTCTCATGCGGGAACTGCTGGATATGTCGGCTCCCGAGATAGGCGAAGTTTTCCGGGAGTGGAATCAGGGGGAACTGGAATCGTACCTCATAGAGATTACCGCTGAGATTCTATCTCGGGTGGATGAACACACTGGAAGGCCTTTGGTGGATGTGATTCTCGATGAAGCAGAGCAGAAGGGGACAGGTAAGTGGACCTCCCAGGAGGCCATGGAACTGGGGGTACCGGCTCCCACCATTGCTGAGGCAGTTTTTTCCCGATTTCTGTCGGCTTTGAAGGAGGAGCGCACCAAGGCTGTTCAGCTGCTCACCGGTCCTGAAAGGAAGTATGACGGCGACAAGTCTCAGCTGCTGAGGGACCTCAGACAGGCCCTCTATCTCTCCAAGGTGTGCTCTTATGCTCAGGGCTTTGCCCTCCTCAGGGAAGCCAGCAGACAATACGGTTGGGACCTAGACTTGGCGCAGGTCGCCTTGATCTGGCGGGGAGGGTGCATTATCCGGGCCCGGTTCCTCGAGGAAATCGCTGCCGCTTTCAGCCGCCAGCCGGATCTGCCCAATTTGCTCTTGGACCCCTACTTCCGTGAGGCCGTTCACAATGGACAGCAAGCTTGGCGGCGGGTGGTAGCGACAGGGGCAGCGTTTGGAGTCCCCGTTCCCGGTTTTGGCTCTGCTCTGTTTTATTACGACGGGTACAGAAGAGACCGGCTGCCGGCAAATCTCATCCAGGCTCAGCGGGATTACTTTGGTGCCCACACCTACCGCAGGATCGACCTGCCCGGTGTTTTTCACACTCGGTGGCAGGGATGACTGGGCTCCCTGGGGTGACAAGAAGAAGTCCAGCTCAGCGGGGTTAGAGTCTGTCTATGCAAAAAGGGGGTAAGTCTTCATGCAGCTTTCCGCAGTTTACAAGCCTGAGCCGTGTATTTTGGTAGTTTTCGGGGCAACCGGCGATCTTACCCACAGGAAACTATACCCCGCTTTGATTAATCTTGCGGCCCAAAAGCGGCTGCCGGATCAATTTGCTGTGGTCGCCGTCGGCAGACGAGAGAAGAACGATACCCAGGTGAGGAATGAAGCAAGAAGGGCAGCAGCCGCTGCTGGTACGCACCCATCGGCAGCAGCGGGAGCCGAGGAGCTGCTGCAGCGCATCCATTATTTTCAGATGAACTTTGAGGATGAGGCCGCCTATCCACTGCTCCGCAGCCGGCTTGCCGAATTGGACGCAGCATACAATACCCAAGGCAACCGCATATACTTCCTGGCGGTGGCGCCGCAGTATTTTGGCATCATTGCTGATCATCTGTATAAGCACGGAATGGCCGGCAACCAAGGGGCTTGGCAGCGGGTGGTGGTCGAGAAACCCTTCGGACGAAACTTGGCTTCTGCCAGAGAGCTCAATGCCCGTCTCACCCAAGCCTTTGGTGAGCGGCGGGTATACAGGATTGATCATTATCTAGGCAAAGAAATGCTACAGAATCTGCTGGTTATCCGCTTCGCCAACACCTTGTTTGAGCCCCTGTGGAATGGGAGATTCATCGAAGAGGTTCAGATCAGCATCAATGAAACAGTGGGTGTGGGCAGCAGAGGCGGATACTACGATGAAGCCGGAGCACTGAGGGACATGGTGCAAAACCATATGCTGCAGCTCTTGACTCTAACTGCTATGGAGCCTCCAGTAGACCTGGACGCCGACTCCATCAGGGATGAAAAGGTCAAGGTCCTGCGGTCCATCCGGCCCCTCACCCCTGAAAACATGGAAAGCAGCGTTGTCCGGGGGCAGTACGGTCCCGGTATGATAGACGGCAAACCTGTACCGGGCTACCGCGAGGAAGAGCAGGTTGATCCGGATTCCAACACAGAAACCTATGTGGCTTTGAAGCTTTACATCGACAACTTCCGCTGGAGCGGTGTGCCGTTCTACCTGCGTACCGGAAAGCGCCTGCCAGTGCGTTCAGCGGAGATTGTAATCCGCTTTCGGGAACAGCCGGGGGTTTTATACTTCGGCAGGGGGTACTCAGAACTGGGACCCAATCTGCTGGTGATCAAGATTCAGCCGGAAGAAGGGGTATTCCTGCAGTTCAATGCCAAACAGCCCGGTAGCGTCGGGGATATTGTGCCGGTGAGGATGGATTACTGCCAGAACTGCGGTACAGGATTTGACTCTCCCGAGGCCTATGAACGGCTGCTAGCTGATGTTATCCGGGGTGATTCCACTCTCTTTACCCGTTGGGACGAGGTTGAGTATGCTTGGGAATTTGTCGACCGGATTGCGGATTACTGGGACCAGGCGGGCACACCCGTGGAAGTCTATCCTGCCGGTACTTGGGGACCTGCAGGTGCTGATAGGCTCTTGGCCCAAAACGGCCACCGCTGGATCCTGCCCTTTCAGTGCTTATTGACTGATCGTCCCGACCTAGAAAAACACGGTTCCCGACCGGTGGTGGGAAGCTGCCAGCTCTGAAGACGTCCAGGAGGTTAAGTTGAGGGATACCATCACGTCTAGCTGGGACTGATAGGTTAGGAGGTGTCCAGGTGACGAAATTATACGATGTGTCGATGCCGATTCACACCGCTATGCCGGTGTATAAGGATAGGGAGGAAAACCGTCCCCGTCTGGAGGTGATTAGGGATTTTACCCAAGGTGCCTTTGAGACCCGGCTGCATCTGTACATGCACACCGGTACCCACATGGACGCTCCTTATCACTTTGTCTCTGACGGTGGGAAAATCGATGCTGTCCCCCTCGAGGGGGTGATAAGGTCCTGCCGGGTTGTGGACTTGACCCACGTGGAAGGGGAGATAACTCCTCAAGCTCTTGAGGCTAAGGGTATTCAGCCAGATGAGTTCATCTTGCTGAAGACCAAGAACTCTTTTCAGGATGGTTGGGTGCCGGATTTTGTATTCGTCGGTGCCGATGGAGCCCGGTATCTAGTGGAACGGAAAGTAAAGGGAGTAGGCATTGATGCCCTCAGTATCGAGCGGGATCAGCCGGGACATCCTACTCACCACCTGCTGCTGCGAGCGGGGATTGTGATTATCGAAGGACTGCGTCTGGCAGACGTCGGAGAAGGGACTTACGTCCTGATAGCGGCACCGCTGCCTGTGGTGGGTGCTGAAGCCGCGCCCCTCAGGGTGGTGCTGCTCGAAGGGAGATTGGAGGCGCAGTAGGCCGAAACTTCAGTTATTCATTATGGGGAGATCGGGTAAGCGGCGCCAGATACCGGTCTATGATATTTAAGACCCACTGTTGCAAGGCCTCTCCCTTTGTCCAGAATACGTACAGCCCGACGAGTGCTGCAGCAGCAGCGATGAGCCAGCCAGCAGGACTGAGATTGATCATACCAGCGCCGGTTAGAGTGGAGACTAAGACGCTTGGAGTCCGAAACCCGAGGACTAGGATCAGAAAAGTCCGAGTAGACATGGGGGTTAGGCCGACGACGAAGCAGAGGGCATCATCTGGCACAAAGGGCAGGAGAAAAACCAGCGCGATCCCCCGAATCCCGTTCTTGGTAGTCATTTTGCTGAGAAGAGCACTGGTCTTGGGCCCTACGAATCTTTCTACTAACGGTTTGCCGAACCGCTTGCTGAGCTGAAACACCAGCAGAGAGCCCGTTACCGTACTGACGAGGTTAAGGAGAAATCCGTAGGCAAAGCCAAAGAAGTAGCCTCCAGCCACCGCGATGATGTTGCCAGGCAGGGGTGCAGCGATAATCTGCAAAACGTTGAGCAGGACAAAGCCCAACGGTGCCCACGGTCCGGCTTCTTCAAGGAAGGCTTCCAGCGCACTTCTGCTGCTGAACAGCCGATACAAGTGAGGGGCTGACACAAGCGGTACAATCACTGCCAGTCCTAACACGAATGCAACGGTTACCCTGCGGTACAGCATTCCATCGTTCCTTTCTCGATCTCAGGAAGATTATACCGCGCTGAAACGGCGAAAGCAACAAACGGCACAGGAAACGGCTGGTAGAGAGGAGCACAGATCCCTGCCTTTGGTAGTATCATTTTTTGCCTTGCGGGTGTTAGCACAATCACAATTTTCTCTTGGACAACCGGCGCTGATGTGGTAAAATAAAAACCGGGTAACTCAGGAAATAACAACAGCTGCACTAGTGGAGCTGGAACTTATTTCAACACATATTAACGAAAGGAAGATGCATGTTGAAAAAATTAGGATTGCTTGCCTTAGTTCTTGTCGCAGTGTTGGCACTGGCCCTCAGTTCCTCTGCGGCGGACGAGCCGGTAAAGCTCGGTCTAGGTCAGGTTACATCAATTGCCAAGTCTCAAGGTTTGAGCGTTGATGCCAGCGGCAAGACTGTGGTGCCCATGGCCCAGGTAGACAGCGTTATCGCGGCTGTTGCCTTCGATAAGGACGGTCGCATCGTGCACGTTAACATCGATACCGCTCAGACCAAGGTCAACTTCAACAGAGACTGGACCATCGCCACCGATATTACTGTTCCCGGCAAGACCAAGAAGGAGCTGGGAGACGATTACGGCATGAGGAAAGCCTCCTCCATCGGTAAGGAATGGTACGAACAGATCGCTGAATTTGAGAAGTGGCTCATCGGCAAGACCGTCGAAGAGGTCAAGGCTCTCAAGGTCAAGGCTAGAGATGATGCGCATCCGGCGGTTCCCGATGTACCTGAGCTGACTTCACTGGTAACCATCACGGTCCAGGATTACATCGCGGCAGTCGAAAAAGCCTGGGAAAATGCTGTGCCCGTGAAAGCAGGAGGTAAGACCCTGGGACTCGGTCATGACATTTCTTTGGCCAGCTCCAAGACGGCGGCACCCCAGGTAGATACCACTCTCGCCGCTGCCCTGTTCGATGCTGAGGGCAAGGTCGTAGGCGTTGTCCTGGATGTGATCCAGAGCAAGATCCCGTATGATACCCAGACCAATCAGCCGGCTGTCGACATCCAAGCTCCAGTTCTCAGCAAGAAGGAGCTCAAGGATAATTACGGGATGCGTAAAGCTTCTGGTATCGGCAAAGAGTGGTACGAGCAGGCTGCTGAACTGGAGAAGTGGATGATCGGCAAGACCGCTGCTGAGATCCAGAGCATGAAAGTCAAGCAGCGTGACGCCAACCATGTGGCAGTGCCGGATGTACCAGAACTCACTTCTTTGGTGACCATCACCGTTGAGAAGTATTTGGCAGCACTGGGTGAAGCCTACAGCACAGCGAAGTAACAAATAAGATGCGATAAAATAGACCCTACGTGAAGCAGGCCTCCCTCCTATAGAGGGAGGCTTGGGTTTATTGCGGTGCCGCTAAATCACACAGAATAGAATGGTGTTGATGATGAGGATATCTAAGACCAGGATCATAGCTTCCGCGGCAGTCTTAGTGCTTCTTGCTGCGGGTCTGATTGCCTACTACAGAACGGAAAACTATGAAAAGTACACTGACAGTTTTTTTGATACCTTCGATACTGTCGTGGTGGTAGTGGCCTACACCCGCAGTCAAGAAGAGTTTAACCACTACTTTAACAAAATCCATCAGCGCTTTCAGCAGCTGCACAAACTCTACGACATCTATCGTGAATATCCCGGGATGAACAACTTGAAAACCGTCAATGACAATGCGGGAATTAGGCCGGTGAAAGTGGATAGGGAGATTATAGATCTGATCCTCTTTGCGAAGGAGCTGCACCGCCAAACTGCAGGCAAGACCAACATCGCCATGGGAGCGGTACTACGCATCTGGCACGAGTACCGGGAGGCAGGGCGCAATGATCCGGAAACAGCCGCGCTTCCCCCTATGGCAGAGCTGCGGGAAGCTATGCAGCATACGGATATTAACCAGGTCATTGTCGATGAGGAAAACAGTACTGTTTATCTGGCCGATAGATACATGAGCCTAGACGTGGGAGCAGTTGCCAAAGGTTATGCTGCCGAACTTGTCATGCGGGAGATGGCCGCCCAGGGACTTAAGTCGGCCATGATCAGCGCCGGAGGCAATATCCGCACTCTCGGGAAACCTCTAGACGGCATTCGGGAACGGTGGGGTGTGGGCATCCAGGATCCGCGGCAGTCCATATTCTCTGAAGACAGCCTTCTCGATGTAGTATTTATCAATGATGGAGCAGTGGTGAGCAGCGGTGATTATCAAAGATACTACACAGTCGACGGGAAACGCTACCATCATCTGATCGATCCAGACACCTTGCTGCCAGCTGAACATTACCGGTCAGTGACGGTTGTAACCGAGGATTCAGGAATAGCGGATTTCCTGTCAACGGAGCTGTTTCTCCTCCCTTGGCCGGAAAGCAGGAAACTTGCTGAGAGGCTGGGGGTAAAAGCCCTGTGGGTAATGCACGATGGAACCGTCGAGACGACGGAAGAAATGAGAAGAATCATGAGAAGTCACGGAGCATCGGGAGCAGTTCCCCAGTGACGGGGTACAGCAGCGCACCGTGGCGGCAGAGCCTTTGTGCAGTGCATCTATCTGCCGTACCCGCAGGCAGTCTGATGGCTCTTGAGCTCTTGGTAATTGCTTGCCCCAAGGAGCAGTAGGAAGCAGCTGGGTGCTGCGCTGAACGGTGTATCCCGGCGGTATATCGTTTACGCGGCTTGCTGCCAGATGGCTCTCTGCTTCTGGCGGGGCATTTGTTCTGCTAAAGGTCTGTTCAGCAGCAGCCTAGGAGCCTTGCTTCTTGGAGAAGCGCTTTCTCACCTCCCTGGTCAGCACCTCCAGAAGTTCAGCCCCCTCCGGGGTCAATTCCTCCGCCACAGACCAACCTTTCTCGGGTTCCAGGGAACAGCGATGGTCATCTTTCGGGTTGGGATCAGCGACGCGGCCCAGCAGGTAGTCCACCGAAACCCCAAACACATCAGCCAGCTTGACCAGCATGTCGGTGTCCGGGGAACGCTGACCTCCTTCGTACAAAGACACCGTGCTGCCGGAGCAACCCAACAGCTTGCCCAACTGAGCTTGGGTTAGGTTGGCTTTCCGCCGCAGATAGCGGATCCGCTGCCCCAATATCGTCATGACCCTCACTCCTCAGAGAGAGTTTATCACGTTTTGTAATATCGCGGAAGCGAACATTGCAAAACGTAGAGTTCGGCTTGACTTTTACAGATCGCAAAGATACACTGAAGGCAAGAGGGTCGCTTTGGGGACTGAAGCTACAGGAGGGACTGAAGGTGAGCAGCTCTGTACTGCGGGAAGTACGGAAAGCCAGGGGAATGACCCAGAAGGAAGTGGCCTCAGCTATCGGCGTACCCCAGAGCACGTACTGCTTAATTGAACATGGCAAACGCCCGGCCGACTTGGCAACCGTCCGGAAAATCTGCGACCTGTTTCAAATGGAGCCTGATCACCTGTTTGTGCCTAAGCGTTTTTCAGTTCGCAAAGTGAGATGAGATGGATGCGGGCGCGAATGCATATGCCCTGCCGTAGCTGTTCATATGAGATTGCTGGCTAGAGGGTTTCAGAGAAAGTGGTGACACTTGCTTTTATCTCTCTGGGGTCTTTGATCCAAACCGCAAACAGCGCTACTGCGGCGGCATTGAAGAGCAGTGTTGCGCTAAATACTGATTCGTAACCGAAGGTATCCACCAGCCAGCCCCCTAGGATGGGTGTCAGAGCTACTATGGGGGCAAGGAGCGTATTCACTATACCGGCATAGACGGAGCGGAAACCTTCCGGAGCGAATTCCATGACGATGGGAAGTCTGGAGACAGAATAGGTAGTGTTGGAAATCCCGGCACAGGCAAAACTGAGCACGGCTAGAGCCAGTCGGGGGGGCAGCAGGGAGAAGAGGGCTGCTGATCCCATGGCAGCGCAGGACAGCAGTATATTGGTCTTGTGCCCCCGGGCATCGGCCAAGCGGCCGGCAAAGAGAGAGGCCAGCATCTGACCAGCGGTCATGCTGATGGTAAAGTACCCTACATAGGAGGCGGGCAGGGACAGGCGCTGCAGCTGATGGACTGAGAGGAAGGCTAGGCCCACCTGCCCCATGAGCAATGCCATTACTCCCACTATGTAGCGGCGGAAATGGTGATTGAGCTTGAGAATGCCGGGAATCTGCCGCAGATACTCGCTCAAGTCGGCAGGAGGCCGGCGTTCTTTTTCCGCGGGCAGTTCGTATGTTAAGCAGCTAAATGTTGTCCAACCAGCGGCTAAGAGCAAGAAAGCCCAAAGAAACAGGAATCCGAAATTATCCGGAAAAGGGAAATGGTTCAAGGTCAGGCTGGTGAGCCAGCCTGCAGCAAGCCCGCAGATGCAGCTGAGAAAAGTCCGGGCAGCGAAGAGGGTGCCTCTTTTTCGCTCCGGAATGGAACTAGCAACCAGTTCCATCCACGCAGGCGTCCCTACGCCGTCGAGAATGCTGGAAAGAAGATAACAGGCGAGAAAAGAGGTTAAGAGCCATCGAGGTCTGCCTGTGGGAACAATCCAGATCAGCACCGCGATAACCAGGTACAGCAGTCGCTGAGCTCCTGCCATGGTGAGGAAATAAGGCTTTCTCCGGTTGAGCTGCTGCACATAGCGGGCGCTGAACAGCTGGGGAAGCATCCAGCCCAGGTTGTACAGTGTAGGAGCTAGGCCAATAACCCAGGGAGAGGCGCCCAGTTCCTTGGCAAAGGCAGGTATTACAGTGGCAGGTGCTGCAAAGGCCATAGCGGTGAAAAAGAAAGTACCGTCCAACAAGACGGCATAGTAGGTTCCGGACTGGACGCGGAACTTACCGAAACTTCCGTTCATCGACTGTTTCAAAGCTCCTTCCCTCCCCTGAATCTCCCAGCAGCCGCTGCTCCAATGTCTCAGCGATGGCGCATTGTAATATTCTCTTCTGACTTGCGTTAACCTCCTTTGCCTTTTACTCTGTTAATCCAGCCCCAGATGACCCTGATTTGCAGGGGAGCCGCGCCCGCGCTGCTAATATTAACCACAGAATGCAGAAAGGAGGCTGATGGTCTTGAAGAAGGGGATCAACCGCTGGTCCATGCCGGCTGACTGGTCCATCGAAAAATGCATCGCCGAAGCTGGAAACGCCGGTTTCCAAGGCGTAGAACTGGTACTGGAGGAGACCGGAGAGCTGTCGCTGGAAAGTGATGAAAGGCAACTGAAGGCTATTGGGGAGATGGCCCGAAAAGCCGGAATAGAGCTCAAGAGTCTAGCCACTGGGCTTTTTTGGAAGTATCCGCTGTCGGCCAGAGACCCGAAGGTACAGGAAAAGGCCAAGGAGATAGTGGTCAAGGCTCTGACTGCGGCACAGTGGTTGGGTGCCGACACTATACTGGTGGTGCCGGGTGTAGTGGCGGCTCCTTTTGCCGCCTCGGAAAGGGTTCCCTACCAAGAGGTCTGGGACAGATCCCTTGGGGCACTGCGGGAACTGGCTCCTGAAGCGGAAAAAAGGTCGGTACACATTGGAATTGAAAACGTGTGGAATAGGTTTCTCCTGAGTCCTATAGAAATGCGGGAGTTCATCGATGCCGTTGGGTCTGACTATGTAGGCGCGTACTTCGATGTGGGGAACGTGCTTCTGTACGGTTTTCCTGAAGACTGGATCCGAATTCTCGGATTCCGCATAAAAAAGGTGCATTTCAAGGATTTCCGCATATCTGTCGGCACTCTAGACGGATTTGTAAATCTGCTGGCGGGAGATGTAAACTGGCCAGAGGTAATGACCGCCTTCGCAGAGATCGGGTACGCCGACTATGTTTACGCTGAGCTTACACCCTACCGGTACCACAGCGCAGCTCTTATTGACGATATTTCCCGGGCCATGGATTGGATAATGCGCGGCAGAGGTGTCTGACCGCCGGGCAAATAGGAATTGATTCCTAGCACCCTTCTCCTACGACTGAATAGACTGTCGCTGTAGGAGTAAGTTCCTACTCATATGTGCAAAAGCGTAAAGGAGGAGGGTTAGTGTGAGTCAAACGGCTAGTTGCCCTGGCTTTAACTACACCATTAGAGCGGGCGACACATTTTTCAGGTTGGCGCAGCGGTTCGGGACTACAGTGGCAGCAATTCAAGCGGCCAATCCGGGAGTTGATCCCAACAATCTGCAGATCGGCCAGGTAATCTGCATTCCGACTGGTCCGGCACCTGGTCCCGGTCCAGTTCGGTGTCCCAACGGATTTCTGTATACTATCCAGTCGGGTGACACCTTCTTCCGGTTGGCACAGCGGTTCGGAACCACGGTAGCGGCAATCCAGGCAGCCAATCCGGGAGTTGATCCCAATAATCTTCAGATCGGTCAAGTTATCTGCATACCTACCGGTCCAGCACCTGGTCCCGGTCCCGTTCAGTGCCCCAATGGATTTCTCTACACCATTCAGTCTGGTGACACATTCTTTAGACTAGCTCAGCGCTTCGGAACTACAGTTGAAGCCATTCAGGCGGCCAACCCGGGAGTTGATCCCAACAATCTGCAGATCGGCCAGGTAATATGCATTCCGGTCCGCCCTGCTCCAGGTCCCGTTCCGCCGGTATGCCCGGGATTCTTCTACACCATCCAGCCGGGGGACACACTGTTCCAGCTGGCGGCCAGGTTCGGTACGACGGTGGCGGCCATTGTTGCAGCTAATCCCGGCATCGATCCCAACAACTTGATACCAGGCCAGCGGATTTGTATTCCAGTCCAGCCGCAGCCGGTGTGTACCGGGTTCTTCTACACCATTCAGCCCGGTGACACGCTCTTCCAGCTGGCAGCCCGGTTCGGCACCACGGTGGCGGCGATTATCGCAGCTAACCCAGGCAT
Organism: Bacillota bacterium; assembly: GCA_012839845.1. GTDB lineage: Bacteria > Bacillota > Limnochordia > DTU087 > DTU087 > DTU087. The sequence continues at coordinate 3,128 of DUMM01000100.1, read as the reverse complement.
TGACCCCAATAACCTAATTCCCGGCCAGCGGATCTGCATCCCGGTGCCGCAGCCGCCGGTATGCCCGGGATTCTTCTACACCATCCAGCCGGGTGATACCTTGTTTGAACTGGCAGCTCGGTTCGGCACCACGGTGGCAGCCATCATCGCGGCCAATCCGGGGATCGATCCCAACAACCTGATACCGGGCCAGCGGATTTGCATCCCGGTGCCGGAGCCGCCTCGGGGCAGACGGTGCATTGTCATGGCACCCACCGACTTGGCGCCTAATGCAGACGGAGTCCTGTTCTTGGACTACACGGACAACGTAGTACTGGGAACTGCTTCCAATGTGCCGGACCCAATGGAGTTTAACCAGGAAGTCTATAAGCTCTGGCTGAGAGAGGCCAACACCAACAACTGGGTAGTTACGACCATGTCCAGGTCGCCTCAGGATGTGTGGGTAGGCCGTCTGGTCCCGTCCCAGACTTTGACGGTATTCAACGCTGCAGTCATCTCCGCAGAACAGGCGGATAACATCGAACGACCAGTAGACAGCAGGGTACTAACTGCGGTGTTGTCGCAGCTAACAACGTGAGAACCCCCCTACCAGAAGCAGGCCGTGTCTGAGAAGGACGCGGCCTGCTTCCATGTGTGCCCACCATGTCTGCTGAGCCGGTGGGTTGGGATAAACCCCTGCCGCCTAACTAGCCGGAAGACAAGCCGCGGGCAGAGGTGCCGCTGGTATCAGAGGGGTCTGGAGAAAGCCGAATCTGCCGCCGGTATAGGACGGCCTTTCCCGTAGAGCCGACGGGCCTTCTTCTGAAGTGCAGCTTATCTGCAGGATTTGCTGATAGTGAGACGAAGACTACCCTTAATGAGGTCTTCCCAGGGGAGGGATAGATTTGGAAAAACCGGTCACTCTGATCAGCCAGGGAGAGCAAATGGTGGGAATGCTGCATCTGCCGGATGGAAAGGGGCCTTTTCCGGCTGTTGCCATCTATCACGGTTTTACAGGAACGAAGGTAGAGCCCCACAGGATATTTGTCAAGATGTCCCGGGCACTGGTTCAGAAGGGAATCGCAGCGGTACGGTTTGATTTTCGAGGCTCCGGGGACAGCGAAGGAGATTTTGCCGATATGACGGTAAGCGGCGAGATCGCCGATGCCGTTAGAGTGCTGGATTTCCTCCAGGATTTGTCCGAGGTTGACGGACAGAGATTGGGAGTCCTGGGTCTCAGCATGGGCGGCGCTGTTGCCGCTTCGGTGGCGGGATTGGACAAGCGGGTTAAGTGCTTGGCCTTATGGGCTGCCGTTGCCAAATTTGATATCTTCGAGCGCCAAGAGGAGCTCCTTGGGCAAGCGAGAGAACAGGGGTATGCCGATGTAGGAGGCAATCTTCTCAAATACAGCTTTTACGAAGATGCCCGCAAGCAAGACCCGCTGGCGCTGGTGGCGAGATTCCCAGGCCCTGCTTTAATTGTACACGGGGACGCTGACCCTACTGTGCCGGTGGAGCACGCCGACCTGTACTATAGCGCTGTAAATGGAGAGAAAGAGAAGTTCATCGTGCCCGGTGCAGACCACACTTTTAACCGGCATGACTGGGAAAAGGCAGTCATAGATAAGACCGCCGATTGGTTCCGCAGCAAGCTTTGACCAAAGCGATTAATCCAGGAACCTAGCTGACACAATATCCAAGGGAAGATGGGAGCTGGTCGTATGGCAAGACCCCCAAAGCCGCGGCGGGTAGAATTCGTGCCGGAGATACGAGTCTTCAAGCCTGTGGGTGTGCCTGTGCGGCATCTGGAAGAGGTTGTGCTGACAGTCGAGGAGTTGGAGGCTCTGAGGCTCAAAGACTTGGAAGGACTGGAGCAGGAAGAATGTGCTGCCCGCATGAACATATCGCGGCCTACCTTCCAAAGGCTTTTGACCTCCAGCCGGTACAAAGTGGCGGAGGCTTTGGTGGGAGGCAAGGTGCTTCGGGTAGAAGGGGGTCACTATCAACTGGCTGAACGGCGTTTTCGCTGCTGGGAATGCAAGTACGAGTTTTCCCTGCCCTTTGGCACCGGCCAGCGGGGTATAGATCTCCGCTGCCCCAACTGCCGTGCTCAAGCAGTGCATCGGATTGACTACCTCAGGCACGGCTTCGGCAAACAGCGGTGGGGCGGGCGTTTTGATGAGTCTAAGGAGTAGCAGAAGGTTGTGAAGCGCTGAAGTCGATCGGCCCGGGATGTATCGGTGCGGTACTACCCGGGCTATTTTGCGCTTTGTAATGGCCCTCACGATTTCAAGTTCCAAAGCCAGTTGATGTTGAGAAGAGGAAAGCAGAGACGATCGTTGAACTACTAGTGTCTAGGGAGTAGAAGTAAAGGGTTGAGTCTGAGTTGGGAGAAAGCGGCAAGTCAAGGACAGTTGTGAAGCTGAAGGCTGTGGCCGCTGGGTATGGCCGGCGGGTGGTACTTAGGCGCGTGGATTTTGAACTGGCTGAAGGTGAGTGCTGTGCCGTCTTAGGGGAAAACGGGGCCGGTAAGACGACTTTGTTTAAGGTGATCATGGGTCTTATCCATCCCTACAGGGGTGAGGTAGAGGTTTTCGGGCGGAGAATGGACTCTCGCCACACCCGGCAGTGGGTGCGGAGGCAAATCGGCTATGTTCCCCAGGCTGGGTCGGATGGACGGCTGCCGATTCCAGTGCAGGATGCTGTCTTGTTGGGTCGGTGGGGGACAAGCTTTGCCGGCTTTAAACGTCCCACAGCTGAGGACAGGAGGATTGTGTGGGAGACTCTGGAACTTCTCGGACTGAGAGAGCTGGCATCGGCTGACTGCAGGGAGCTTTCCGGTGGACAGAAACAGCGGGTGGCTATTGCCCGGGCCATAGTCAGGAAACCAAGGTTGCTGCTGCTGGATGAGCCTACCACATATCTCGATGCGTCTGCCCGGGACAGCCTCCCGGACGTCTTGGCTGCCATACGCCGCGAGCTGGGTCTGAGCATGCTGGTCATCAGCCATGGTGCCGACAACCTGCAGCAGGTGAGCGACCGGGCGGTGGTTCTCAAAGAGGGAGTGCTTGAACCTGCATAATTTGGCCGATGCAGGCGTTGGAGGTAGTGGATGTTGAGTTTCGTGGACTACATGCGGATTCCCCTTT
>DUMM01000099.1 GCA_012839845.1 Bacillota bacterium | reverse complement strand
TCACCCCCGGCTTAATTGATGCCCACTCCCACGCGGGGGTGGATGAAGAGGGGTACGGCAGCGAAGGCTGGGATTACAACGAGGAAACCGATCCGGCCACGCCGTGGCTTAGGGCTATAGACGGTATCAATCCCGCAGAGATGGGCCTTAGGGATGCCGCCGCCAACGGTGTGACCGCCGTATGCGTACTTCCCGGCAGTGCTAACGTCATCGGCGGCGAGGGAGTTGTAATCCATACGTATGGCAATGTGGTGGATGAGATGGTGATCTCCCGGGATGCCGGCCTAAAGGTGGCTTTCGGAGAAAACCCAAAGCGGGTCTACCAAGAGCAGAAGAAGATGCCTACTACTCGGATGGGGATTGCCGCCATTTTGAGGGAACAGCTGGTCAAGGCCGGCAACTACATGACCAAAATGAAGCAGGGAGAAACGGATCCGGAGAAAATGCCGGAGCGGGACCTCCGGATGGAGAACTTGGTAAGGGTTTTGCGGAGGGAGGTTCCTCTTCGGGCCCATGCCCACCGCGCCGATGATATCATGACGGCTCTGCGGATTGCCGATGAGTTTGATGTCCGCATCGTCATTGAGCATGCCACTGAAGGGCACAAAGTCGCCGACCACCTTGCCAGGCGCCAGATACCGGCTGTTGTCGGGCCTTCGATGACTTCCCGCTCTAAAGTTGAGCTGCAAGAACTGGATTTCAAGACTGCTGCCATCCTGCATGCAGCTGGCGTGAAGGTGGCCCTGACCTTGGACCATCCTGTGATCCCGTTGAAGTACCTGCCGGTGGTGGCTGCTTTGGCGGTGCGGGCAGGGCTGCCGGAGGAAGAGGCCTGGAGAGCTATTACCATCAACCCGGCGGAAATCCTGGGAATCGGTCACTTGGTGGGGAGTATCGAAGCAGGCAAAGTCGCAGACCTTGTGCTGTGGTCTGGGGATCCCTTGGATGTGCGGTCCAAGCCGGAGAAAGTGTTCATTGAGGGGCGACTTATAGGAAGATAGCGAATCTTATAGACTGAAAAAGAACTGGATGGGTTGGCTGGTAGATACAGAAAGTTTACTATAATTGTCTAGTAATTTCTTGCTTCGGAGCAGGAAAAGCCGGGGAAGGGGCGAAATTGCTAGTTGTACCAATTGTGGGGCTAGCGGAGGCGATTTTGTCGTGATTAGGATTCTATTAGCTGATGATTATTTGCCTTTCCGGCAGGTGCTTAAGGACTTTCTCGAAACAGCCAACCCGAGGCTGAAAGTGGTGGCCCAGGCATCCAACGGCAGGGATGCACTGCTGCTCCTGGAGAGCGATCCGGTGGATGTGGCCCTGATCGATATCCGGATGCCGATCATGGACGGCCTTGAGCTCTGTCGCTGCATCCGCCAAGGTTGGGGAGAAGACGTCGGTATTATTACCTATACAGGGCTCAATTCTCCCCGCCTAACTGCTCAAGCGCTGCAGAGCGGGGCGGACCTGCACTTTGTCAAGCCTTTTGAGCTGTTTTCCCTTAGAAATGCTGTGGTGAAGCTGGGAGACTCTCGGAAAGTGGCGGCGGTGTCGGTAGGGTAAGAGGTTAAAGGACAAGAGAAAAGAGAAGGCAGGATAGGACCCGCGGGGTCCTTTTTCCTTCTATTTGCTGCCGGGATAAGGGCAGGGAATTGCTGGATTGCTGCCGAATAGAAGCCAGGCAAAGGGGCATCCTGGAAAATGAAGCCAAGAGGCATGGAGGCTCAACGGATGAAGGCATTGATTGTTTCCACAAGCAGCCCCGAGGAGACCATGGACTTAGGGCGGAGGCTGGCACGGTGGTTGAGCCCCGGAGATACGGTTAATCTAGTGGGAGATCTGGGGGCTGGAAAGACTGTCTTTGTAAAGGGGATGGCTGCTGGTCTGGGGATCGACCCCGCTCGCGTTACCAGCCCGACATTCGCCCTGATCCATGAATATACTGGTGATGTGCCGCTTTTCCATTTTGATACGTATCGGCTTAAGCACCCGGAGGAGTGGGAAAATTTAGGTTACGAAGAATACCTGCGGGGAAGCGGCATATCCGTTGTGGAGTGGGGAGACCTTGTTGAGCCCTACTTACCTTCCGAATACCTGCAGGTTAAGATAGAACGGGATGGAACCCAGGAGAATAAGCGGACTGTAGAATTTAGACCCATTGGCCGGCGGTTCCAAGACGTCATCCAGGAGCTGGGGAAGGAGCTTCAGCATGCGGATACTGGCTATAGATACCGCTACGACGACAGGTAGTGTGGCATTGACCGATGGAGAACAGGTGGTAGGAGAGTATCTGCTGAACATCCGAGCTACCCATTCAGAGCGGTTGATTCCAGCTCTGCTGCGCCTTTTGGAAGACGGGGAATGGTCAGGAGACGATATTGAAGGTATAGCTGTTGCCACCGGCCCCGGTTCCTTTACAGGCTTGAGGATAGGCGTAGCTACAGCCAAGGCTCTGGCTTACGCCTGGCAGAAACCCCTGGTCGGCATTACCGTCCTAGAGGGTTTGGCCTTTCAGGTGGGCTTTGCCGCGCAGTGGGTATGCTCCATGGTTGATGCAAGGCACGGAGAAGTGTACGGCCGCTTGTATAGAACTGAGGGACTGCCTGAAGCCGCCGGCGACTATTGGGCGGGACCGGTGGAGGAGTTTCTGCAGCAAGTCTTGGAGACGGCTGCCGGTCCCGTTTGCTTTTGCGGAGATGGCGCAGCGGCCTATTGGGATGCTGTTCAAGAGGCCGCAGGCAAGCGGGCTGTAAAGCCGGTGGGCAACAGCATGCAGCTTCGGGCCTCAAGTATCGCACTGCTGGGAAGGGAGAGGTTCTTGGCGGGAGAAAGGGATGATCCCTTAACACTCGCTCCCATGTACCTGCGTTTATCTGAGGCAGAGCGGAAGCTGAAGACCAGGTGCTCTGCCGGCTGCAGCTGAAGGACTAAAAGTCCATTGGTCGATGAAGGGAGAGGCCGAAGGTTTTGAGCGCGGAGATCTCTGGGAAAGAATACCTGCCTGTGGTAATCGAACCTATGCGGGTACGGGATTTGGATGCTGTGCTGGCCATTGAGCGGGTGTCGTTTCCAACGCCTTGGTCGAGATATGCGTATTTGTCCGAGCTGTTGGAAAACGACCGGGCGCACTACGTAGTAGCTAGGACCGCTGACGGCAAAGTAGCTGGTTATCTCGGCCTGTGGATGATTGTCGACGAGGGGCACATCACTACCATTGCTGTGCACCCTGCCTATCGGGGGCGGGGAGTCGGCCGCCAGCTCTTGGCGGCGGCGGAGAGAATTGTCCAGGCCCAAGGAGGGGTCAGGCTCACCTTGGAAGTGAGGGTCTCCAACTATGCAGCCTATTCCCTCTACCAGAAGTTCGGGTATGTCAATGTCGGCATTCGGCCGGGATACTATCGGGACAATAACGAGGATGCCATTATTATGTGGAAGGAATTGTATCAGGACAGCCGGTGAGGCTGGATTTGGTCGAGAAATGGGGATTGGAAATGAAAGTAAGGCAGGGAGCCTCGGCAGTTGAGGGGCCGAGTGCCCTTGTTCTCGGTATAGAGACAAGCTGTGATGAAACGGCTGCTGCTGTGGTGCGGGATGGGAAGGAGATTCTTTCTAATGTCATCGCCTCCCAAGTGGATCTTCACCGCATTTACGGGGGAGTAGTGCCGGAAATTGCATCCCGCAAACATATCGAGCTGATTATGCCGGTGATTGACCTAGCCCTCAAGGAAGCCGGCGCATCACCCGGTGATTTGGATGCAATTGCTGTGACCTACGGACCGGGTTTGGTGGGTGCCTTGCTGGTGGGCTTAAGTGCTGCCAAGGCCATGGCTCTAGCTTTGGGCTGCCCGCTGGTGGGAGTTAACCACATTGAGGGCCACATCTATGCCAATTTTTTGGAATATCCAGAGGTAGACCCGCCGCTGGTGTGTCTTACGGTTTCCGGAGGTCACACCGACCTGCTGTATATTGACGAATACGGCCGTTACGATATTCTCGGCAGGACTAGGGATGATGCGGCAGGTGAGGCCTTTGACAAGATCGCCCGGGTGCTGGGGATGGACTATCCCGGCGGTCCTGAGATAGCCAGGGCGGCAGAAGCGGGGGACCCCACCGCCATTGATTTTCCCCGGGGCCTGCTGCAGGCCGACACCTTCGATTTCAGCTTCTCGGGCCTGAAGACAGCGGCTATCAATTACATCCACAATCTCCGGCAGCGGGGAGAAGAGGTGCCGGTGGCAGATATTGCGGCGAGCCTCCAGGAGGCCATCGTCGATGTACTGATCGCCAAAACTCTGGCGGCCGCCCAGGCCTATGGAGTTAAGACTATTTTCCTCTCCGGAGGGGTTGCTGCCAATGAGAGGCTGCGCAGCCGCCTGCGGGAGCTGGCTGCAGCTGACGGCATCAGAGTATACTATCCCAGCAAAGTGCTGTGCACCGACAATGCAGCCATGATCGCCTGTGCTGGTTACTACAGGTACCTGCGGGGAGAGCGCGCCTCGTGGGAGCTGAATGCTGTTCCTAATTTGCGGCTGGGGGAAGGTTGATTTTTCCTCCGGCCAAGGGAAGCCGGCAGTACAGGTTGTCCAACGCCTTGGCATAAATAGGCATTCCCTGGATGTTAGTCCCTTAAGAGGATCTGTGGTGGGCCTGAACTAATATAAGACAGGTGCTGAATGGACAAAGATGAGCCCAGCCCGAGGGGATTTGGGACAGGGGGACTGACAATGGGTACAGCTCAAAGGCCGAAGCGGCCAAGGAAGGCTGGAGGGCAAACCCGCAGGAAGCTTGTTTTTTTAGGGTTAGCGGCAGTGCTGCTGGCGGCAGCGTGGTTTGGTTACCGCTACTGGATGGAACTGGTGATCCTGGGAGATGAAAGCGTCAACATTGTCTTTATAGGCGTCGACGGTTCCCTCGAGGAGGCAGTGCAAGGGAAAGGTCAGGATGGCGGAGGCCGTTCCGCAGCCTATGCCCAGTACGGGCAGATGGCCGATGCTGTTTTCGTAGGGACTATCCATCCGGCTACCAGAAAGTTTCATTTATTGGGTCTGCCGCCGGAGCTTATTGTCAAGCTGCCTGATGGCAGTGAAGGAGAACTGAAGGCCGTCTTTGCCGCCGGCGGCGTTCCGGCTGTGGCGCAGGTGACCGGGGAGCTTCTAAAGGTTCCCATCCACCACTATGTGCTGGTGGATTACAGCGGTTTTACTGAACTGGTGGATGCCATTGGCGGGGTGGAGGTGGATATCAAGACTCCCATTCGCTATTACGATGAGGGGGAGTTGGTATTTGAACTGAATGAGGGCCTTCAGAGGCTCTTAGGGAAGGAAGCCCTCCGTTATGTGCGCTACCGCAAGGCATCGGAATCTGACCTAATGCGGCTGGAGCGCCAGCGGGATTTTATTGTCCGCTTGGTGAATGAAATGCTGAATGCCGTCACCGTTACCCAGCTGCCCACTTTGGCCCGGTATGTAGGGGAGCTGGTGGAAACTGATCTGCCCTGGGAGGACGGCCTGAAGATGGCTTCAGCGGTTTTGCGGCGGAATGAGAAAGGTATTGATATAACTATGCTGCCGGTGAAATTGGAGGACGGCCGGTGTCTGCCGGATAACGAAGGGATTGCAGTTGTGGTCGCGGAGCTTTTTCATAACCCTTCATGGGACAAGGCCCATCAACCTTGAGAGCGTTGCATGTGACCCCGGTTCGTGATATGTTAATATTGACATTGATGCATATTTCTGCCTAAGCGCCCGTAAGGAAAGTTTCCTTGTGGACAAGCACGCCAAGACCGGGAAGGGAAAACACTTTTGAAAAGCGAGGTGAGAAGCTGTCCAGCTCTTGCGCGAAGGAAAGCTGGCGGCGAAGATATGAAGCTCTTTCTGGACACTGCCAACATTGATGAGATTAGGGAAGTCAACAGTTGGGGAGTGATCTGCGGGGTTACCACCAATCCCTCCCTGATTGCCAAAGAAGGCCGGGACTTCAAGGAAGTCATCAATACCATCTGCCAGATTGTCGACGGCCCCATCAGTGCGGAGGTTATCAGCGATGATGCGGGGGGCATGGTGAAAGAGGCCAGGGAGTACGCCTCCTGGCATCCCAATGTGGTCATCAAGGTGCCCATGACAATTGAGGGTCTAAAGGCTACCAAGATACTCTCAAGTGAGGGGATCAAGACCAACCTCACTTTGGTGTTCTCCCCTGCCCAGGCACTGCTGTGCGCTCGGGCCGGCGCCACTTATGTAAGTCCTTTCCTGGGAAGGCTGGATGATGTGGGCCATGACGGCATGCAGCTGATTCGGGATATCGCTGAGATCTTCGCCATCCACGACATTCCCACCGAGATCATCGCGGCCAGCATCCGCCATCCGCTCCATGTTATCGAGGCTGCCAAGGCCGGTGCGGATATCGCTACTGTCCCATACAAAGTCATGGTGCAGATGACCAAACATCCCCTCACCGACCTCGGTATTGAGCGGTTCAAGGCTGACTGGGCCAGCGTGGCGAAGAAATGACCTTGCCCGTATGATGCTGAGGTAAAGGTATCGACAACCTTTCACCCGTGAGGCTTCTGGGTTCTCCAAGTCCTCTTGGTTTGGAGAAATGCAGCACCCGTCATTGATCGGCGGGTGCTTTCGTGTGTAGACTATGTCTTTGCAGCACAGTCCAATAACTGACGGAATCCACTGTCCTACCCTGATTGGGCAAAGCCTCAGTTTTTCACTACGCTGCATCACCCTGTTCAGGGTCTGCATCGCACTACAGCATCTTCGCCCGCAGTTCCTCTGGGGACTGGGGAGAGAGATAGCCTACAGGAAGATCAAACATGGTGCAGGCACCGGTCTTTCCCTCCCGGCGCAGGCGGTAGACTGCCCGAGCACAGGCCGCCAGAACGCTGCCGGTGAATTCAGGGTTGTTTGCCAGCTCCAACCGCAGTTCGGCCTGCTGTCTGTATCCTCCGCCGGTAGTGCCGGTGGTAATCACGAATCCACCGTGGGGCATGCCGGTGTGGGAGGCTGCGAATTCCTCCTCTGTGATAAAGTAGACGGTGGTGTCATAATCTGCAAAATACCCGGGCATGGTCTTAATGGCTGTCTCTATGGCGGCCCGGTCGGCACCGGATTCTGGAACGACGTAGCATATCCGCTGATGCTGTTCCCGGGCAGTAAGCTCCGGGGTCTCCCCTTTTCGAATTCGCTCGATGGTCTCCGGGACGGGCACTGTATACTGCACTGCCTGCTTTACGCCCGGCAGTCGGCGGACAGCCACGGAGTGACCTTGGCTTACGCCCTTGCCCCAGAAGGTGTAGGTTTTTCCTTTAGGAAGGATGGAGTTGAAAAGAACCCTGGCCAAGGAGAAGAGACCCGGATCCCAGCCGGCGGCAATTAGGCTGAGGTTACCGCCTTCTTTGGCAGCGGCATCTATCCGCTCAAAATACTCTGGAATGCGGGCGTGGAGATCATAGCTGTCCACGGTATTGAACTGGGATGCAAACAACGGTCCCTGTTCGGGAAGATCGTTGGCGGAGCTGCCGCACAGGACCATGACATCGATCTTATCCCGAAAATCCCAGCTTTTTTCCACCGGCAAGACCTGGGCTTGGCTGTGAATCTGATCCGGGGGCCTGCGGGTAAAGACGGCTGCCAGCTCAAGATCTGGGTTCTGCCGGACGGCCTGCTCTACTCCCCGGCCCAGGTTACCGTAGCCGACAATTCCGATTCTAATTGGCTCCTTCATACGATCACTTCCTTCGCTGTGGATAGATTACGGATTTAATTGTACTAGATCTGTTCTTAGGCGGCTAGCAGTGGTACTGTCTCCGCTTCAGCGAAATTTTTGAGATAGTCTAAGCAAATTCTCTGCAGATGCCTTCGGCAAGACCCCTTCGGCGATATTTTCCTTTCTCTGCAGGAGATTCCCGGGTTATCGGGAAAATACCCTAGGGTCTGGCATTTTCTGCCGAGATGGCCTCCAGGAATAACCGGACTACTGGGGCACGGCGGCGTGCAGCAGCAAGTACTGGACAGAAATGGTGAGGTAAATGCCAACAAAACTGGTAGAGGCAGCATTGTTGCCCTGCGAGATGGAGAAAATACGGGCGGAAGGTTTTGCGGCTGTTGTCATAGATATACTGCGGGCCAGTACCACCATCATAACTGCTTTGGCTAACGGTGCAGAGAGAGTAATCCCGCTGACGACACTGGAAGAGGCCCGGGCCAGGAAGGAGAAAGAACCCGATGCGCTGCTGGGAGGGGAGAGAAATGCCCTGCCGCCGCCGGGATTTGACCTGGGCAACTCTCCCCGGGAATACGAACCGGAGCGGGTTAAGGGCAGGACCGTTATCTTGACTACCACCAACGGTACCAGGGCCTGTCAGGCAGCGGTTGCGGCGGGGGCCGAGGTGGTTGTCATCGGCGGTTTTGTCAATCGTCGGGCGGTGGTAGAGTTCTGCCGCAGCTTTCCGGGGCCGATCCTTCTTGTCTGCGCTGGAACGCGGGGCCGGTTTTCCCTGGAAGACTCACTCTACGCGGGTTCGGTTATCAGCGGGCTGGGCGAAGGTCTTCAGCTCAGCGATGGAGCTCGGGCCTGCCTCACTTTGTACGAGCGCTGGCAAGGCTGTGATCTTGCGGCTCTAGTTGGGGGAAGCACCCACGGGAGGCGGCTTGCGGACCTGGGCTTTGGCGAGGATATACGCCTGGCAGCCGCAGTAGATTCCCACCCGGTGCTGCCCGTCTACCGGGAAGGTGAAATCCGCTTGGAGCCTATTGGCACTCCTGGGTTTTAGCAGTTCCGGCGGGGACCGGGGCCGGGCAACGGCAGGCAGGATGGGCCTTTCTGAAATCGGCGGATGAAAACAGGAGAAAGATGGAGGGAAACCAAGATTGCGCAAGCATAGGCATGTATTTCCCGCGATTTCAGAGATGGGTCCGTTTGCAATTAAAATGGCACTTCTATAAGATAGGTACTGGTGTTAGCACTCGCGGACCGCGAGTGCTAACAGGGAGTACGCCGGAAAAGGAGGTCTACAGCTTAGATGAAGGTCAGACCATTGGCTGATCGAGTGATTGTCAAGCCCATTGAAGCGGAAGAGAGGACAAAGAGCGGTATTGTGCTTCCCGACACAGCTAAGGAAAAGCCACAAGAGGGAGAGGTAATAGCTGTCGGTCCCGGCCGCTACGAGGACGGGAAGCTGATCCCCATGAATGTGAAGCAGGGCGATCGGGTGCTCTTTGCCAAGTACGCAGGAACTGAAATCAAGATTGATGGCGAAGAGTATTTGATTATGCGGGAATCCGATATTCTCGGGATTATCGAGTAATGCCAGTGTACTTAACAGCAATGCAGATTGAAGAGGAAGGTGAATGCTGGGATGGCAAAAGAACTGTTATATAGCGAACAAGCCCGTCGGAAGCTGGAGAAGGGCGTCAACACGCTGGCCGATGCAGTGAAGATCACTCTCGGTCCTAAGGGCCGCAACGTGGTGCTGGAGAGAAAGTACGGCTCGCCTACCATCACCAATGACGGTGTGACTATAGCCCGAGAAATTGAGCTGGAAGACCCCTTTGAGAATATGGGTGCCCAGCTGGTCAAGGAAGTGGCCACAAAGACCAATGACGTAGCAGGAGACGGTACCACTACTGCTACGGTATTGGCTCAGGCTATGATCCGGGAAGGCCTCAAGAACGTGGCAGCCGGTGCCAACCCCATGGAGCTGAAGAAAGGCATCGACAAGGCGGTGGAAGTCGCCGTTGACTACATCAAGAGCGTAGCCAAGCCTGTAGAGACGAAGAACGCAATTGCCCAGGTTGCTGCTATTTCTGCAGATGACCATGAGATCGGCGAACTCATCGCTGAGGCCATGGAGAAAGTCGGGAAGGACGGCGTTATTACCGTCGAAGAGTCTCCCACCTTCGGCACTCAGCTGGAGGTAGTAGAGGGTCTGCAGTTTGACCGCGGCTATATTTCCCACTACTTCGTCACTGATACCGAGCGGATGGAGGCCGTGCTGGAGGAGCCCTATATCCTCATCACTGACCGCAAGATCAGCTCAGTCCAGGATCTCCTGCCGGTGCTGGAGAGAATGGTGCAGACCGGAAAGCCGCTTCTCATCATCGCTGAGGATGTAGAAGGAGAGGCTCTGGCTACCCTGGTACTCAACAAACTGCGCGGCACCTTGAACGTGGCAGCAGTGAAGGCCCCTGGCTTTGGCGAGCGGCGCAAGGCCATGCTGGAGGATATTGCTGTTGTCACCGGCGGCCAGGTGATAAGCGAGGAAGTCGGCCTGAAGCTGGAGAACACTACCCTGGCTCAGCTTGGTTCTGCCCGTCAGGTAATTATCCGCAAAGATGACACCACCATCGTTGACGGTAAAGGCAGCCCCGAGGCTATCAAGGGTCGCATCAACCAGATCAGGGTACAGATAGAAGAGACCGATTCAGATTACGATCGGGAGAAGCTGCAAGAGCGGCTGGCTAAGCTAGCCGGCGGTGTCGCTGTCATCAAAGTCGGTGCAGCTACCGAGACCGAGCTGAAGGAAGTCAAGCACCGCATCGAGGATGCCCTTTCCGCTACCCGGGCGGCTGTAGAGGAAGGTATTGTTCCCGGCGGCGGCGTGACCTTGCTCAATGCCGTAAGCGCTTTGGATAAGCTGGAGCTGCAGGGAGACATGAAGACCGGAGCCGATATTGTCCGGCGCGCTCTCACCGAGCCCCTGCGCATGATCGCTAATAATGCCGGTCTAGAGGGCGCGGTGGTAGTAGAGAAGACCAGAACCCTCAAACCCGGTGTCGGATTCAACGCCGTTACCGGTGATTATGTCGATATGATGGAGGCGGGTATTGTCGATCCGGCCAAAGTCACCCGCAGTGCATTGCAGAACGCAGCCAGCATCGCCGGTATGCTGCTGACCACCGAGACTCTCATCGCCGATGCTCCGGAAGAGGAGGAGCAGGTGCCCGGCGCTCCCGGTGGAATGGGCGGCATGATGTAACAGATACAGCGCAGCAGGACCCATCAAAGGGTCCTGCTTTTTCATTTAGCAAAGGAGCTCCCTAGAATTGGCAGGGCGTTTCGTAGAAGGTGCTGTCTTGATGAAGGGAAAAGCCGGGCTTCGAATCCGGCCTTTTCTTTTTGGAGACACCGCTGGAACCCCTTGGGGCTGCCTTTGGAGCCTGTTGGGGGAGAATATGATGAAAAGACGCAGATCCGAAGTTAATGACTGGGCAGGAATTGGTTTGTACGTGGAGTACTTGAAAAGAATAAACTTCATCACGGATTGTCCGGATCGAAAAGACGGGGGCATAGTCTGTACTTAGGAGCTGAAGGACAGGAGAGGGAATTGACACAGTTGATGAGGAGGCAAAAGTGATGCTAGAGGATATAGATCGGGTCCTACTGACAGAAGAGCAGATCCAGAAGAGGGTGTCGGAATTAGGAGCCGAGATCTCCCGGGATTACGCCGGGAAGGATTTGGTGCTGGTCTGCATCCTTAAGGGAGCGCTGTGCTTCATGGCCGACCTCTCCAGGAACATCACCATCCCCGTGGATATGGACTTCATGGCTATTTCCAGCTATGGTGCCAGCACCAAGAGCTCAGGCGAAGTGCGGATCCTGCAGGATCTAGACGCCCCTATTGCCAACCGCCACGTGCTGATCGTGGAGGATATAGTGGATTCGGGCTTGACCCTGAAGTACTTGGTGGACAACCTGTCAGCCCGCCGTCCGGCGAGCCTCAAGATCGCCACCCTGCTGGATAAGCCGGCCCGACGGCTTGTGCCCATTGCTACTGACTACAACGGTTTCCAGATTCCCGATGAATTCGTGGTGGGCTACGGTTTAGACTATGCAGAGAAGTACAGAAATCTGCCGTTTATCGGCATTTTGAAGCCGGAGATCTATAAGAAGTAACCGCTGGCGGCTGACCGGCTGCGGAAACAGGAGTGATGACAGGTGGAACGGGACAGCCTGATGGCAAATAGGATCATCGTCATGGATTTGGGAGGTTACGGCAGCCATGTTGCCGCCCGGGAAGTGCGGAAGCTGCAGGTGTACAGCGAAATATTTCCCATTCAAGCATCACTGGCTGAGGTGCTGGAGGAAGGTGCCCGGGGTGTAATTCTGACCGGCAAGCAGGACGGGAATCTGGCAGGCCGGGAGGAAGTGTACAGCGCCGTCAGGAAGCTGTTAGAAGCCGGGATACCTGTGCTGGCAGTTGGCTCCGGATTTGACTGGCTGGTTGAGCGAGCCGAGGAGCAAAGGGCCGCTGGACTGGTGACTGTCTTTCCGGGCGGGATAGAGTCTTTGGCGGAACCCTCCGGTAAAGAGGTGCTGGAGGATTTCGTTGGCAGCGTCTGCCGGTGCGAGCCCACCTGGACCATGGAGGCATTTGTAGAGTCCAGCATCCAGAGGATCAGGAGTGAAGTGGGTTCGGAACTGGTGGTGTGCGGACTTTCCGGCGGAGTTGATTCTGCTGTTGCTGCAGCATTAGTGCACCAGGCCGTTGGCTCCCAGCTGACATGCATTTTTGTCGACCACGGCTTTATGCGCAAGTACGAGGCGGAGACGGTGGCGGATATTTTCCGCCGGCGGTTTGGGAAAAGCTTTATCGCTGTAGATGCCAAGGAGCGATTCTTTGCTCAGGTTAAGGGCGTAACCGATCCCGAGGAGAAGCGGAAGCGGATCGGAGGCGAGTTTATCCGGGTCTTCGAAGAAGAAGCGGCGAAACTGGGGAAGGTACGTTACCTGGTTCAGGGAACGGTGTATCCGGATGTGGTAGAGAGCGGGGCAGGTCAGGGGGCTTTGGTGAAATCCCACCACAATGTGGGAGGTCTGCCGGAGAAGATGGACTTTAGGCTTCTAGAGCCGCTGCGCTGGCTTTTTAAGGACGAGGTGCGAAAGGTTGGGCAGATACTGGGCCTACCCGATGAACTGGTCTGGCGGCAGCCCTTCCCAGGCCCCGGTCTGGCGGTGAGAGTTATTGGGGAGGTTACCCCTGCAAAGGTGGCTGTTCTGCAAGATGCGGATTACATACTGCGGGATGAGATCAAGAAGGCGGGCCTGGAGCGGGATATCTGGCAGTATTTTGCCGTGCTGACCGACACCCGCGCCGTCGGCGTGCAGGATCAGCGGCGGACTTACGGCTACGTGCTGGCCATCAGGGCCGTGAACAGCGTCGACGGTATGACTGCAAGCTGGGTTCAGCTGCCTTATCACGTTCTGGAGAAGATCTCCAGCCGGATTATGGGGGAAGTCAAAGAGATCACCCGGGTAGTCTACGACATTAGTTCCAAACCGCCGGCCACCATTGAGTGGGAGTAAGAGCGGCCGGGAGGGAGGAGGACCAGTGACTTATACCATGACCCAGACACCCCGGGGGACCGAGGATTTTCTGCCCCGGGATGCAGAGCGGAAGCGCTGGGTGGAGGAAACCCTGCGGAACCTTTTCTGGCGGTGGGGTTATAGGGAGATCGTTACTCCGACTATGGAGTTTTACGATGCCGTAAGCGCCGGAGATGCCGCTGGGTTGGCCAGGAATCTTTACCGCTTTTTTGAAAGGGAAGGGGACATCTTAGCACTGCGGCCCGACATGACTACTCCCATTGCCAGGGTTGTAGCCACCCGGCTGCGGGGTGCTGCTAAGCCAATTCGCCTCTGCTACCACGCCAATGTCTTCCGGTATGCCGAACCCCAGGCCGGGAGGCGAAGGGAGTTCTATCAATCGGGTGTGGAGCTGGTGGGAAGCAGCAGTCCTCTGGCCGATGCTGAGGTCATTGCCTTAGCCGTTGAAGCCCTAAAGGCTGTAGGCCTCAAGAACTTCCTGGTGGATATTGGGCACGTGGATTACTTTGACGGCATTTTGCAGAATTCGGGGTTGTCGGCTGAGCAGAGGCGGAACCTGCGCACAGCCCTGTTGAAGAAGGACTATGTGGCCCTAGAGGAGCTTACGGCGGCGTACAACCTCTCTCAAGATGACCGGGAGCTCTTACTCAGCCTGCCTCATCTGCGGGGCGGGCGGGAGGTGCTCCACAACGCTGCAGAGCGGGCCAAAAACCCCATATCCCAGCGGGCCATCAGCAACCTAACGGCAATATATGATGCCCTGGAGGCCTTTGGGCTCACCGATTGGGTGCAGGTGGATCTAGGGATGATCAAGGATATTGAGTACTACACTGGTATGGTGCTGGAAGCTTATACCGCGGATATGGGCTTTGCCATCGGCACCGGGGGTCGCTACGACAACCTCATCCAGCAGTTTGGATACTGGTGCCCGGCCACCGGTTTCGCCTTGGGAATTGAGCGGATCATGCTGGTCCTCTCCCGGCAGGGAGCCTGGAGTGCTGGGCCCAATTTGCGGATCCTCTGTTTGGGCCTTGCTCAAAGGCCGCATCTAGCCTGGCAGACGGCAGAAAGGCTGAGGGGGCAGGGGTTTTCAGTGGAACTGGCCGTAGATGATCTCGAGGAGGATAAGGGCCTCAGATACGCCGCAGCCAACGGCTTTCGCTGGGTGATCAAGCCCGTTACAGAAGATAGGCTCCTGGTTTGGACGGAGGCAGTGGGCTGGCGGGAAGAGGAGCTGGAGCGATTTCCCGCGGCTTTGAAAGGAGGGGGGTTTGGTGGATAAAGCAGCGCCCCTGACCATTGCGCTGCCCAAGGGCCGGCTGCAAAAGCCGGTAGTAGATCTCCTGGAGCAGATCGGGATTGACTGCAGCGAGCTGCGGGAGCCCTCCCGAAAACTCATCATCCCTGTCCCAGGTACCGAGTGGAGGTTTCTCCTGGCAAAACCGGCGGATGTGCCTACATATGTGGAGTACGGAGCTGCGGATTTGGGAGTTGTGGGGAAGGATATACTCCTGGAAAGCCATAAGGATGTGGCTGAGCTTCTGGATCTAGGGTTTGGCTTCTGCCGCTTGATTGTAGCTGTGCCGGAGACCTCCGGCATTAAGGATGTTCAGGATTTGGATTTCAACTCTCGGGTTGCCACCAAGTTTCCGAGGATTACCACCGAGTTTTTCAGCAGCCAGGGGATCCAGGCGGAGGTGGTGCACCTCAATGGTTCTGTAGAATTGGGGCCCATTGTGGGGCTAGCCGATGCTATTGTGGATATAACCGAAACCGGTACTACCCTGGTGGAGAACGGGCTGATACCAATTGCGGAAATAGCTCAGATAACATCCCGGTTGATTGCCAACCGAGTAAGCTGCAAGGTGAAATACCAGACTATCCAGGGATTAGTGCGGCGGCTGCGGGAAGTGCTGGCAAAACCTGTGGATTGAAGCAAGTCGCGGGTGGGGGGAAACATAATGAGAATCTTTAGGAGCTGGGAATTGACAGAGGGGGAGCTGCGGGAGCTCTTGACCCGCCCCTTCGTAGATGAAGTGGAGGTCACAGCGGCTTTTCAAGCCAGGACCGAGGCAGTCTGGGGAGCACCTCTCAGTCCGGAGGAAGTTGTCGCACGCATCCTGCAGGATGTGAGGACCAGGGGAGACGCCGCGGTGATTGAGTACGCTGCCAAGCTGGACGGAGCGCGGCTGACACCGGACACCCTGTGGGTCAGCGAAGGGGAGTGGGAGGCTGCTCTGGAACAAGTCCCAGCTGAAGTGATGGATGCCCTGGAGGCGGCCTGTGAGAACATCAGGCGCTACCATGCCCAGGTTCGGCCCCAATCCTGGGTGATGGTAGAAGATGACGGCATCGTGTTGGGACAGAAAGTGACTCCCTTGGATCGGGTTGCCATTTACGTCCCAGGAGGCAGTGCGCCCTTGGTTTCCACGGTGTTGATGTGCGCAGTGCCAGCTAAAGTGGCCAAGGTGGGGGAAGTGGTCATGGCATCTCCGGTGGGAGTGAGCGGTCAGATGAACCCGTATATCCTGGCTGCTGCCCGCTTGGCAGGAGTTGACCGGGTGCTGAAAGTGGGTGGCGCACAAGCCGTGGCGGCTTTGGCCTACGGCACCGAGACCATCCCTGCTGTAGACAAGATCGTGGGACCAGGAAACATCTTTGTCACCTTGGCCAAGAAGATGGTCTACGGACGGGTAGGCATCGACAGCCTGGCGGGGCCCAGTGAAATCCTGGTCTTAGCGGATGAAAGTGCCGAACCCCGCTTCGTAGCCGCTGATCTCCTTTCCCAGGCAGAGCACGATCCGGAGGCGGCGGCTGTACTGCTTACGGATTCTGAGGATTTGGCAGAGCGGGTGCGAGAGGAGGTCCTGACCCAGCTCGAAAAGCTGGACCGAAGGGATATCGCCCGGCTGTCCGTGGAAAGGCATGGATTTATTCTGGTTTGCCGGGATATAGAGGAAGCTGCCCGGTGGGCCAATGTGGTAGCCCCGGAACATCTGGAACTCTGTGTTGCCAATCCCTTTGGGATGCTGCACCTCATCCGCCACGCCGGCGCCATATTCCTAGGGCATATTGCCTGTGAGTCCATCGGCGACTACATCGCTGGTCCCAATCACGTGCTGCCCACCAACGGGACAGCCCGGTTTTCATCGCCCTTAGGGACAGAGGATTTCCTCAAGCGCAGCAGTATTATTAGCTATACGGAAGCGGGACTAGCCCGTCTCGGTCCCCAGGCCGTGCGGCTGGCTGGTATCGAGGGATTGGACGGCCACGCCAATGCGCTGCGGGTTAGGCTTGAGCGCCTGCAGGAGAGTTAGGAGGGTGCTCTATGAGAATGGGGCAAGTCAGCCGGACCACCGGAGAGACAGATATCCGGGTGAAGCTGGATTTAGACGGCAAGGGAAAGAGCACCATCGAGACGGGAATCGGCTTCTTCGATCACATGCTCACTGCCTTCGCCAAGCACGGTTTCTTCGATCTTGAGGTCTTTGCCCGGGGGGACTTGGAGGTAGATGCCCACCACACCGTGGAAGATGTGGGGATCGTCCTGGGCCAGGCCTTTGCCCAAGCCCTGGGCAGCAAATCAGGTATTGCCCGCTTTGGGAACGCCTTTGTCCCCATGGATGAAGTGCTGGTAATGGCTGCGGTGGATATCAGCGGCAGGCCCTGCGCAGTCTTTTCCTGGAATTTGACCAGTGAGATGCTGGGTGCTTTTCCCGCTGTGCTGGCCGAGGAGTTTTTTAGGTCTCTAGCCTTTAATGCCGGCATCACCCTGCATATTCGGGAGATAGCTGGGGGAAACATGCATCACTTGGTAGAGGCGGCCTTCAAGGCAGCAGCCAGAGCTCTAGCTCAGGCCTGTGCCTTGGACCCCAGGGTGGAGGGTCAGCTGTCTACGAAAGGAAGATTGGGTTGAGTTTCATGGTGATTCCCGCCATTGACCTGCGGCGGGGGTGCTGCGTGCGGTTAATTCAGGGTCAAAGCCACCAGGAAACCATCTACTCTCGAGAGCCGGTAAAGGTAGCTGAGGGTTTTGCCAAGGCGGGAGCGGAGAGGCTGCATGTGGTGGACTTAGATGGAGCCTTTTCCGGCCGGCCTGGGAATTTGGATGTTATCCGGGCTGTTGCCGCAGCCGTCTCGGTGCCCGTTGAGGTGGGAGGCGGTATTCGGGATCTGGAAACTATTGAAATGGTTCTAGATGCCGGAGCAAGCTACGTGATCCTCGGCACTGCGGCCTGCGAAAACCCTGGGTTGGTGGCAGCTGCCTGTCGGCGGCATCCAGGAAGAATCATCGTCGGGATCGATGCCCGGGATGGGCTGGTGGCGGTTCGGGGTTGGGTTGAAAGCAGTGGAATGGATCCCTTGGACTTGGCTAGGAGAATGGTTGACCTCGGAGTACAGGAGATCATCTTTACCGATATTGCCCGGGACGGGATGCTGACCGGTCCGAACACCGAGGCATTGGAAAAGATGACTGGCGCTGGAGCCAAGGTTATCGCCAGCGGCGGAGTTGCCGCCCTGGAGGATATCCGGGCCATCGCCAAGCTGGCTGGACGGGGGATAATAGGGGTAATTGTCGGTAAGGCGCTCTACAGCGGCCGCTTCACTCTGGAGGCAGCCATTGAGGCTGCCAGGTCCGCGGCGGATCATGCAAGTTGACGGTGTCTCTGGTTTGAGCATAGATGGGAGAATGCTGCTATGGATACTGGAGATAGGTCGATGAAGAGAGTAATCCCGTGTCTTGATGTAAAGGACGGCCGAGTAGTCAAAGGTGTGAATTTCGTCGATTTCCGGGATGCCGGTGATCCTGTGGAGCAGGCAGCTTTTTACGATGGAGAGGGTGCCGATGAGCTCGTCTTTCTGGATATTACAGCTTCCCAGGAGGGGCGGCGGGCCCTGTCAGAGAGCGTTCGCCGCACTGCCCGGGCCATCAGTATTCCTCTGATTGTAGGCGGCGGCATCAGCTCCCTGCAGGATATGGAAGCGATGTTTGAAGCGGGAGCCAGCAAAGTCTCCATCAATACCGCGGCTTTGGAGAATCCTGACCTGGTAGCCCAAGCCGCTCGCGCTTTCGGCCGGGAGCGGATCATTGTCGCCATTGATGCCAAGAGAACTGAAAACGCCGACGGCAGCACCTGGTGGGAGGTCTATTCCCGGGGAGGCACCACGGCTACGGGTTGGGAGGTAGGCCGGTGGGCCGCAGAGGTGTATTCTCTGGGAGCTGGAGAGATTCTCCTCACCAGCATGGATGCCGACGGCACCCAGGACGGATATGATAACGATCTGAACCGCCTGGTGGCAGAAAAGGTGCCCATTCCCGTCACCGCATCCGGAGGAGCCGGCCGCCTGGAACACTTTAGGGACGCGTTTTTAGCGGGCAAAGTCGATGCGGTACTGGCCGCTTCCCTTTTCCATTTTCGCACATATTCCATTCGGGAGGTAAAGCAGTACCTGCAGGCGGCGGGGATCCCTGTGCGGCTGTGATGGGGTAACACCTGTGTGTTTCCTGGACGGGAGGAGCAGGGAAGCAGTTCGGCTCTAAACTAGGAGGATAATTATGGTGGATATGGGAGAGCTGAAATTCCGGGCCAGCGGCCTCATTCCGGCCATCATCCAAGATGCTCAGAGCGGTGAAGTGCTGATGATGGCATATATGAACCGGGAGGCTTTGGAAAAAACTCTGCAGACCGGCAGGACCTGGTTTTGGAGCCGCAGCCGGCAGCAGCTGTGGCAAAAAGGGGAGACATCCGGCCACTACCAAGTTGTGAAGGAAATTACTGCCGACTGCGATTACGATGCGCTGCTGATCAAGGTAGAACAGCTGGGGCCGGGGGCCTGTCACGAAGGGTACAGGTCTTGTTTCCACAATCCTATAGAGCTGCAGGGCGAAGAGGGACCGGCAGCTGCTGCCCAGGACGAGGAACCGAAGCCTGCCTTTGATGCCGAGGAAGTCTACGGCAAAAGGTCGCCCCGGATTCTCAACGAGCTTTATCAGGTGGTTAAGGACCGGCGGACAAATCCCGTGGAAGGTTCGTACACCAACTATCTGTTTGCGCAGGGATTGGACAAGATTCTCAAGAAGATCGGGGAAGAGGCAGCAGAGGTGATCATCGCCGCCAAGAATCCCGGGGTGGAAGAGCTGGTTTATGAGCTGGCGGATTTGTACTACCACACCATAGTCTTGATGGTGGAAAAGGGGACCGACCCAGGAGCAGTGTTCTCGGAGCTAAAATCCAGACGCTAGCTCGGGCTTTTCAGTCAGCCTGAAGAGGGTTGGCCGGAGGGAGTTGGATAGTGGATATTCTCAGCAGTCTCAATGAGCAGCAGAGGGAAGCAGTCACATTCGGAGATGGGCCGCTTTTGGTGGCGGCGGGGGCAGGGAGCGGCAAGACCAGGGTACTGACTTACCGGGTCGCCTATCTGCTTTCGGCAAGGCGAGTACCGCCCTATTTTATCCTGGCAGTGACCTTTACAAATAAGGCGGCCAAAGAGATGAAGGACAGAATCACCCAGCTCATCGGCCCTTTGGGCGAGCAGGTGTGGGTTGCGACTTTTCACTCGACTTGTGTCCAGATCCTGCGGCGGGAAGCAGACAAGATCGGCTATCAGCGGAATTTCCTCATCTTTGATACCGACGACCAGCTCAGTGTGGTTAAGGAAGCCATGAAGGAGCTGAACATCGACAGCCGGAGGATCGAGCCCAGAACAGCGCTGTATGCCATCAGCAGTGCCAAGAACGAGCTGGTGGACGCAGAGGAATACGACCGGTCTGCAGTGGATTTCTGGGACAAAACCATTGCCCGGATTTACAGAAAGTACCAGAGCAAGCTGGTTGCAGCCAATGCCATGGATTTCGATGACCTTATCATGGAGACTGTGCGGCTGTTTCGCACAGTACCGGAGGTGCTGAACCGCTACCAGGACCGGTTCCGCTACATTCTCGTGGATGAGTATCAGGATACGAATCATGCCCAGTATGTATTGGTCAACCTTTTAGCCCAGAAGTACCGGAACTTGTGCGTGGTTGGCGACGCGGATCAGAGCATATACAGCTTTCGAGGGGCAGATATCCGCAACATCTTGGACTTTGAAAAAGACTATCCCGATGCCAAAGTCATCATGCTGGAGCAGAATTACCGCTCCACCCAGATGATCCTAGATTCAGCCAATGCCGTGATCTCCAACAATCTGGGCCGCCAGGATAAGAAGCTGTGGACCAGGAAGACCGGCGGCGATCCCCTCTTTCTATATAAGGCCAGGGATGAGAAGGATGAGGCCAGGTTTGTGGCTGAGGAGATCCAGCGTCTGAAGCAGGAGGGGCGTTCTTACCAGCACTGTGCGATCCTCTACCGGACCCATTCCCAGTCCCGCACCTTTGAAGAGGAGTTTATACGCCGGGGAATACCGTATGCCATTGTAGCCGGGCTGCGGTTCTACGAGCGGAAGGAAATCAAAGATCTAATTGCGTACCTCCGGCTGATTGAAAACCCTGCGGATCTGTACAGCCTGCGGCGGGTAATCAATGTGCCTAAGCGGGGCATTGGCGAGGTCACCTTGGGCAGGGTGGAGAAGTATGCGGCAGAGAATGGGATTTCTGCTTATGATGCTTTGGCCCGGGCAGAAGAGATCCCGGGCTTGGGTCAGAGGGCCGTTGGTGCCCTGCAGCAGTTTTATAAGCTGGTGGAGGCCTGGCGCAGCAAAGCTGGGCGGGTGAGCTTAACCCGCTTGACAGAAGAGGTGCTGGAGACCAGCGGATATATGGCTGAGCTGCGGGCAGACCGCTCGCCTGAGGCTGAGGGCCGTATCGAGAACTTGAAGGAGTTTTTGTCGGTTACTAAGCAGTATGAAGACGAAAATGCCAACGGAGATCTGAGCGGGTTCTTGGAACATGTTGCCTTGGTAGCTGATGTGGATCTTTACGATGAGACTGTGGATGCCGTGGTGATGATGACCCTCCACGCCGCCAAGGGGTTGGAATTTCCCGTGGTCTTCCTGGTAGGGATGGAAGAAGGGGTATTTCCCCACAGTCGGGCCCTCTGGGAACCGGCAGAGCTGGAAGAGGAAAGGCGTCTCTGCTATGTCGGCATCACTAGAGCCATGGAGCGGCTGTACCTCACCTGCGCACAGCTGCGTACCTTATACGGGTCAACTGCCCAGAATCATATTTCCCGGTTTGTCGAAGAGATCCCCGAGGATTGTCTGGAAGAGGTAGGTAGAGAAGTCTCCTATGGTGAGGCTGCGTGGGATATGGACAGACAGCATACCCGGCAGCGGGGCACAGAGACCCGCGGGGCAGCTCAGGAGGGAGTCTTTGCCGGCGGGACAGCAGGCGGCAGCATTGAGCTCCAGCATGGAGATAAGGTCAGACATTCCCGCTTTGGAGAAGGTACCGTGGTGTCTGTGGCAAAGAACGGCAGGGACACGGTAGTGACCGTGGCCTTCCCCGGTCAGGGCATTAAGAAGTTTCTGGCGGAATATGCTCCTTTGGCAAAGGTATGAATAGGTCTTTTAGCCAGTGCAGGAAAAGATTGAGAGGTGTAGCCCGGGGCACAGAATGGGAGGCGATGAGTGGAACTTGGCCGATGGTCTCACCGTTAAGAGTGAAGTGCAGCTCTCCTACTTTCTGTCCCCGGCGGATGGGGGCATTTGTCTTTTCGATAATAACACGGGACGTGACATCATCCACGTCCTGGTCCCGGACCACTTTGTAAACTGTTGCGCCGGTGCAGACAATTAGCTGCGGGTGAAGGCCGCCGTGGACGTTGATTTCAACAACTGGCTCTCCTTTCTTTGCCAGAGGCAGGAGGTGGAATTCTTGGAAGCCGTACTCCAAGAGCTGAGCGGCATCGTGCCAGCGGTTGCGGCTGTTTAGGACGACGCTGATCAGCTGTCGGCCGTCTCTGGATGCTGCGGCCACCAAGCAGTGGCCGGCACCGCTGGTGGTGCCAGTTTTGACGCCCTCTGCTCCCTCAAAGGAGAACAGCAGCCGATTGGTATTGTGCCAGGACCATTGAGAGCCGTCAAAGCGGGCTTGGTGGTGAGTCTTTCGGACTATCTCCCCAAACATAGGGTACAGAAGGGCTACCCTGGTGATCATGGCTAAGTCAAAGGCGGTGGAGTAATGGTCCGGGTGGTCCAGGCCGTGGGGATTGGCAAAATGGGAGTTCACCGCTCCCAGCTCACGGGCCCGGGCGTTCATCCATTTGACAAATTCCGCTTCCGAACCTGCCAGATGCTCGGCGATGGCTACGGCAGCATCATTGCCGGAGGGCAGCATTAGTCCGTAAAGCAGATCTTTCAGGGGAATGCGCTGACGGGCCCGGATGCCGGCACTGGAA
Organism: Bacillota bacterium; assembly: GCA_012839845.1. Classification (GTDB taxonomy): domain Bacteria; phylum Bacillota; class Limnochordia; order DTU087; family DTU087; genus DTU087. The sequence goes on along the minus strand of DUMM01000099.1, from coordinate 13,347 downwards.
CCCCTGATGGAGGCTGCCCTTTGACTGATGCTGACAATGTCATTGAGATTGCCCTCCTCTAGGGCCAGAAGGGCAGTGAGGATTTTGGTGGTGCTGGCAGGGGGGCGGCGGATATGTTCATTCTTGGCGTAAAGCACCGTACCGGTGGTTCCCTCCAGCAGTATGGCGCTGGTAGCGGAAATCTCCGGTCCTTTGGTATAATCATGTGCGTAATCGAATTCCGGTCCCCAGTAAGAGGCAATCCAAGCAGGACGCACTGCGGGAAAGCGGCCCACAGCTGCAGCTGCTGCTAACGATACAAAGATACATAAGGCGGCTGCAAGCCAATAAAGCTGCCGGCGGGGGATATACATACCAAGCTTACTCTCCTTTATTGCGTCTGGTTTGGCGGAAGAGCTGCTATGTACATTAATAGCTGCCTAGTTTGACCACTATGTCGGAAAGACTAATTCCGGGCCCGTCTAGGACGGTGCCTGGCGATTGGGGGCAGTCGGGAGTTGGAAAAGCAAGATGTTCGGTTGAGTTTAGATGAGGCCCGTCGTGAAATTGAATCTTTGCGGGAACAGATCTTCTATCATGATTACCGCTACTACGTGCTGGACAGCCCTGAAATCTCCGACGCCGAGTATGATGAGCTCATGCGCCGGCTGCGGCAGTTGGAAGCTGAGTTTCCTGAGCTTATCACCCCGGACTCGCCCACCCAGCGGGTTGGGGGCCAGCCGCTTGCCGGTTTCCAGCAGGTTGAACACCGGCTGCCGATGCTCAGCTTGGATAACGCTTTTAGCCGAGATGACCTGCTGGCCTTCCACGAGCGGGTTCAGAGGCGGCTGCAGGGGCAGCCGGTATCCTATGTGGTAGAACCGAAGATCGACGGTCTGGCGGTATCCTTGCTCTACGAAAACGGGGTATTTGTCCGGGGTGCCACCAGGGGTGACGGTGAACGGGGAGAGGACATTACCGAGAACCTGCGGACCATTCCCAGCGTGCCCCTGCGGCTGAGGACTAAGAATCCCCCTCCGGTGCTCGAGGTTCGGGGCGAGGCGTATATGGACCGGCAGGATTTTGATGAGCTCAACCGCCTCCGGGCCGAAAAGGGCGAGCCCCTTTTTGCCAATCCCAGGAATGCCGCAGCCGGCTCTCTGCGGCAGCTGGACCCCAAGGTTACTGCTTCCCGCCGGCTGAATGTGTTTTTCTATGCTCTGGGATACCATGAAGGGCTGGAGCTGGAAAGCCACTGGCAGGTACTGGAGTACTTCAAGTCCATCGGACTGCGGGTCAACTCCCTCATTGAGCGGTGTTCCAGCATCGACCAGGTATGGAACCTGTGCGAAAGAATCCATGGACTGAGGGATTCACTTACCTACGACATCGATGGAGTGGTTGTCAAGGTGGACAGCCTGGCTGCCCAGACAGCGCTGGGCTCTACAGGCCACAGTCCCCGCTGGGCCGTAGCCCTTAAGTTCCCGCCGGAGGAGGCCACCACAGTGGTGGAGGATATCATCGTCCAGGTGGGCAGGACGGGTGCCTTGACGCCGCTGGCTATCCTGCGGCCGGTAGAGGTGGCGGGTTCTACGGTGAGCAGAGCTACCCTGCACAATGCCGATGTGCTGAAGGCCAAGGATGTCAGAATCGGGGACACTGTCATCATCAGGAAAGCAGGAGATGTAATTCCGGAGATTGTCAAGCCGGTCGAGTCAAAGCGCACGGGTAAAGAGCGGATCTTTACTTTTCCTGACCGGTGCCCAGTCTGTGGTGCAGAGGTGCAGCGGCTGCCGGGAGAAGCCGTAACCCGGTGTATCGGCAAAGCTTGTCCGGCTCAGCTGGTGGAGGGGCTGGTACACTTTGCCTCCCGGGGAGCCATGGATATCGAGGGGCTGGGACCAGCTCTCATCCGTCAGCTGGTGGATGCAGGTTTTGTCAAAGACCCTTCAGACCTGTATTTCCTGGATCCCGAAAAGCTGCAGCAGCTGCCCCGGATGGGCAAGAAATCCATCGAGAATCTGATGGCGGCTGTGGAAGCCAGCAAGAAAAGGCCCTTCGCCCGGGTGATCTTTGCCTTGGGCATCCGCTTGGTGGGAGAAGCTGCCGCCCGGGAACTGGCCGCCCATTTCCGAAGCATGGAAAGACTCATGAACGCCTCCCGGGAGGAGTTGCAGGCGGTGCCCATGATCGGGGACAGGATCGCCGAGAGTGTTGTCACTTTTATGAGTGAGCCGCAGAATCGGAGAGTGATTCAGCGTCTGGCGGAAGCTGGAGTTACCATGGCGGAGGAAGAAGAGACAGCACCGGCTGCAAGGCCGCTGGAAGGGAAAACCGTAGTACTTACGGGAACCTTGTCCAAGTACTCCCGGCAGGAGGCGGCTGAACTGGTGCGGTCCTTGGGAGGCAGGGTCACCTCATCGGTAAGCCGCAACACTGACTTTGTAGTGGCAGGCTCCAATCCGGGTTCCAAGCTGACCAGGGCCAGGGAGCTGGGTATACCCGTCCTGAGCGAAGAAGACTTGGAAGGCTTCTTAAAGGAGTGAGGAAAATTGACGCTGAAGGAACTTGAGGCCATTGCATTTACAGCGCGAATCGGCCTGACTGAGGAAGAGAAGGAGGTTTTCCCGGAGCAAATATCTCAGATTCTATCCCTCATCAGAGTCCTGGATGGAGTAGATACCCACGCGGCGGCGCCCACCCATTATCCTATTAGGCAAGAAAGCTTCCTCCGAGAGGATGCTGTAGAACCTTCTCTGCCCTTGGAGCAGGTTTTTGCCAACGGCCCTGATGTGGTTGACGGCTATTTCCGCGTTCCCCGGATTATTGAGGAAGAGTAGCTGATCCTGGGTGCCAGGTTCAGCCTGGGTGAAGACAGGAGGCGATTGTGGTGCAGCTCAACGAAATGACTATTCATCAACTCCGGGACCTCCTCAGGGCAGGGGAAGTGAGTTGCCGGGAGATCCTGGAAGCGGTTTTTGCCAAGATCGATGCAGTTGAAAGCCAAATCAGGTCCTATATAACCCTTTGTCGAGATGAGGCCTTTGCCCAGGCCCAGAGGGCCGATGAAATGCTGGCCGCGGGGGAGGCTCCCCCCTTGTGCGGTATACCTGTCGCTGTCAAGGATAATTTCTCCACCGCCGGAGTGCAGACCACCTGCGCCTCCCGCCTGCTGGAGAATTACATACCGCCCTTTGACGCCGAGGCGGTAGCCAGGCTCAAGCAGGCCGGTGCCGTATTGGTAGGCAAAACCAACTTGGATGAGTTTGGCTTGGGGTCGTCCACGGAAAACTCCCAGTTCTGCTGCACCCGCAATCCGTGGGATCTGTCACGGGTTCCCGGTGGGTCAAGCGGCGGTTCGGCGGCAGCGGTGGCCGCCGGTGAAGCAGCTGCCGCCCTGGGGACAGATACTGGCGGTTCAATCAGGCAGCCTGCGGCCTTCTGTGGGGTTGTGGGGCTGAAGCCCACCTACGGTCTGGTATCCCGCTATGGAGTAGTAGCGGCAGCGGATTCCCTCGATCACGTGGGTCCTATAACCCGTGATGTGCGGGATGCGGCCTTGCTGCTTCAAGTCATCGCCGGTTGGGATCCCAAGGATCCCACGTCGGTAAGGAAAGATGTCCCTGATTACGAGGCGGCCTTGACCGGGAACATCAAGGGGCTGGTCGTAGGGCTGCCCAAAGAATTCATGGGGGATGAACTGGATCCTGAGGTAAAGGAAGCAGTCTTCGGAGCGGCCAACCTTCTGGAGTCCCTGGGGGCCAGGGTAGAGGAGATTTCCCTGCCCCACGCCGAGTATGCCATGGCCACCTTCTATGTGATTATCTCGGCGGAGATCAGCTCCAATCTGGCTCGGTTTGACGGTGTGCGGTATGGTTACCGGGCGGAGGCGGAAGATACGGTTTCCATGTTCATCAAGACGAGGCAAGCTCTAGGCCAGGAGGCCAAACGCCGGGTCTTGATGGGGACCTATTTCCTGCAGGCGAAGAACTACGAAGCGTACTTCCTGAAGGCGTTGAAGGTCAGGACTTTGATCAAGGGAGATTTCGAAAAGGCTTTTCAGCGCTGCGATGTGCTGATCTCTCCCACTACGCCTACAGCAGCCTTTGGCTTTGGACATAGAACGCAGACACCGGTTACTATGTATCAATCGGATATTTATACGTGTACTGCTAATCTTGCGGGAATACCGGCTCTGACTGTACCGTGCGGTTATACAGGGGAAGGCCTGCCCGTTGGAGTGCAGTTTTTGGGCAAACCCTTTGATGAGCCCACGGTGCTGCGGGTTGGACACGCCTATGAGCAGCATGCTGGTCTGCCGGCTCGGCAGCCGCAGATGGAGGTGGAGAAAAATGGCTGATTGGGAAGTTGTCATCGGTTTGGAAGTCCATGCGGAGCTGTTGACCAAGTCTAAGGTTTTCTGCGGATGTAGTACGGAATTTGGCGCTGATCCCAATAGCCAGGTGTGTCCCATCTGCCTGGGGCTGCCGGGAGCGCTGCCGCTGCTCAACAGACGGGCCGTGGAACTGGCCGTTAAGGCCGGATTGGCGCTCAACTGCAGGATCAACCAGTTTTCCGTGTTTGCCCGGAAGCACTATTTTTATCCTGATCTAAGCAAAGCTTACCAAATATCTCAGCATGAACTGCCTCTGTGCAGCGCCGGCTATGTAGAACTGCTGGTAGGCGACAAAGTCCGCCGGATCGGCATTAACCGTGTACATCTGGAGGAGGAAGCAGGCAAATCCGTCCACGCTGGTGAGGATATTATGAGCGCTGCTTATTCCCTTCTGGACTACAACCGGGCGGGGATAGGTTTGATCGAGATTGTGACAGAGCCGGATATTCGCTCCCCCGAGGAGGCCCGGCTGTTTTTGGAAAAGCTCAGGCAGCTGCTGCAGTACGCAGAGGTATCCGACTGCAAAATGGAGGAAGGCTCGCTGAGATGTGATGCCAATATTTCCCTCCGACCCAAAGGCAGCAGTACCTACGGAGTCAAATGCGAGATCAAGAACCTGAATTCCTTCAGGGCAGTACAGAGGGCCTTGGAGTTTGAGGTAGAGCGGCAGAAAGCCTTGCTGGAAGCAGGGGAGTTGGTGGTGCAGGAAACCCGCCACTGGGATGAAACGCAGGGAGTGACCTTCTCCATGCGGAGCAAGGAAGAGGCCGCCGATTACCGGTACTTTCCTGACCCCAACCTCTATCCATTGGAGGTTGAGCCCAGCTGGGTAGAATCTATCAGGGAGGAACTGCCGGAATTGCCCGATGCCAGGCGGAACCGGTTCGTAGAACAGTACGATCTTTCCCTTTATGCAGCGGAGATTCTCACCAGCAGCAGAGATCTAGCCGATTATTTCGAGGAGTGTGTGGAGGAGGTCAATGATCCGAAGCTGGTGAGCAACTGGGTTATGGGCGAGGTGCAGCGGTGGCTTAAGGCCCATGGGCTGGAAGCCGCCAGTTCTCCTGTCAGGCCCAAGGATTTAGCAGGCCTCTTGCGGCTGGTGCAGGAAAACGCGGTGAGCAACCTGGTGGCCAAGGATGTGCTGGAGGAGATGTTTGCCACCGGCAAGTCCGCGGAGACAATCGTGGAAGAGAAGGGCTTGCGGCAAATCAGCGATGACTCTGCCCTGGAGGCTATGATCGCTGAGGTGCTGGAGGCAAATCCGGGTCCGGTGGCCGATGTGAAAAGCGGTAAGGCTAAGGCCATCGGCTTCTTGGTGGGCCAGGTGATGAAGCTCTCCCAGGGCAAGGCCAATCCCCAAAAGGTAAATGAACTGATCCGCCAGAAACTCCAAGTCTAGGTAATCTCGCAACCCATTGACAGACCTGCGGGGTTGGAGTATAGTGGAACAAATAGTCTGCAGCAGTTGTCCTTAAGTTCACAAGCGCAGCATATTACTTGTTTGATGATATGAAGTTATATATGGGCGGCGGACCAGTTTCTCGACAAGGGGGCATGTGAAGTGTCAAAGCTCACGGATCCACGGAATCATGCACCTGTGATGATTGTGGACACCACTCTGCGGGATGGTGAGCAGACAGCGGGTGTCGTCTTTGCCAACAACGAAAAGGTGCGGATTGCCAAACTTCTAGATGAAATGGGAGTGCACCAGATAGAAGCTGGGATTCCGGCCATGGGCGGCGATGAGCAGGAAGCCATTAGGGCCATCGTCAAGGCGAATTTGCGGGCCAGCATCATGGCTTGGAACCGGGCCGTGATTAAAGACTTAGAAGCCTCCCTGGAGTGCGGGGTGGACGCGGTGGCGATATCCATCTCCACCTCCGACATCCACATCAAGCACAAACTCCAGACCGATCGGGATTGGGTGCTGAAGCATATGACCGAAGCGGTGGCCTTCGCCAAGCGCCATGATTTGTACGTTTCGGTCAATGCTGAAGATGCCTCCCGGTCGGATATGGACTTTCTGATCAAGTTTGGGAAGGAAGCCCGGGATGCCGGAGCTGACCGCCTGCGCTACTGTGATACTGTGGGTATCATGGAGCCCTTCACCATCTGCGAACACGTGCGAATTCTGCGGGAAGCAACCGGTCTCGATATCGAGATGCATACCCACAACGATTTCGGCATGGCTACAGCCAATGCCTTAGCAGGCGTCCGGGGAGGGGCCAAGTTCGTCGGGGTGACCATCAACGGCCTGGGCGAGCGGGCAGGCAATGCTGCTCTCGAGGAAGTGGTGATGGCCCTGAAGTACTTAGCCAAGATCGACCTCAATTTCAAGACAGATATGTTTCGGGAAGCCAGCGAATATGTGGCCCGGGCTTCCGGCCGAGAACTGCCGGCCTGGAAGGCCATCGTCGGCACCAATATGTTTGCCCATGAGTCTGGGATCCATGCCGACGGCGTGCTGAAAGACGCCTCCACCTATGAGGTCTTTGCACCGGAAGAGGTAGGTTTGCAGCGGCAGATCGTCATCGGGAAGCACTCGGGTACCAAAGCCTTGATGGCCAAGTTCATGGAGTACGGCATTAGTCTCACTAGGGAGGAAGCCCAGCTGCTGCTTCCCAAAGTCAGGGAGACTGCTGTTTCCCTCAAGCGGGCTCTCTTCGATAAGGAATTGGTCTACATCTACGAGGATTTCAAGCAGGAAATGAAGCGGGGCAAAGATGCTGTCTGAGCAGAGGGAAGCATCAGATGACATACGGTGAAAATCGGCACCGGACTTCGTCAGGTCCGCTGCCGATTTTCCGCGTTTAGAGGATTTGTGTACAATTCGGTAGTTAATACAAGGTACACGGGGTGAGGCGGGAAGGCATTCCCCATCCCGGATGGAACTAAACCAAGAGAGGGCAGGAGGATGGCGAGAATGGGATTGACATTGGCTGAAAAGATTCTGAGCCAGCGGGTAGGGCGGGAAGTCCGCGCCGGCGAGATCATTGTCTGTGAAGTGGATGTAGCTCTCACCCAAGACGGTACCGGGCCCCTGGCGGTGCAGCAGCTGCGGAAAATCGGGATGGAGAAGGCAGCCCGCCCGGAAAGCACCATCCTGTTCATTGATCACGCGGCCCCCAGCCCCCGGAAGGAGTTATCCAACGATCATATACTGCTGAGGGAATTCGCGCAAAAAACCGGCTGCCGTCTGTCCGATGTCGGCGAAGGAGTGTGCCATCAGCTGGTTGCCGAGGATTACGCCGCCCCCGGCAAGGTAATCATTGGGGCAGATTCCCACACCTGTACCGCGGGCGCTTTGGCCGCCTTTGCCACCGGCATGGGTTCTACCGACGTGGCAATGGGCATAGCTTTAGGGAAAACCTGGTTTAGAGTGCCTGAGACCTTCCTGATCGAAGTGACCGGCAAGATGCCGCCCGGCGTATGTGCCAAGGACTTGATTCTTCACCTCATCGGCATGCTGGGCGCAGACGGAGCCACTTACAAGGCGCTGGAGTTTGCCGGCGAGACTATCGCAGCTATGCCCATGCACGAAAGGCTGACACTGGCCAATATGGCGGTGGAGGCCGGCGCCAAGGTGGGCTTAATTGCCAGTGATGAAGTGACCCGAGAGTATTTAGAATCTCAAGGCCGAGGAGCTGAGTACCGTCCGCTGTCAGCTGACCCCGACGCCGATTACGAGCGGGTGATTGCTGTTGATGTCAGCCAGCTGGAGCCTATGCTGGCGGCACCCCATACCGTGGATAACGTGCATCCGGTGAAGGAACTGGCGGGCACCAAAGTGGACCAGGTGTTCATCGGTTCGTGCACCAACGGCCGTCTGGAGGACCTGGCGGTGGCGGCGTCGATCCTCAAGGGCAAGAGGGTAGCTTCAGGAGTGCGGTGCATCGTGGTCCCCGCCTCCCGCAGGATTTTCTTGGAGGCAATCCGCTTGGGTTATATAGAGACTTTGGTGGCTGCCGGGGCTGTAGTCCTGGCTCCGGGCTGCGGACCCTGTGTTGGAGTGCATGAAGGCGTCTTAGGCGACGGCGAAGTATCTCTGAATACGTCTAATCGGAATTTCCAGGGGAGGCTGGGCAATCCCAAAGGATTTATCTACCTCGGCTCTCCCGCTGCGGCTGCCGCCAGCGCACTGACTGGTGTTATCACTGATCCCAGGGAGGTAATGGACAATGCGATTGCAAGGTAAAGCCTGGAAGTTTGGGGACAATATTTCTACCGACCATATTGCTCCGGGGAGGCTCTTTCACCTCCGTTCCAACCTGCCGGAGCTGGCCAAGCATGTGCTGGAGGACGCCGACCCTGAGTTTGCCTCTAAGGTGCAGCCCGGGGATTTTGTCGTGGCGGGAAACAATTTCGGCCTGGGGTCCAGCAGAGAGCACGCTCCCACTATTATCAAGATGGCCGGTGTCAGTGCTGTTTTGGCCAAGTCATTTGCCAGGATCTTTTTCCGCAATGCCATTAATGTAGGACTGCCGGTTTTGATCTGCGATACTGACAAGATCAGCGCCGGCGATGAACTGGAGGTTGACTTGAGCAGCGGCAAGATCTATAACAAGACTCAGGATATAGTACTCCAGGCACCGCCGCTGCCCGATGTAATGATTCGGCTTTTGGCCGACGGCGGTCTGGCGGCCCATGTCGCCAAACACGGAGACCTAAAGATAGACTGAGAGGCTCTTGCAGGGCCTGTGGAATCGGGAGGAAAAGGGTTTGGGGTTTGATGGGGTCAGAAAAATCACTCCTCTGAAAGCTGACCTGATCTTGGTAATGGTCACCCTCATCTGGGGTGGGACCTTTCCTGTGCTGAAGACCCTCGTATCGGTACTGCCTCCGCTGTACCTGGTGGGTATGCGGTTTCTCATAGCTTTTCTCATTCTTACCCCCTTTGCCGCCAGGAAGTTTGGGTCAGCAACTCGAAGAACTGTATATAAGGGCGTTACATTGGGAGTGCTGATCTGGGGAAGCTTTATTACCCAAACTGTGGGTATCCAATACACGACGGCATCTAAGGCTGCATTCATCACAGCCCTTTGTGTCGTGTTGACTCCCATCCTCTCATCGGTGATGCTGCGCAAGCCCCCAGGAAGGGCAGCATTGATGGGAGTGATAACAGCTACCATAGGTCTGACCCTGCTGACCGTGGATTTTGCAGAGCCCTTTGTCCTGCAAAGGGGCGATCTGTGGGTTCTGATCTGCGCCTGGTTGTGTGCTTTTCAGATTATAACGGTGGACAGATACGGGGCTTTGGCTGATCCCCTCCTGCTGACGTGGGTGGAAACCGGTACAGTGGCGGCGGTGAGTCTAGCCGCCGCCCTGTGGACCGATCCGCTGCCCCGACTCACTGAAGTCGTGCAGTGGGCGGGCCTTGGATATCTTGCTGTGTTTGCCACAGCAGGGTGCCAATATCTGCAGATTCGGGTGCAGCCTTCATCAACTCCCACCCGGGCCAGCCTGATTTTCTCTCTAGAGCCTGTCTTCGCCTCTCTCCTGGCCTTCCTGTTCTTAGGTGAGCGCTTGCCGCTGCAGGGCCAGGTGGGGGCGGCTTTGATGCTGATGGGCGTTCTGGTTTCGGAGCTGGGGCACAAGGAGGGAAAAGGGCAGGCGGAACACGGCGGCAGCAGAGGCAGCAGAGCTGAATGTATCTAAATAGCGGCCGGAAGGGGGGAGGCAGCACCCTTTAGTTATCGAAGTGCTGCCGCTTGCTATCGACACGGTTCTGTTTCAGTTGGGTCCGTTCCACATCTACGCATACGGCTTTATGCTGTCAGTGGGTTACGGCGCTGGGATCATATTGGCTCTGCGGGAGGCCCGCCGGCGGGACTTTCCCGTCAATCTCGTACTGGATTATCTCGTGAGTGTATTTATCGCCGGACTCTTGACGGCGAGGTTTTTCTTCGTTCTTACCGAGCTTCCCTACTTTCTCGCCTTCCCCGAAGATCTGCTCAACATAGGCAACGGTTTGTCTCCCTTCGGTGCTGTCTTGGGCTTTGGATTGGTGACCTTTTGGTATATCCACCAGTACCGCTGGGATTACAGGGTGCTGGCGGATATCCTTGCCGCACCTCTGGCCTTGGGGCTAGCCATCACATCTGTCGGCACCAGCTGTCTCGGTAGAATGACCAGCGTGCCCTGGGGTATCCACTGGGATGGCGACATATACCACCCCCTGGGAGCTTACCAGGCAGTTGGTTCGTATATTACCTTCATATTGGTATGGAGCCTGCGAAGAAAGGCCCGTTTTCCAGGACAGATGGGCCTGGTGGCATTGTTTTTTCTCGGCCTGACTCAGTTGGTCACAGGTTTCTTTGCCGCCGAGACCTTGTTTTTCAACTCCCGTCAGCTGCAGGGGCTTCTGGCCGTAGTATTGGCCCTGGTGATGGTGAGGGGGAAGAAGATCACGGCTGCCGATCAGGATTATATGGAGCACTATAGAGCACTGGGACCATCAAAAGCCCCCTGGTACCGGCGGATGGTCAGCTGGTTGTGGGGGCTCTTGCTGCTTCTGGTTGTTTATTTCTGGCGGGCAAGGAGCATTTAGCCGAGTTAGGCAGTTCGAGGCTGACGAGAAACCTCTGCTTTCAGTTACAGCCATGGCCGCTCTTGGGCAGCTCAAGCTTCAGCTCGATGCGGCTTCCAGGTCCGGAACCGCCTGCGGCTGTTCCTCTGTTTCCACATAGGCCGGCAGGGTGATGGTAAAGCAGCTGCCTTCTCCATACTCGCTCTCCACATCGATCTTGCCCTGGTGTTTCTCTACTATGTGCTTGACAATGGCCAGGCCCAACCCAGTACCGCCTCGCTTGCGGCAGCGTCCTTTATCGACCCGGTAAAAGCGTTCAAAGATTCGGCTCAGGTGTTTAGAGGGGATGCCTATGCCGGTGTCCCTAACCGCTACATAGACCCGGTCGCCGCTGCTGGCAAGGGACAGCCACACATGTCCCCCCGGGTCGGTGTACTTGAGCGCGTTGTCCAAGAGATTAGTGATGGCTTGGCGCAAGAGGGTGGCATCGCCGAGCACTTTCGGAGGCTCGTCCTCAATCTCCAGGTGGAACTCCAGCTGTTCCTCAGCCGCTCTCCCGCAGTAGCTTTCTCCAATATCCTCCACCAGCTGCACCATATCCACGGGCACCTGGTTTCCCGCCCTTTCGGCGCCCTCTAACCGAGACAGCTCCAGAAGGTCTTTCACCAGATTCACCATGCGGTCAGTTTCCACAGATACAATCCCCAGGAACCGCCGGGCAGCCTCTGGATCCTCCAGGGCGCCGTCCAGCAGGGTTTCCACAAAGCCCTTGATTGCGGTCAAAGGAGTTCGGAGCTCATGGGACACATTGGCAACAAAGTCTGTCCGCATCTTCTCCAGCCGCTTGAGTTCGGTTATATCGTGAAGGATAGCCACAACGCCCAGGACTTTGTCACCTTCCTGGGAGCGGATGGGACTGACAATGGCTCGCAAAATGGAGTGCTGGGGAGCAAAGAGCTGGATTTCCTGCTGGGCAGTCTCCTGGTCAGTCAGTACCCGCTGAAACAGCTGGACCAGGTCGTAGTTGCGGATGCTCTCCAGAAGGTAGCGGCCGCGGCTGTCGGGGCTGATGCCGAAAAGATCAACAGCAGCAGGATTGACAAGGGTAATCCGCAGTTCTCGATCTACTACTATGAGTGCGTCAACCAGGCTGGATAGAATGGCGTTGAGGTGGTTCCGATGCCGGTTTGCTTCCTCTACCAGGAGGGCATAGTGTTCCGTCATGGCGTTAATGGCTTCGCTTAGTTCCACAAATTCGCGATCGCCCGCAGACCGGAGAAATACTCGCTCTTCCAGGTCCCCCTGGGTCACCCGGTTGATAGATGCTTGGATGCTGTGAATCGGATCAAAAAAGTGGCTTTGGGTATATGAATACGTCACATAGACGGCAGTACCGGTGACAAGCAGAAGCCACAGCAGCCGCCAGCCGATGCTCATCAGCCCAACGCCCAGGGCGGTGGCTGCAATCACGGAAAGCAGCAATATCGCCTGAAAAAGGACGATCTTTCTGCTCAAGCGCTGAAAGCGAGCGTCTTTCATCTTATCGAGGCTCCTCTACCTTGTAGCCTACACCGTGCACGGTGTGAATGTAGCGGGGGCGGGACGGATCTTCACCCATCTTTTGCCGCAACCGGCGAATGTGGACATCAACGGTTCTGGTTTCACCGCCGTAGTCATAGCCCCAAACCTGCTCCAGCAGCATGTCCCTGGTGAGGACCTTTCCCTTGTTCTGCACCAGCAGCAGCAAGAGGTCAAACTCTTTGGGCGTTAAGGTCAGCGGCTCACCAGCAAGGGTAACCTGATGGCGGTCAATGTCGATTCTAAGGTCCTTTAGAGTGACCACATGCTCACTGGGCGGTGCTGCTTGGGACGCCCGGCGCAGAGCTGCCTTTACCCTCGCCACAAGTTCCTTGGGGCTAAAAGGTTTGGTGATATAATCATCGGCTCCGATTTCTAATCCCTTAATTTTATCCGGCTCATCGCCCTTAGCCGTCAGCATGATGATGGGGACCGATGAGGTCTCCCGCAGCTCTTTGCAGACCTGCCAGCCGTCCTTGATGGGCAGCATGATGTCTAGTAGGACCAGGTCTGGCCTTTCCCGGCGGAATACATCCAAGGCCTCGTCACCATCGTAAGCTGTGACAACCTGCCAGTCCTCTTTTTCTAAATTGAATTTAATCAATTCAACGATGGACTGCTCGTCATCAACCACCAGGATTTTCTCCGGCATGTTGCTTCTCCCTCCCCTTCAGGCGTATAACCGTATACTATTATACCATAGACAACGATGCCATGGTGTTCTTGAGCTGAAGATAGCATGCTAGTATAAAGTTACTGTAGGACAGGAGTTGGCTCCAAAAAAATAGAAGAAGATCCCACCGTTGCTGTCCAGCGACGAGTACTAAGTACTCAGAGGTGAGATCTTCTTATGTATGCAGTATTC
>DUMM01000098.1 GCA_012839845.1 Bacillota bacterium | reverse complement strand
GGGTCCCACCGACCCGCAGGGACCCTGCGGCACCGCCTGCAGCCCCGGCGGTGCTCTTCCCTCAGCTTACCTTTTGTTACGAATCTGTTGCCGCTCCCCGCAGCGGCTTGATAATACCATGCCCTGCAGGTCCTTGTCAAGTTGCCCTTGTCAGGCCTGTCCCTATTTAGCCTTTGCCTTGATTCTGCTAAACCCATAATAAACAATGCAACGACCAGGCAAACTACCAGTAAACAGCTAAGATACTCTACGGGCTAAAGGAGGTATACCGTGGAAAACCTGGAGAGAATCAAATGCTCCGTAGAAAACTGTGTCTACTGGTCTGACAATCTTTGTCGTGCGGAGGCCATCCAGGTAGCCACAGTTCCCCGTTCTCCCAGTCGGGCCGGCCGGGGCGATATGGAATTCGGCTCCCTTACAGAACAAGACAAGGCTGACGACTCTTCTGAAACCCAATGCGTAACCTTTAGGCCTAAGGACAAGGGAAAGTAACCGCAGGCCTACCCTCTGCCGCAGAGGGTAGGCTCTTTCGCGACTCACAAGGCCGGCCTCACCACAACCGGTTTACGCATTCGAACACCGATGACTACCCCAGCCTAAACTAGTCTTCACCATCCGTGTTGACTTAGGGCTGTCACGCTTCTCAAGCCTTAACTAATTCTCTAGCCAAAGCTGCTGTATCCCTGGCGATCATGAGTTCTTCATCTGTCGGCACTACCCATATTTCGATGGCTGAATCCTCTGTAGAGAGCTTAACCTCTTGACCTCTTACACGTCGGTTAAGCTCACGATCAATGGAAACCCCCAGAACCGCCAGCCGTTCGCAAACTAGGTCTCTAACCTCCCAATCGTTCTCGCCGATACCACCAGCAAAGACGATAGCATCGGCTCCTCCCAGTTCCACATAGTAGGCACCAATGTAGGATACCAACCTATGAATGAATACATCAAAGGCTATCTGAGCCCTTTCATTGCCCTGCTCACGGGCAGCACCAAGGTCCCGCATGTCGCTGCTCACACCGGAGAGGCCCAGCAATCCGCTCTTTTTGTTCATCAGTGTATCAAGCTCATCCCAGGTAAGATTAAGCTTGTTGCCAAGGAATGGAATAACCGCCGGATCTATATCTCCGCACCGGGTACCCATAACCAATCCCTCGAGGGGAGTAAATCCCATGCTGGTATCATAGCACTTGCCGCCTTTTATTGCCGCAAGACTGCTGCCATTTCCAAGGTGGCAGGTGATCAGGTTAATATCTTCAGGCTTCTTCCCCATCAATTCAGCTGTCCGCAAGGTCAGATAACGGTGGGAGGTGCCGTGGAACCCGTATTTCCGAATACCAAATCTTTCATAATACTCGTACGGAAGTGCATACAGGTAGGCCGCTTTGGGCATAGTCTGGTGAAACGCAGTGTCAAACACCGCAATTTGAGGAACCCCAGGCATGAGAGCCATACACGCCTCGATACCGCCGATGTTGGCAGGCATATGCAAGGGCCCTACCTCAATTAGGGTTTTCAGGGCTTCGATTTCCTTCTCGCCTATCAATGTGGATTTCGTAAAAATCTCCTTGCCATGGAGAACCCGATGGCCCACTGCTCGGATCTCCGACAAGGAGCCCAATACTCCAACTTCAGGGTCAGACAGCTGGTTCAGCACGTACTGCAGCGCATCTCGATGGGTAGGCAGTGATTCTTCTGCCTTGATCTTATCTCTACCGGTAGGCTGATATGTAACCGGCTGGAGGTCACCAGCTACTCCTATCTTCTCAACAAGACCGGAGGCCAGAACGCGTTCGTCGGTCATATCAAAGACCTTGTATTTCAGGGATGAACTCCCGCTGTTTATGACAAGGACCTTCATCAAATCTCCTCCTACGACAAAATCCTGATAAACCTTCCCTATTATAACATGAATAAAAGCTTGTTCAAACTGAAATTGTCCAATTTGGGGAACCGCATACGGCTGCTCTACCCCACATACATTTAATCTGTCAAACACTGTGCGGCTCCTCCAAGGGGGAATCCACTTGCCTCGCAGACCACCTGGACAAAGAAATCCAAGGCCGATGGCTGGCCGTCTTTGGGATTGCACTGCCTATGTACTCATCATCGCCTTATATCTGCTGTACAGCCGCAGCGTTCCTACCCTCCCTTGCACCAGCCAGTCCCTTTTCTATGACGCCGCCAGCAGTGAAAGACTTCGCCCCGTTTTCACATCATTGGATCCAGACTGTCCTTGTCATATGCTACCTTCCTGGTCGGCGAAGGAGGATTCCCACGCGTATCTTAACGAGAAAGACCTTCCTTGGACAACCAACAAGCCCCTCAAGCTAACCCGCCTTCAGGAACAGGTAAGAGCCAGGCGCCTCGTCTCTGCGTTTGCAATTACCGTTTCTGAGCCCATGTATGAGGAAGAGGTCAACCTAAAAACCGCCGCAGCTTACCTGGCGGGAACTGTAATACCACCCGGCGAGGTATTCTCCCTGAACAGCATCATCGGGCCGTTTACTGAGGAAAGGGGTTATGCCAAGGGTCCGACTTACGTCGGCACAGACATCATAGGCACTCTGGCAGGAGGAGTCTGCAAGATCGCATCCTCTCTATACAATGCTGCAATCGCCGCCGACCTGGAGGTGATCGAAAGGTATCCACACAGCATGATGGTTACCTACGTACCTCCAGGACGGGATGCAACCGTCGCCTGGGGCGCCAAGGACTTCCGCTTTCGCAACAATAAGCATACGCCCGTCTTGATCTGGGCTGAATTCGCAGATGGGCGATTGTTCGTGGCCTTGTATGGACAGTTTCAACCGCCAGCGGTACGCTGGCACTGGGAGGAACTGGACAGACAGCCTACCTGGACTATCACCCGGATGAACCCTCAGCTTCCCAAAGGAACAACAAGGCTGATCAAGGGATTTGACGCCGTCAAGGTAAGAACATGGGTCAGCGTCAAGTACCCCGGTCAGCCCGCTGAGTGCCGAGAGTTGGGCATAGATTCCTACCGCGCCTTACCACATATCCTAGAATACGCACCCTGAAGCTGGACCTCCGCTAGAACCTGTCGAAGACCATTGCTGCCAAGGGTGCAAGAATTGCAGTGATGAGACCTGCCAATCCCATGGCCAAACCGCTAAAAGCGCCTGTGGTTTCACCTTCCTTGATAGCTCTGCCGGTGCCGATACCGTGGGATGCCGTCCCGAGGGCTAAACCCACTGCCCTTTCATCCCGGATTCCGCAAGCCCGCAAGAACTCCGGCCCAAACATAGCTCCCAGGATGCCGGTGAGTACTACAAATACACCGGTCAAGGCCTTTTCACCCCCGATAATTCCCGAAATCTCAACGGCAATAGGTGTAGTAACCGATTTTGGAATCATGGAAAGAACAAGCCGCGGACCGGCCCCCAAGAGCTTAACCACCACAGCGGCAACGACCATCGCAGCCGCAGCGCCAGCACTCACGCTGGTCAAGACCATCACTGCCCGCCGGCGGATCTCTCTTGTTCGGCGGTAAAGAGGAAGAGCCAAGGCCACGGTGGCTGGCCCCAGGAAAAAGCTGATCAACTGCCCTCCTTCATTGTACGCCGAGTAGTCGATACCAAATATTTCCAAGAACAAGATGATGCTAAGACTGCTGATCAGCAGCGGGTGGGTGAGCGGTGAAGGACGCCGGCGGTGGAACCTCTCGGCAAGCAGAAACACCGCAAGAGTAAGAGCTGCGCCAAAGGTCTTGGAAGATGCAATCTCAGTCAAGGCAGTGAACTCAACCATCATCTGGATCCCACCTTGTCGAGCCGCTGGGCTGCTTTACCTGTGACAAGCAGTCCCACCGCTGTGCTGAGAAACAGGCTGAGGCTGATGGCAAACCAATGAGCTGTGAGGACCTCTCGATACACCATTGCACCCACTACAATGGGTGTGAAGAATAACGTCAAGTTTTGCAAGAGAAAATCGGCCGCAGACTCAATGGATTCCTCAGCTACCCAACCTTTGCAGAGGCTTATCCACAGCAAGAGCAAGCCCAGTACGCGGCCGGGGAAAGGAATTCCAGTCAAAGACACAAAGACCTCACCCGCCAGTTCGAATAAGAGGATTGTTGCCAGTCCCCGCACTTGTACCGCCCCCACTTTTCCCTCGGCAGCTTCAATTTTAGCAACCGAAAGCGAGATCTAGATATCAATCAGGCAGCGGATTCTAGGTCACTCTCCGGTGCCTCCTGTCGGTCAGCCTCCACTTCTTAAATGGACCGCTGCCTTAGCAAAAAAGTCGGGACTCCCGAAACTGCCTGATTTCAGCACCAAGAAAAGCGGTCTGCCACCCAGTGATATGCAAGACGGGATTCCCGGCTCTATCTCTCTCCACACCCGCATGCCTTTTATCCCGAGCTGGGAGCAAACTGACGCTGAAGTGTCGCCACCGGCTATCAACAGCCGATTCAAGCCCAGCTCCTCTACGCAGTTGGCCACAACCTCCGCCAGGGCTTCAGAGACAAGCCGAGAGACTTCGGCGGCCGATTGACCTGCAACCTGTCCCCGTCGCTTGGTTTCCGCCACAATCCCGGGATCGTTGCTGGTGTGAACCACAACATCACTGCCTTCCTGTAAAGCACCGCCGACTTTCCGACAAAGACCTTGGACCAGCGTATGCCGCCTATTGTCATCCAAGACTTGTAGAGTATCTAATTCAAACACCGGAATGCCCTGCTGTCGCATGTACTCTACCTGCGCTTTAGTCTGAGGCATAAGACTGCCGGCCGCACACAAAATCCCCATTCCATTGGTCGGGGGTGGACTAATCGCGGTTTGGCTATCTCTATCCATTATCTTTACCGGCAGTTCCTCAGCCAAGGCAGAGCTGCCTCCCAAAACCGGCAAGTGGTAAATGGCACCGGCGATGGTCTTGAGAGAAGTCTGGTCCACCACGTCAAAAATCACGTATTGATGACTCTCCCTTAATCTCCCGACCTCTCTCCGCACCGCCTCCACTCCCTGGTTAACCACGGTATGCCTAATCAATCCCACGGAGCGCCTTGTTTGACTGGCCAGAAGCTCAACCAGGCTGGAGCAATGCATCGGGTGTACCGGGTCATTGCGGAATTCTGATTCCTCCAGCTTTATCCCGTGCACATAGTGAATGCCGTCAATGGTCTGCCGGCCATTCTTGGGAAAACCAACGACTATGCCGGCAAAGTCCTCTCCCAGTGCATCCAAGACGGCATCAAGTTCAGGCCCAATATTGCCTCGAAAGACAGAGCAGGTTTTCTTGTAGAACTGACGGCACCCCAATACCCGAAGCAGTCTTACGGCCCTAAACACCTTCTCATAGGCCGCATTGGGGGAGTCAAAGCGGGAGTCGGTGTCGATGACGATCACATCGGGCAGCCCCCATCGCCTGATATCCTCTGCACTCAACTCTTCTTCATATGAAAACACGTGAACCAAAGCACCTGATTTGGCAAACATGCTGCCGATATCATGGGCGCCGGTAATGTCATCTGCCACTACTCCGATCATCAGGCCACCTCCTTCGAGGCCGGTATCCTGAGTTGGTTAAGAAATCCTCCACTATCTCATCAGGCAAAGTCTGGATCTTCAGCCCGGCGCTCTTGCAGGTGATCATCATGCGGCACATTACCTCCAGGGTGTGCAGGGCCATCCTGGCCTCCCTAATGCTGGTATCGCATACCAGTACCCCATGATTTTCCATGATCAAGACATTGGCCCCCATGATTTCCCTCTTGATGCTCTCCACCAATTCATCAGAACCGGGATGGCTGTAACTAACCCTTCCCACCCGTTCAAGGTAGTACATGGACTCCACAAACCAATTGCTGCACACCGATTCCTTGGTGCAGGCAATCAGCGTGCTGTAAAAAGGAGACGAATGGATAACCGCATTGATCTCCGGCCGCAGCGCGTAGATGGCCCGATGCAGGGGAAATTCCTTGGAAGGCTTCGTTTCGCCAAGGGCCCTATTGCCGCTGATGCTGCATTCCACCAGGTCTTCTGGAGCAAGGTCTCCCAACCAAGCGCCACTGGCGCTGATCAGAAAGCTGTCTTCTCCAACCCTGGCACTGATATTGCCGGAGCTGCCCCATACCAGCTGATTATCGATCATGTAGCGTCCTAAAGCCCGTAGTTCATCTCTTATCTTTGCTGCTGTCAATTGTTCTCTCACCACTCACTCCCCTAAGATTTGCCTTACGCCCTTCCTCAGCTGCCCAGGAGATTGGGATAGCCTTAAGACAGCCATAAAACGGATCTCAAACTTGGATCTTATAACGCTTACTTGCGCTTCTTCCAGAGTATTTGACCCCGCAAGCACTTGTTGGAATCCCATGCAGCCTCACTTCACCACAACACTGAAGCATCGAACACATGGCGAGATATGTACTTCTACATTTCTCTAGTTTATACCTCTAGGGGTACTTTGCTTTAAGCAGCAGAGAAAATGCCGCCGTTACCGGACCTATCACGGCCAAGTCAACCGGCCGAAGGCCCGCAAGATCCGGTATCTTTCCAGTGCAATAATCCCCTGCCAATACCTTTTGGCTATCGCGAACTCGTTGGGATAGTCAGTCCACTCCCAGGCAATGGGCCAAAGGCCGTTTTCATCAACCTGTTCTGCATAGAAATCGAGGTTTTCATCAACCAGGTCGCCAAACACTTCACAGGGGAAGCTGTTCGGCCCCTCAATATAGGTTAGGGGCAGCGCTTTGTAGCCGCGGCTCCATTGGGAAACATCCATCTCCACCGCGGCCGCGGCGAGCTCCGAAAGTTTCCGTTCTACATCCGTCAGCAGATAACCGGTTCTCTCCTCCAACTCTACCGCCCTAGGCTTCATTAAGTCACTAAATGAAAGGTAGTTGCTGATCTCATGCATATCCATATCGGTGCAGTTCATAAGGCGCTGCAGTGCACGGCCCACCGTCTTCCAGCCCTGCTCAGCGGCACTGCTTGCTGGTGGCGACCAATGGATGAGGTAAGCCGCAAGTTCCACACTGGGATTAAACATCCACGACTCTTCCACTCCAGGTTCCCACTCCCACCAAGGGGCGTGGGGGAAGGCATTGTTTTCGGGGAGAACCGCCGGCCACATACCCGTGGGCCGCTGCGTGCGGCAGAGATAACCCACCAAATCCTGCACCATGGGAAGGTCAGGCCCGGCATCAACCTCCAGCAAGACACGGGCTGCTGCCCAGCTAGCCATAGGCGATGAGGCGGGCAGCCAAAAATCCGGCTCGATGCCGTGGCCAAATCCACCGTCTTCATTTTTAAGTCCACATTCTGCAATCCCGGCCAGGCTAATGAAAAAGGGCTTGTTGAGAACCTTGTGGGTTGGAGCAGGAACAATATATTCGTACCGGTGCCAAGGGTTAATTCCCTTCAAGAGCTAAAT